>NZ_JAUSYD010000001.1:5631046-5945803 GCF_030816615.1 Streptomyces sp. B1I3
GACCTGCCCGGTGCGGGTCGTCAGCGCCTGGGCCCGGGTACGCAGCGTGACGAGCCTGCGGTCGATCTCGGCGGCCCGCTCGGGAAGCCGGTCGGCCTCCGCCCGCACCGCCTCGGCGTCGCGCAGCACCTGATCCGCCCGCTGCAGCGTCTCCGCCACACCGTGGCGCCCAGCGCCTTCGTTGAGCTTGGTCAGCTCCGGAGCCAGGGCCGCGAGCCGGGCCGCGAGATCATCCGCGCGCAGTCCTGACGCCCTCACCGCGTCCAGCGCGTTGCTTGCGGCGAGCAGTGCCTGACGGGCACGCTCCACGGCGGGAGCGAGCCGGGCGAGCTGGGTCTCCGCGCTGCCGAGCAGCGGCCCGAGGCCCTGCCCGAACCGGTCGAGCTCGCCCTTCACCCGCACGAGCTCGTCCTTCGCCCGGGTCAGCTGCGTCCTCGCTCCGGCGGCGGCCGACGGCTCCAGGTCGTCCCGGTCCAGGTCGTGCGCGTCGACCGCGGTGATGTAACCGGTGCTCACCTCGTCGATGCGCCGGCCCAGCGAGGCGAAGTCCTCAACCGCCTGGCGGGCACGTGGCGAACTGTCCACGGCGATGATCGTCTCGATGGAGATCTTGAGATCGCGCTGAGCCGTGTCCAGCTCGTAGAAGGCCTCGGCTGCCGCGTCCTTCGCCGCCTGCGCGTCGGCCCGCTGGTTCTCCCCCCGGCCCCCGAACCAGCGCCGCGTACCTCCGCCCGCGAAGGCGGCGGGCAGCGCGGCGGCGATCAGCGGCACCGGCAGCAGCATCAGCACCAGGACGTCCTTGACGGCGCAACTCCCACTCGCTTTCGCCTGCGGCCGCGTGTGTGTCGCCGTCACATCCCTCTCCCGTGCCGATTCGCCCTGCCCGGTTCATTCTCCCACCCGGTAAGGACGAACACACGGGTCGATTAGTTCGCACTTCGGACAGTGACTTCACCGTTGTCGCTGCGCGCCTTCACCACATGCGGGCTGGAGTCGCTCCGGGGCACGTCGACGGAGACGTCCCCGTTGTCGGCTGACGCGGAGACGGCGTACGGCCCCTTGCCCGACGGCAGGTCGATGGTCACGCTCCCGTTGTCGCTGACGGTGTCCACCAGATTCGGTGCCTGGCTGAAGGCGAGGTCGATGGACCCGTTGCTCGACCGCGCGATCACGGAGTCCCCCGAGACCCGCTCGGCCACGACGGAGCCGTTGTCGCTCTCCAGCTCCAGAGGCCCCTCGGAGTCGCGCACGACCACCTGACCGTTGCTGGACGCGAGGGTGAGCGGGGTGGTGAACCCGGAGGCGATGACCTCGCCGTTGGCACCGTCGACGGAAAGCGCCAGGTCGCGGGGGACCTTCACCTGGTGGCGTGAGCCGCAGTTGCTGATCACGCCGCTGCACTTCACGCGGAGCGTCAGCTTGTCGCCCTCGAGCTTCCACACGGGGTCGGGCCCACTGCCGAACACGACCCACCCGTCGACCCGGCGGGTCACCTCGATCTGATCCACATCGGCGGGTACGAGCTCCAGCGTCGAGTTCTCGGAATCGATGGTCAGCGTCTTCCCACTGAAGGCGAACGACTTGTGCTCGAGGGGAGCGTCGTCCACGTCCGCACTGCCGCAGCCGCTGAGCCCCGCGACGAGAAGGAGGGTGCCCCCGGAGGCAATGAGTGTCCTGGTGCGGTTACGGATGGTCATGATGATCGAGTCCCCCTGCTGACGCCGCCGATGTGCCCCCACCGTATGTACGCCCCACCCCCCACCACGATCCGGACGGCTACCGTCTCGGGGGTGGGGATATCCCCCGCATCCGCCCTCCACGGCCTCCGGCGCGTCGGGGCACGGGCCGGGCCGCGCCGGATCAGGGCCGGGCGGGAACCGGATTACGGCCGTGGCCGGGAGCCATGTAACCTGTTCCTTCATCCACGGGTGCGTAGCTCAGGGGTAGAGCGCTGCTCTTACAAAGCAGATGTCGGCGGTTCGAAACCGTCCGCGCCCACCAGCCAGAACGCCCCCGCAGCGAGCCGCTGCGGGGGCGTTGACGGTAGCTCCTGACGGCATCGAGTCCGTTCTGACTCTGGCCAGGTAGCGTCGCGCACCCGGTCTGGCGCCGTGGTCTTCCCGTTTCGTCCCTCGGGGTACGACTGACGTCCCAGAATCTCGGCGTGAGCCGGGTGCAGTTAAACCCCGCACGCGTACATGCCGAGGCTTCTATGCTGAGCCCTCTTAGCCACAGTGCCTTGGGGGCGATGAGTACGTGGAAGCGTTCGAGAGTGATGGGCTTTTCTGGCTGCCGGGCGACGAGAGCGCTCAAGTTGCTGGTCGGATTTCTTTTGACCCCAGCACAGGGACGCTCCTTCATCTCATAGGTAGCTTCTCTGAAGACGATTTTGGAGACGAGGAGAAGCCAGCCCCTGAGGTCGTCATTGGTGTGGCCGGTAAGCGCTATTTGACTCTTAAGGGGTGCTCCCGGAAGAGTCGAAAGTTCGAGTCCCCGGGGTTCCTCAGGGAAGTCTATAGAGCTCAATTTCTGTTCGCTGGCCAGCAATTGGTTGATTCGCAGAACCCTATGTTCTCGCGCCTTTCGGTCAGATTTAACAACCTGTACGCATGGGCCGATAGGAACTCGGTATCTCGAGAATTTACATTTGGTGAGGATCGAAAAAAGCTTATCAAGGCAACTCTGACTCTGGAGCCCGCCGAAGTCGAGAAAGTGCAATGCGATGGCTACGAGGTGGCCCTTACCGGCTCCTGGAAGATTCTGGGGAGCGATAAGAATCCGGGGTTCGAGCAGGACTGCTCACTTCGCGTGTCTTATGACGCCCCGGTAGATTTCGAAAGAGTGACTGGCGACCTGACTGTCTTGCAGGACCTTATTACGGCGACATCTGACGCTGTCACTATCCCGACGAATGTGACTTTGCAAGTTGCCGAGGATGGGAGTGAGGAATCGCGCCGGTCTCGTGAGGGGGTGCAGTTGTATGGCCAACAGATGCCATACTCACGTGCCAAGGATAAGAAAGTCGGTGATATGCCGCTTAGTCTTTCGGCGATTGGAGGAATGGCGGCTGTTGCAGGGTGGATGGGCTTCATACGTGAACGCAGGGTACTTACAGGTCTTCTGCTGTCTCCCATCTATAGCAGTATGTATATCGAAAATCAGTTCTTCAATAGGGTGTCGGCTGCGGAAACGCTCCACAGGATGGAATTCTCGAACGAGCTTCGCCCGGCGGATGAGTACAAACATTTCCGTAAGATGCTCGTTCGCTACGTGCCCAAGAACTACAGAGGATGGCTGAGTCAGCAGATCGTTTATTCCAACGAGCCGAGGTTGCGTGATCGCCTCAGGGAACTCGCGGAGTTCGCTGGGATCGTAGATCTCCTTGGATGTGATGCTCGTCGGTGGGCGTTGGAAATTACTAACGCTCGAAACCGGATGGTGCATCACGATAAAGGGAAAGGTGAGGGTGCTTCGACCGTAGAGCTTTATTGGCTGGGGGAGTCACTCAAGGTCGTAGTGCTTGCCTCTCTTGCTAAGTTTTCCAACTTTTCAGAAGGGTCGCAACGGCGCCTGAGGGAGTCAGAGGATATGCGTTTCCTTGCAGAGAAGATGCGAGAGATCTTCTCTGCGAAATGACCTGCCCAACTGTTTCGAGCGATATCTACTTGACTCCGAAGGTAAGGGTGGCCGTGGCTCCGAACCTAGGACTGATTCGAAGCCACGGCGTCCCGCTGCAACTAAATGCGACGTTTTAGGAGCCGGTCCATGTGGCTCATCGCTTCACGTCGGTTCTGGTCGGAGACGTGTGTGTAGATGTTCATCGTGACGGCGATCTGCGAGTGACCCAGGATCTCCATCACGACCCGCGCCGGCACACCTGCGGCGAACAGGAGCGTCGCGCAGCCGTGCCGAGCGTCGTGCAGACGAATGCGGCGCAGTCCCGCATCCTCCGTGAGCCGCTCGAACGACCTGCTGAGGTTTCTCGGCTCGATCGTTCGCCCAGTCCTGGTCGTGAACACGTAGTCGCTGTCATGCCAGGCCTGCCCTGCGTGGCGGCGCTGCGCGGCTTGACGGAGACGCTGCCAGCGCAGCGGCGCCACGCACATGAGCGGTACGGGGATGGCGCGCGTGCGGCGGTTCTTCGTGGAGTCCGCGTACAGCTCCTTCTGCACCCGCTGAATCTGATTCCGCACGGTGAGCGTGCGGCGCTCCAGGTCGATGTCTGACCAGCGGAGTCCAAGGACCTCACCCCGCCGCAGTCCCAAAGCCACGGCGAGCACGAACGCCGCGTACAGAGGATCTTTCCTCGCAGCCTCCAGGAAGGTCGTCGTCTCCTCCAGGTCCCACGGCTTCAGCTCCCGCGACTGCACCCGAGGGGCAGGAACGAGCTTGACCACGTTTCTGGTGATCAGAGCGTTGTGGGCTCCCATCCCGACCACCTTCGACCCAGGCAAAGCCGAGCAGGCGAGGCCCAGGGCGTCAAGGTCGTTCGTACAGTGGCGCGCTCCACCTTGACGCCCTGAACCACGCCTGCTCCACGGTGTGTGGGTCGAAGGCGGACGGGATGGGAGCTGGGGTGAGTGGTGGGTGGGCCTGACCAGAGCGGGTTCATCCTCCGCCGGTCGTCTCTGTAAGAAGTCGGGACTAACGCAGCCTCCTTCTGCCATGCTGTGCCACATGACAACCAATCAGAACAGTCTTACCAGAATTGCCTTTTTCAACCACAAAGGGGGTGTCAGTAAGACAACAAGCGTGTTCCACGTTGGGTGGATGCTCGCTGAACGCGGCCACACAGTGCTGATGGTCGACACTGACCCCCAATGCAACCTAACGGGCATGGTAATGGGGTTCAGGGGGGCCGGAGAACTTGAGGAGTTCTACAGAAATCACGGCGACGCTACCGTCCGTTCTGCAGTTGCTCCGGCGTTTGAAGGACGACCGCGGCCGATCGAACCTGTCACGACAGTGAAGGTGCCAGGAAGAGAGGGCCTCCATCTTATGGCTGGCGACATCAGGCTAGCGGAATATGAGGTGACCCTCGGAATTGCGCAGGAGCTTTCTGGGTCAATCCAGGCACTACAGAATGTCCCCGGAAGCCTTTCCTATGCAATTGACGTCACGGCTAACTCTATTGGGGCAGACTATGTCCTAATCGACATGAGCCCCGGATTGGGTGCGATCAATCAAAACCTTGTAGGCATTAGCGACTACGTAATCGTCCCCGTGGCTCCTGACTTCTTTTCTCTTATGGCAATTGATTCACTTTCACGCGTTCTTCCGCGTTGGAAGAAGTGGGCTTCCCAAGCATCAAATATGGGGATTTTGGCAGAAGCGGCTTACCCATTCCCCGATCGTCAAGTAAAGGTTCTCGGAACCATCGTTCAACGTTTCCGCCCTCGCGCCGGAAAGCCTGCATCTGCGTTCCAACGATGGATCAATGAGATCGGCCAGGCATTTGATTCAAACCTGCGTCCGGCGCTCCTAAAGACCGACCAGCTCCTGCCCGCCGCAACCTACAGGGCTGCAGGAATTGGTCAAGACATGGCATTGGCCTACATCGCTGACTTCAACAGTCTCATCGGCGTATCTCAAGAGCGCAGCACTCCAGTTTTTGCCCTAACTGAGGATCAGATTCCCAACGTCGGCGTCGTCCTAGAGACGAATATCGAGTCCACCGAACGATTCCATGCCGAATTTTCCGAATTGGCGCTAAGGATTGAAAAGTTGGTAACCGCGGCAGAGGGGAACGTTATCGAAGCCTTGCCGCCAGTGGTGGCACCTACGGAAGAGCCCGGGGCGTAGGAAGTGCAGAGTGTTGCTTTCGCAGAATTCGGTAGGCATATCACCGCGGCCCGTCACTCGCTGGGAACCGCTGCCGTCTTGCGCGCGCAAGTTACCAGCGCCCTGCAACTTGACGATCTAGTTCGTGGCGCTCTGGTACAGGGTGTCAGTGCTCTGGATAGGTATGTCCATGAGGAAGTTCGGATACGACTGCTTCGTCTATTTGATTCGGATTCCTTCCCGGCGGCAATGCTTCGATTCCAAGTTCCGCTATCAGCGGTCTTGAAATACAAGGACGAGGGAGGTGTGGGGTGGCTAGAAGACGTAGTGCGTTCACGGCATTCGTTTCTCTCATTCCAGGCTCCTGATAAGATCGCTGATGCGATACGCCTAGTGAGTGACGGCGAGCTATGGAGTGAAGTTGCCGTATTTACAGGTAAGCCCGTCAAGGGCATTAAGCAAGAATTGAAGCTTATCGTGACGCGAAGAAATGCAATCGCACACGAATCCGATATTAGTCCCATCCCTCCATTTGAGCAAAATGAGATTTACGCAGACGATGTAAATGCCGCCTTGGACTTCATCGAAAGCATCGTATCTGCGATACATCACTTCCTCCATCAAGGCGGTCATTCATCCGGCAGTGGGCAAACTGCTTGATTTGTCGCCCGGATCGGTTAGCCGTTGTATCGGCGTGCCCGCTACGAGCCCGCCCCAGCGGGCAGCCGCGGTGAATGGACAGACTGCAAAATTGCGGTCCAGGGGAGTTCTCGATCTGCGGGCCCCTCGCGGGGTTCGTACAGCGGCCAGACGTCAGGTCCATAAACCAGCTTCACGTTTGCCTTCCGCAGGCTCGCGATATGACGCCCCCACGCCGGGTGCCGGGCATGCGCTGCGTTGACTTGAGGGAACACCACCACGGACACACCGGTTGTGCCGAGCGCCTCGCCCATCTGAGTCAATGCTTGGTTGTCGGCGATGCCCGTCGCGAGCTTGGCGACGTAGTTCGCGCTTGCTGGAGCGACGACGTAGCAGTCGGCGACAGGGTGCGGTCGCGGCTCAGTTGGCAGGCGCGGCGTATCCCGCACCGGCAGACCGGTCAGCGCCTCCAGTCGGTCGAGCTCGCCGTTCTCCCTCATCCATCGGCCGGCATTCGGCGTCAGGGTCACGGCTACCTGCCAGCCGAGGGCGATGGCTGGCACCACCAAGCCGGTGCGTAGCTGCTCGACTCCATCGGCTGCTGTGCCCACGACTCCCAGCACTCCGCGTCCGCCTGCACTCACGGTTCCACCACCCCGTATTGGTCTATCCCCACGGCCAGCAGTACAGCAGAGAAGTACCGCAACCACAGCGACTATCAGCAACCGCTGCGGGTCCCCATCCCTCGCGTGGACAGGCCGACAGACCTCAGTGACCGTCGTGCCGATAGTTCGCATCGAGGGGCTCGGTTCACTTTTGCACCATGTGGCCGGATCGCTCCCTTGCCCCTGCTTCGTGTGCCTGTCACACAGTCATCAGTAGATGGGGCGATCTGGGAGGGGATGATGTATGTCCGTGTTGGGTGGGGAACAGGCGGTGCCCTCGGACTGGGCAGTTGAGCGATTTGGGCGAAGTGCCGCCAAGCTTGCCGCTGCGCTTCCGGTTCAACTGGCTCGGGCGCATGCTCGGGCCCACGCCGTGCACCTCACGGCCGGACTGAAGAAGCGGAGCCCGTATGGTTCCACTTTGGCCGAGGCGGTGCGCGAGAACCTGGCAGACGCGGCGCGTGAACTGGGGGAGTCCGTGAGAGACGTTCGGGGATACGAGTACGCCGTGATCAACGATCACGCCCTCTTCCCATACAGGTACGCGGACCAGCCAAGGCCGCTTGACCGGGCACGTCTGGCCTCCAACACTTCCCCTACGCGGCGCCGTCTCTTTAGAGCACACGGCCCGGAACCTGCGGATGCCCTCTTCGAACTCGATGACGACCTGACAACGGAGGACTACCTCGAATTGCACGAGGCATTCGAGGAACTGGGTGCGTCTACGAAGCTCGTGTGCGTGTTCTTCACAGCAGATCCGGAGAACGGCATCCATGCGATCCATTGGGGAGATGCGCGCCTTGAACCTGACCGGACCTTTACATGGCCCAACAAGGAACAGCTCCCGGTTGCTCTTCAGCCGCTCGAGTGACCAGTCTGGGCACTGACTGAGCGGCTGATGTCGCCGTGCCAGTTGCGTGCCAGATGGGGCGGTCAGTGACGGTCACTTGGGGTGCAAAGAGGGCCAGCCTCCGCAGTCCGTCCATGCACCGCGGCAGAGTTTCTGACCTGGTGGGACTGTCTTAGGGCAGAGGCCAGGCTTACAAAGCAGCGATCCATTCTCCCAAGCTCGGAGCCCAGGGGCGGCGGCCGGCGGGACGGTCGTATCGTGCACTCTGTCGTGATGACGACGATCGAATCGAATCACGTAAAGGTCAGCTTTCGCCTCGAGGTTGACGAAGACGGGTGGCCCCCGGTTGGCGCGGAGAACGTGTGGGCCGTCGACCTGGGTGATGGGACAGCGTGTCTGGCCAACACCCCGTGGTTCGTTCGTGGGACAGCGAATGGCGATGTGGTACGCACGCATGCCGACGCTGACGGCCGGCTCTGGGCCGGAGAAGTGGTCCGGAGCTCTGAGAACTGCACGATCCGATTGATCGTGCTCCGGGACGGCGGCTCCGCAGCAGCGCGGCAGAGCGTGCTCAACGCCTTCTGGGAACTCCGGGTGGGTGGCGAGGGAGTGGATCAGTTCAGCATGATCGCTCTGAATGTGCCTCCGGAGGTTGATCTCCTTAAGGTGCAACAGCTGCTGGACCACGGCGAGGGCAAGGGTTGGTGGCACGTCGAGGAGGGATGCGTAACCCTCGCGTGGAGGACAACACGGGAGACGGCCTGACATCCGCAACTGACATCAACGACCGTGGACAGCAACGGCACCGAACGACCGTCACCAGCGGCATCTCCCAAGGAGCGAACGGGTAGGGCGGCCGTCCGGCCGAACTTGCAAAGCAGATGTCGGCGGTTCGAAACCGTCCGCGCCCACCAGCCAGAACGCCCCCGCAGCGAGCCGCTGCGGGGGCGTTGACGGTAGTAGGTGACGACAGAGCTCAGGACCAGGACCCTGTGCTCTGGCCCTTGGCGTTCGCCGCGCCCAGGCCTTGTGCGAGACCTTGGTCCGCTGCCCCACGCTCCAGTGCCCCGCGTTCCCCCGAGCCGCCTCGGCGCCGCAGTGCGACCAGGCACCCCCCGATCGCGACCGCAGACACGACCGCCATGGAAATGATGAAGACCATGTTTCCCCCGTTTGTCTGGCGGAACCGCCCTGTGGTCCCTTGTTTCTCTGCATTGTCGCTGGCCGCCTGTTCACAGGGAAGCCCAGTTCTTGCTTGGGCTCTGCAGATACGCAGTCATCCCGTGAGGGCTATGGGGTGAAGGCGGGCGGGGCCTGATAGCCGCATGCTCGGGTGTTCGTGGCAGAGGTTGACTGTCAGAGCCTGGTGGGAAGGTGTTGTCATGCAGGACGCACTCTTCGACTGGCCGGACGAGTCTCCGGAACACGCCGTGGTCGCTCGCTTCTCGCTGGGCGGCGACGACTTCGGTGAACCTGACCAGAGGTCATTGGTCTTTGAAGCCGAGCGGTCCATCGGGGCCGCCGTCGCAGCCGCTGGTGTTGGTGAGGTCGACGGCAATGAGTTCGGCGGGGGAGAGGTTGTGATTTACGCCTATGGCCCTGATGCCGCAGCTCTGTTCCAGGTGATGGAGCCTGGCTTGCGTACGCTTCCGTTTCGGCCGGCACATGTCGTGCTGCGCTATGGGGAGCCTGCTGACGACGTCGTGAGCGAGCGTGTTGAGCTTTGAGCATCGTGTCGGATACGTGCCAGATCGAGCGGTCAACTACGGCTATTTGAGGAGCGTCATTTCACGGCGTCCGCAGCCCGGGTCAACCGTCACAGCGCACAGACGGGCTGAGCTGCGGTGATGAATCGGATGCCGCTGCCAGGCCTGCAAAGCAGACGTCGGCGGTTCGAAACTGTCCGCGCCCACAAGTAGTTCACACGAGAAAGGCCCAGGTCACCGGCGGTAAGCAGGCGGCCTCGCGTCTTACCGGTACGTGCGCACGTTCATCAAGCCCGTCGAGGGCCCGGCGGTAACCGCGCCGTCCAAGGACCTGTCGGACTGAGTGACAGGTCTGCGGGTCTCGCCAACTACCTTCGGCGTCGGATGAACCAACCCGCTACCAGCACGATGAGAATGGCGACCACGAAGGCCCACACGGTCGTTGCGCCGTGGTGCGAGCGGTAGGCCACTGAAGCAAGCATGCTCATGTCCATGCGGGTACCCCGCTGCGCAGGGGTGCATCCCGGCATTCACGGGTGCCGTCGATGCCCCCATATCGGCGCTAACAGCGTGACTGGTATCACAGGCACGCGGGCTTGGCTCAGGTGGAGACAGGCGTGCGGGACAGGGCGGTGCGCAGCGCGAAGGCGCCGAGCAGACCGCCTGCCGTGAACCGCTGGGCGGTCATGGCGCGGGGCCGGGCGGCCAGAAATCCCGACACCCGTGCTGCGCCCAGCATGATCAGGCCGTTCACGGATATCCCCACGATGATCTGCACACCACCGAGCTGGAGCAGCTGCCCCCAGGCCGGGCCCGCGTGCGGGTCCAGGAACTGGGGCAGCAGGGCGGCATACATAAGAGCGATCTTGGGGTTGAGCAGGTTGGTCAGCAGCCCCATCGAGAACAGGCGGGCGTCGGAGACCGGAGGCAGGTCCTGGGCCGGGGCGAAGGGCGAGCGGCCGCCGGGCTTGAGCATGCCCCAGGCGAGGTAGGCCAGGTAGGCGGCCCCGGCGAGCTTGACCACCGTGAACGCCACCGGCACGGCGGCGAACAACGCGGACAGACCCGCAGCTGCGGCCAGGAGATAACACACGAATCCCACGGCGGTCCCGCTGAGGCTGACCAGGCCCGCCCTCCGGCCTTGGGTGATCGCGCGAGAGGCGAGGTGGATCATGTTCGGTCCCGGAGTCAGGGCCATGCCCAGTTCGACCAGCGCCACTCCTCCCACTGCGGCCGGAGTGATCACCGGTCAACCTCCTGGTTGTTAACGGGCACTTGGTACCCGGAGTGTGGCGTCGTTCGGCTGCAACGCCCGGCTGTGACGCATCAGCAGCGCCTGTCTGCCTGCTGCAGGATACGGCCCTGCAGCGCGGCGTTCCCATGTACCCCAGCCCCCTTTACGGCCCGCCGATGACATCGACGGCAGCCGACACCACCCCAGTTTCCGTCTCACGCAGCGCCATTCATGGCCGTTTGGACAAGACCGAGGGTGGTGAACCGCGCCCCACCACAGTCGGCGACCGGGTGGGGGCGGGGCTCAGTCGGCAGGTGAGGCGCGTTCCACACCGGCAGGCCGGTCAGTGCTTCCCGTCGGTCCAGCCGCCGTTCCCGTAGCCATCGGCCGGCACTCGGCGGCAGAGTCCACGGTCACCTGCCGGCTGTGGGGATGGCCGGGTCCACCGGTCCGCTGCGCAGCTGCTCGACTCCATCGCCTGCTGTGCGCGAAACCCCCAGCACCCAGCGGCTATCGAGACTCACGACCCCGTCGTTTTGATTGTCGTCCTGGACGTCGACGAACCGTGAAGAGGCAGGCGAGCATCCCCAGACCCCAGGCGATCAGCAGGGCACCCCACAGCGGCATGGTCACCTCTGGGATGAGGAGGCGAATCCTGACGCTCGTGCGATTTTCAAAAATGAAAATCAGAGCGACTGCGGTGATCAGAGCGAACGGAATAAGTCGGCGGACGCCGGGGCGGGAAAAGAACGGGGTGGCGGCCCTCTGGTCCTTGCCGGTCCGATCCATTCCAGTGCCCTTCCATGACGGTGCCCGTAACTCTTCGCGTACTCCGTCGCCAGATGGCTCGATGCCGGATGACCTGGGGGAGTAGGTCGCGACATGTGGCGACGAGGGATCCGGGCGAGGATCTAGGCCAGCAACTTGGTCTTGGCGCGCTCGAACTCTTCCTGGGTGATGTCACCCTTGTCCTTGAGCGTGGAGAGCTTTTCCAGCTCACCCATAGGATTCCCGCCTCCGGCCGTCTGCTGGATGTACTGACGGACGGCTTCCTCGTGCTCCTTGAGCTGCTTCGCGTCCCTTTGGCCCATGCTCTTCCCGCGGGCGATGAGATACACGAAGACGCCGAGGTAGGGCAGCACGAGTGTGAGGACAAGCCACCCTGCTTTGGCCCAACCGCTGAGGCTGTGGTCCCGGAAGATATCCGTGACGACCTTGAAGAGAAGGAAGAACCACATGACCCACAAAAAGAGCCACAGCATGGTCCAGAACAGGTTGAGGAGGGGGTAGTCGTCCATCCTTCTCTCCGATCCCTATACGCCACCACCTTTTATACAGACGGCCCGGTGAGGCCGCACCTGGAACGGACGTCGACGCATCTCCTGCATGCGCGACGACGTAACAGATGACAAGAAGGGCCTGTACAGGGACCTCTTGATCGGCCTCTACGGTTGGCATGACTCACTGGTCTCCGTCCTGAAGGACGAGGACGACGGGAAACTGTCCGACAACCGGTCGGCCGCGTGCAAGTGGATCGTTGAGACGTCCCTTGTATCCAGCGATGCGGTTCGCGCCGCTGTGCGCGATGTCCACCGAGCTCCGTTCCGCGCCCAGCCGGTGATCCACGGTGGTACCTCGACGACGGACGAGTGGCCACTCCAGGGTGTGCAGGAGGGCCTCTCGGCACTGGAAGACGCGTTGGGGGCCGAACTGGTCGCTCCGGCACGTGCGGCCTCGCGGCCTTGGTTGCGCCACCGTTGAGGAACGGCGAGCTATCGCAACCGTGAGGAGTGCGCAACCGCACGGACTTGTGGAACGCGGTGTGCGGCACGACCCGCACGCCCCGCACGCCCCGTACACCCGTACATGGTGCGTCGACCGGGACCGTCGGGCAGCCCAGCGAAACGGGCCTGCCCCTCCGGGCGTTCGAGAGCTTCGGCACGGCGGTCCACGGAACCGATGCACGGGCGTTCGTCGTGCGGGCGATCGACGCGCTCGGCCGGCTGGACCGGATCAAGGACACCCACCTGATGCGCCGGCTCCGCTCCCGCATCGCCGAGTGCCGCGAGACCGTCGTCGCCCGGCGGTCCGCACATCCCCCACCCGGGCCTGGTCGGTGCCCGTCTCAGGGGGAGACAGGCGTGCGTCGGCGACTGCCGGGTAGTCGGCAGCGCGAGTCGTTGTCGCGTAACCGAGAGAAAGCAAGGTGAGCACCATGTCCTCCTCCCTCGTCGAGACCGTCGACATCAAGGCGCCGGTCGCTGTCACATGGGCTCTGTGGAGCGATGTCACCCAGTGGCCGAAGTTCCTGAGCCATGTCCGGCGGGTCGACCCGATGGACGAGCGCCGCTTCTCCTGGCAGCTCTCCCTGCCGGGTGCCGACAAGGGCTTCGTCGCCGAGCTCACCGAGGTCGTCCCGCAGGACAGGATCGCCTGGAAGACCATCGAGGGCGTCCACCACGCCGGTGTCGTCACCTTCCACCGGCTCGATGACACCTCGAGCCGGGTCGCCCTGCAGATCGAGTACGACCCCAAGGGGTTCGTGGAGCACCTGGGTGCTCTGACCAACCTCGACTCGACGCTGGCCAACTACGACCTGGGTGAGTTCAAGAAGCTGGCCGAGACCTCGGCGGCCGGTGAGGGCCCCAGGGGTATCTGAGCGGCCCCGGGTCGTCCGTACGGGCCCACTGGTCATCCCCGCCGCGGCCGTCTGCCCGGAGACCCCGCTGCAGTGCCCCTGCGCGCGGTGCTCGATGGGGATTTCCCGGGCGTCGCCGAGTACGCCGCCGATGGTGTGCAGCTCCACGCAGTAGTGCGGGTGGGCGGGGTGGGCCGGGGCTGTCCCGGTCCATGGCGGGCGACGTCGGGGAAGGGCTGGGCCGTCCGTTCGCACACCCTCGTTCTGCCGGTCATGCGGCGGCGCCCGGTCGGGGAGCCGTCGGTGAGCCGAGCCCTTTGGCCTCGCGGCATCCCCAGGATGCGTTCCGGCAGTGGCCGGGGGACCGTGGTGGCATGGCCGGGCACCCACCTGTGATCGTGTTCCCGCCCTCCTCGACCGGTGGACGGCGGGTGACCGTGCACGGGCAGATCGTCGGGCTGGCGCACGGGCGCGGTGACGTGGCGTCCTTCCTGCGAAGGGCGGGGCTGGCCGAGGGGGTCGAGGGGATCGATCTCGACCGGCCGGAGTTGATCGAGTGGCGAGGCGGGGACCTCGACACCTGGAGGTGACGTGGCGGACCTCGACACCTGGAGGTGACGTGGCGGGGACCTCGGCACCCGGAGATGACGTGGCGGACCTCGACACCTGGAGATGACCCGATGAGGCCTCGTCGAGCGGCCCGTGGTGAGTCGTCCCCGCAGCATCCTCGGCGTCCTACGCGGCCGGCGGGCCGGCACCTGACGAGACGGCGGCGGGCGCTCGTCCCGGACCCGTGGTGAACCGGCTGAGTCGCTGCTGGCGGCGGGTGAGTACGGCCCGGCTTCCGGAGCGGTACTCCGCAACTCCCTGTGCCGCACGCCTTCCTCACGGTTTCACCCTTCACCTGCTGTGTCCGGGCCGTCGTCCGGGCGGCCCCGACTCCGACGAACAGGGTCGAGCGGGTGGCGCCCACCGTCGACGCGCAGGGCAGGGGCAGGTCGTCACCGTGGGAGCACCCCTGTGCAGGTGGTGTGTCACCCGTAGGGGCGCGCCCGGGTGGTGGCCTCCGGCGTCGTCGCACAGGGTCGGATCTGCCCGCATCGGTGCGGGGCCGTCCGTCGAGTGGAGAAGTCCCATGGCCCAGTCAGCATCCGCACCCGGATCCTCCCGGCCCCCCGCTTCCGACCCGCGCAGTCCCTGGGCGGCCAGTGGGGTGACGTTCGCCGGGGTCCTGCTCCTGGTCGACGGCATCCTCGCCGTTGTCAAGGGGATCGCGGGTATCGCGTCCGACGACGTGTACACGCGCATCAACAACTACACGTTCAAGTTCGACGTCACCGCCTGGGGATGGATCCACCTGGTCCTCGGGGTGATCCTGGTGTGCGTCGGATGGGGCATCCTCAAGGGCGCGGCCTGGGCCTGGGGCGTGGGCATCGGGCTGGCCGCGCTGAATCTGATCGCCAACTTCATCTGGCTTCCGTACCAGCCGGTGTGGGCGGTCATCTCCGTCGCGATCGACGTCTTCGTGATCTGGGCCCTGTGCACCAACCGGTCGAAGCCGGTCATCTGACGTGCAGCCGGGGCGAGGCGGCCGGGAGCCGGACGCGATCACGGCGCTGGCGGCCGAGGCGTACGTCTACGGGTCCCCGCTCGTCCGCCAGCTGTCGGCCGTGCAGGCCCGTCTCCAGGAGGGCTTCGGGGCACTGGGGCCCGCGCCGTTCAACGACTTCGCCCACGCGAGCGGGCCGGCCACTCCCGGCACACACGTCCCGTTGGCCCCGGCGGACCTCGTCGACGCGCTCGCCCAG
This sequence comes from Streptomyces sp. B1I3, assembly GCF_030816615.1. Classification (NCBI taxonomy): domain Bacteria; kingdom Bacillati; phylum Actinomycetota; class Actinomycetes; order Kitasatosporales; family Streptomycetaceae; genus Streptomyces; species Streptomyces sp. B1I3. The sequence goes on from NZ_JAUSYD010000001.1 coordinate 5,646,368, forward strand.
CTCGACCTGTCCGGGGGGCCCGTCAGGTTGCACGTCCCGGATACCGGCGGGGCGTACTACGTCCTGCAGTTCGTCGACGCGTGGGGCAACGTCTTCGCCTACCTCGGCACCCGTGCCACCGGGACGGGCGAGGGGGACTGGCTGATCGTGCCGCCGGGCTGGGCAGGCACCGTGCCCGATGTCGTGTCGGGGGTGATCGACGCGCCCACCTCCGTCGTCTCCGTCGTCGGCCGCCTCGCGTGCGACGGGCCCGGGGACATGGTCCGGGTCAGGGCGCTCCAGCAGGAGCTCACCCTCACACATCTGGGCGACCGCGCCCACCGGACCGGGCTCCCGGCGACCGAGTCCGGGGTGCCCGGGGAACTGCGGTTCTTCGAGGAGCTGCGGGTGTGGATGGGTGACTTCCCGCCCGCCGCCGCCGATCGCGCCTACCAGGACCGCTTCCAGCCCCTGGGACTCCTGGAGGAGGGCATTTCGCCGTACGTGTCGGCCGGGGCCGGCCTCGTGCGCGCGCTGGGCCGGGGGCTCGCGCTGGGCAGGCTGCGCGTGGAGCAGGCGGCCCGCCGGACCGCGGTCGTGGCCGACGGGCCGTCGGGCAGCTGGCAGACGGTTCCTCACCTGCGCGACTACAACCTGGACCACTTCGGCGTCGGCACGATCGGCTCGCCGGAGTGGACCGTTCCCGATCGTGAGGCGTCGTACCTGGTCAGGGCGGTGGCGGCCCGGCGGGGGCGCTGGCTGCCCCATGGGTACGAGGCGGTGTACGCGCACACCTCCCGTGACTCCCGGGGGCGCCCGCTCGGCGGAGACCACAGTTATGTGCTGCGCCTCGCGGAGCCGCCACCGGTCCGGGCCTTCTGGTCGCTGACCGTGTACGACACCCCTGGGGGCCACCTGGTCGCGAACGCGGCGGACCGGTACGCGGTCGGGGACCGCACGCCCGGCCTCGTCCGCGGAGCCGACGGCTCGCTGGTGCTGCACCTGTCGGCGGAGCGGCCGGTGGACCCGGTCGGAGCGGCGAACTGGTTGCCGGTACCAGCAGGTGGCTTCCGGCCGGTGCTGCGGCTTCACCTCCCTGACCAGGCCGTTCTCGACGGTAGTTATGTCATCCCGTCACTCGAGCGGCTCGTGGACCGGCGGGAAGCGTAGGTCCGCAGGCGCGTTGTCAGTGGCGCGTCGCACAATTGAGGCATGTGCCGCAGCATCAAGACGCTTCGCCCGCCCGCCATCCCGGAAGAGGCCACCGAGGAGGACATGAGAGCCGCAGCTCTGCAGTACGTGCGCAAGGTGTCGGGCTTCCGCGCGCCCGCCGCGCACAACCAGGAGGTCTTCGACCGGGCCGTCGACGAGATCGCCGAGGCGACGCGGCGCCTGCTGGACGACCTGGAGGTACGGGGCGCCGCCCGGGTCTGACAGGGCCGGTTCAGGGGGCCGGGGACCGGCCGGGCGTCAGGAGCCCGCCGGGGCTCCGGCGGGTGCAGGCTGCCCGGAGTGGGCGGGCCGGCGGACGACGAGCGCCGCCAGGGAGCCCGCCAGGAACAGGGCGAGCACCGACACGGCCGTGCCCAGCCAGCCTGCGCCGAGCCACTGACCGCCGAAGTAGCCGAGGCCCACGCTGTACACCGCCCAGGCCACCCCCGCCAGGGCCGACCACGGCAGGAAGTCCTTCGCCCTGCGGTGAGCGGCGCCCGCGCCCAGCGACACGACCGAGCGCCCGGCCGGGGCGAAGCGGGCGATGACGACGAGGACACCGCCGCCACGGCTGAGGGCCGCGCCGAGGCGCTGCTGCGCGGTGGTCAGGCGGCGGGAGCGTGCGATGGCCCGCTCCAGGCGGTCGCCGCCTCGCCAGGCGAGGCGGTACGCGACGAGGTCGCCCAGTACGGAGGCGGTGGCCGCGCAGAGGGTCAGGGCGAGCAGGGAGGGCACCTGACGGGTGGCTTCGCCGGCCGCCGACGTGACCGTCGTCGTGCTCGCCGCGGCAGCCGTGGCCGCCGTGATCACCAGTACTCCGCTCGGCAGGACGGGCAGGAAGACGTCCAGAAGTACCGAGAGGGCGACCACTGCGTAGATCCATGGGCTGCCTGTGAGCGCACCCACACTCTCGAGCACTTTCTACTCCCCGTTCCCGTGTCACCGTGTCAACGCCGCGACGTCGCAGGGGAGCGGCAGGAGCGGCAGGGCCAGCGATCCAGAGTACGCCTCCGGTTCACCCGGGCTCTGCCCGGTGGCGGGCGATGTCGCGCAGGTCACGTGCCCCCCGGGCCGCACGCCCCGGCCCCTGGAGACGGGGCGCCGGGACGTGCGGGCCGGGGTGGTGCGCCGGCCGGTCAGACCGAGACGGCCGGTGCCTGTTCGTGGGAGGCCCTCTCCTCGCGCGCGGAGCCGTCGCGTGAGGAGAACAGCCGGTCGACGGCCAGGGCGCCGGGGCCGGTGAAGACCAGCAGGAGGAACGCCCAGCAGAAGACGGCCGAGGCCTCGCCGCCGTTCTGCAGGGGGAACAGCGATTCGGGCTGGTGAACCTTGAAGTACGCGTACGCCATCGAACCCGAGGAGATGAGAGCCGCGAGCCGGGTGCCGAGGCCGAGGGCGACCAGGGCGCCGCCGACGAGCTGGATCACGGCCGCGTACCAGCCCGGCCACGTGCCCGCGGGGATGGAGCCGCCACCCATGGCGCCGCCGAGAACCCCGAAGAGGGACGCGGCGCCATGGCAGGCGAACAGGAATCCTATGACGACACGGAAAAGGCCGAGTGCGTACGGTTGTGCCCGATTCAGATGCGTGAACATGGGGGAGGGCTCCTTCGGCTGGGGACATGAACCGATCGGGCCCTCAGGTTAGGGATGCCTCAGTAGTGCTTGCAACTTCAACATTCTGTTCAGTGGCCGGAACTCGCTCACTCGTCCGGGGTAAGCGTGCGCTCAAAAACCTTCTCCAACTGTGCGCCCGTTGGCCCTTGCTTGGCCTGTACCAATGTCAGCGCAGCTTTCCGGCCATCCAGGTCGAGGGTCATCAACTGGTTGCCGAACCACGGGCCGCCCGTCTTGCGCCAGCGCATCGCCAGGGGTTCGAGCCGCCCGTGGAAGGCGAGGGCGCGCCCGAACCACCGGCCCGCCCGGCTCCAGCCGAAACGGAAGCCGGCCTGTATGGACGTGGGGATGGAGTTATGGACGGGGGAGCAGGTCAGCTGCAGGACGCGCGAGTCGGGAGAGCCGCCCGGGGCGGAAGTGGGCCACTGGGGCTCCGCGATGTAGGCGTGGTGCACATCGCCTGATAGCACGCAAATGGTCGCAGGGGCGTCCGGGCCGCTGCCCGTCTCCCGCAGCAGCTCCGACATTTCCTTGAAGGACTCGGGGAAAGCCGCCCAATGCTCCAGGTCGGCGGCGCGCCGCACCTTTTCCCCGATGCGCGCCCAGCGGCCTTCGGGGCCTCCACGCTCGCCACGGCACAGGGCGGCGTTCCAGGCCTCCGCGTCGTGGATGAGCGGCGGTAGCAGCCACGGCAGAGACGTACCGATCAACAGGTGGTCGTACGATCCAGGGTCGGCGAGGGCTTCCTCGCGCATCCACCGGGCCTCCCCGGCGTTGAGCATCGCCCGCCCCTGTTCGTCGAGGACGCGGGCTGCCCGGCTGTCCACCATCAGCAGCCGTACTCGGCCGAAAACACGTCGGTAGCTCCACCGCGTGTACGCCGGGTCGGCGTCCGCGGCGGTGGCGTGCCGGCGCAGCGTCTCGGTGGCGTCCGGGGCGGCGCACACGGCGGCGTAGACCGGATCGGCGGCCAGGGCCTCGGGCGAGAGGTTGCCGATGTGCTGATAGACCCAGTACGACATCAGGCCGCTGGCGATCCGCTTCTGCCACCACGGGGTGCGGCGCATGTCCTCGAGCCAGGCCTCGCTGGTGTTCCAGTCGTCGATGACGTCGTGGTCGTCGAAGATCATGCAGCTGGGGACCGTGGACAGCAGCCACCGCACGTCCGGGTCCCGCCAGGACTCGTCGTAGAGGTAGGTGTACTCCTCGTAGTCCGCGACCTCGGCCCCGGGCGCCTCGTCGAGGTCGCGGCGGGCCGCGAGCCGATGCCGGGTGGCCTCGGACGTCTCGTCCGCGTACACCTGGTCGCCGAGCAGGAGGAGCACGTCGGGGCGTGCGGCTCCGGGGTCGGCGGCGAGCCGGGTGGCCAGGGTGTCGAGGGCGTCCGGGCCCACGGGGTCGTGTTCCTGTGCGGGCGGGGCCGCCCAGCGGCAGGAGCCGAAGGCGACCCGCACCGGACCGGCCTCCTCCGGCCGCTCCGGCATGGCGGGCGTGGTGATCGTGCTTGCCGGGAGGAGGGAGTCCTCCAGCGGCCAGACCCGGCGGCCGTCGAGCAGCACCTCGTACGCCGTGGTCGAGCCGGGGGTCAGGCCCGTCACCACCACCAGGGCGTAGTGGTGGCCGCCGACCGTGAAGGTGGGCGAGGAGCCCGAGGCGCCGTCCGCGCAGCGGACCTCGGCCGTGCAGGGGTGGCTCGCCTCCACCCAGACGGTCGCCCGGGAGCCGGACTCCCAGTCGACGTACCGCAGCAGTGGTCCCAGGCGCAGCCCAGCCATGTGTGCCCTCCTCGCGTCGCCGTGACCGGTCACTCCGAACGGGCGGTTGCCGTGGCCGGTGGCTCCGGCGGCCGCTTCGTGACCGGTGGCTCCGTAGGGTACGGAACGACGGAGGAGGGCGGGTAGCCGCCACCGGGTGGTCCCGGTGTCCCACTGAGGGACGGGGTGGACCGCGAGGCGGGCCGGTGGCGGATCAGCAGCCGTTCAGCACGGACTGCAGGGCGCTCTTCTCGGTGGAGTCGACGCTGAGGCCGTAGTAGTGCTTCACGTGCACCCAGGCGCGTACGTACGTGCAGCGGTAGGCGGTGCGCGAGGGCAGCCACTCGCCCGGGTCCTGGTCGCTCTTGGACTGGTTGACGTTGTCCGTGACGGCGATGAGCTGAGGCCGGGTCAGGTCGTTCGCGAAGGACTGGCGCCGGGCCGTGGTCCAGCTGCTCGCTCCGGAGCGCCACGCCTCGGCGAGCGGGACCATGTGGTCGATGTCCAGATCGGCCGCGGCCGTCCAGGTCGCTCCGTCGTACTGCGAGTACCAACTTCCGCCGGTGGCGGCGCAGGCGGAGTCCTGGACGACGCCGGTGCCGTCCCGCTTCAGCACCACCTCGCGGGTGTTGCAGGCACCGGACTGCGTGATCCAGTGCGGGAACTTGTCACGGCTGTAGCCGGACGAGGAGCCCTCGGTGGCGACGGTGAGCTCGCCCAGATACGTACGGGCGGTCGAGGCGCTGACCGGAGTGGGCATCGCGGCCTGGGCGGTCGGGGCCGTGAGGAGCCCGGTGGTGGCTGCGAGTGCGGCGGAGGCGGCGGCGACGGCTATGCGACGCGCGTAGATACCGGACATGCGAACTCCCTTGACGTGGGGGGATGTCGAGCGGACGACCAGCGACCGCGCCATCGTGTCGGCGCAGGGTTTCCGCCGCATGGTCGTCAGGTAACAGAGTGGCGACATGCGCACGTCACATCAAGGGGTAGGACGATGGCTCTGACGTTCAGTCCGAAGACTGTTCGATCAGGCGAACTGACGAGCCCGCAGGTGAGGGGCGGAGGACCGTACGGTGACGCGTCCGGCGGGTGGGCCGGGGCGTGGGTGTCCCCAGCGGTCCTATGGTGGCCGCGTGCTGCTTCCGGTCACCCTCACGCTCGGCACCGTGCTCGCCCTCCTCCTGGCGTTCGCCGCCGCCGTGGCCGCAGCGGCCTCGCTCGGCCGGTCGCGCGAGATCGTCGTCGCCGGTGTACGGGCAGCGGTCCAACTCGCCGCCGTCTCCCTGCTCATCGGCTGGGTGGTGCGCTCCCCGGCGCCGATGCTCGGCTTCCTGGCGCTGATGTTCACGGTCGCGGTGCGGACCGCCGGGCGGCGGATCACGTCCAACCGGACCTGGTGGTGGGCCGCGCTACCGATCGGCGCCGGAGTCGTGCCCGTGGTCGTCGCGCTGCTGCTCACCGGGCTCGTCCCCGTGACCGGGATCGCGCTGATCCCCGTCACGGGAATCCTCATCGGCGGCGCGCTCACCGCGACCGTGCTCGGCGGGCGGCGTGCGCTGGACGAACTCGGCACCCGATGGGGCGAGGTCGAAGCAGGTATGGCGCTGGGGCTGCTGGACCGGGACGCCCGGCTTGAGGTCACCCGCCCGGCGGCGTCCGACGCGTTGCTGCCGGGCCTGGACCAGACCCGGACCGTGGGGCTCGTCACCCTGCCCGGCGCGTTCGTGGGCATGCTGCTGGGCGGCGCCTCGCCGGTGGAGGCGGGCGCCGTGCAACTGTTCGTCCTGGTGGCGCTGATGGCGGTGCAGGCGGTGGCCGTCGCGCTCGTGCTGGAACTGGTGGCGCGAGGGCGGCTGCACCGGCGGTGAGGGGTGTGCGGGAGAGGAGCGGCCCGGTCAGGTGCGCGCAGGTGCCTTCGGGTGCCGTACGGCGGCATGGCGCGGGGCTGCCGTACGGCGGCAGGCGGGAGCTGGTTCGGGCTGCCGTACGGCGGCAGACGGCCCGGGGTCGCGTGTGGCGGCCCGGCAGACTGCCTACCGTGCGGCGACGTGCAGGCGGATCGAGCCGTCCGCGACCGCCTCCACCCGCAGCTGCGTCAAGTCGTCGACGTGCGCGTCGGGGGAGAGGGCGGCGGCGCGGGGGCCGACGCCCACGATCCGCATACCGGCCGCCCGGCCCGCCGCGATGCCCGCCTCGGAGTCCTCGAACACGATGCAGTCCGCCGGGTCGAAGCCCAGCTCGGCCGCGCCCTTGAGGAAGCCCTCGGGGTCCGGCTTGCTGGCGCCGACCAGTTCGGCCGTGACGCGCGTCTCCGGCATCGGGAGGGCGGCGGCCGTCATCCTGGCCTGGGCGAGCGCCTCGTCGGCCGAGGTCACGAGGGCGTGCGGCAGCGCGGCGATCGCGGCCATGAACGCGGTGGCGCCGCCGATGGGTACGACGCCCTCGGTGTCCGCGGTCTCCTCCGCGAGCATGATCCGGTTCTCCGCGTGGTTCTGCTCCATGGGGCGGTCCGGCAGGAGGGCGGCCATCGTGGCGTACCCCTGGCGCCCGTGCACCACCTTGAGGGCCGCCTCGGGGTCGAGCCCCTGGCGCAGCGCCCACCGGCGCCAGCAGCGCTCCACCACCGCGTCGGAGTTCACGAGGGTGCCGTCCATGTCCAGCAGGAGGGCACGGGCTTCGAGGACGGTGGCCGACATCGGCAGGCTCCAGGGCGCGGGGGGAGTGCGTACGGACACGCGGGTGCGGGGCTGAGCGGGCACACGGGTGCGAATCGGAAAACAAGCAGCCCCGCCCGCCGGTCAGGGAGAACGGGCGGAGGCTACTTTGTTTCTCTACGGTACAAAAAGGTGCGCCGGAACGCCAATCCCGCAGGCCGGGACCCCTTCGGCCCCCTCGGAGGCGGGCGCTTCCCTCAGGACCGGCGTCCCGTTCCCGTCGTCTGCGCCTCCAGTGCGCGGCGGGTCTCCGGCCCGTACACGCCCGGCGGGTCGCTCCGGACCGAGACCCACCGCTGGAAGTCGCTGACAGCGGCCTCCACCCGGCTCGAGTAGTCGGCGTCCGCCGGCCCCCGGTAGACCCAGATCTCCTGCATCCGGCGCTGGAGCTCGGCCACCTCGGGCCCGCTGTCGCCGCGCCGCAGAGTGGTCCCGGTGTCCGGGGCGGGTGGCGGCGTGACCGGTGCCGTCTCGGGGGCGGCCTGCGACGCGGACGCCGAGGGGGACGGTGTCCTGGGAGTGGTGGCCGAGGGGGATGCCGACGGGCTCGTCGACGGTGAGGCGGAGGCGGAGGCCGACGCCGACGCGGAGGCCGAGGGGGACGGGGTGGGCGAGGGGGAGCCGGACGGGGTCCCGGACACCGAGGCGGCCGGTTCGTCGCTCGTGTCCGGAATGCTCGTGCTGAGCTCGGGCAGGGCCTCCTCGTCCCGGTCGCCGCCGTCGAAGAGACCGCCGGCGAACGCCGCCGTGCCCACCACCACGGCGAGGGCCGCTCCTGCGGCGACGGCGGCGAACGGCCGTCGACGGCGGGGCCGGACGGGGTCGGGGCCGGTACCCGCGTAGTCCACGGCGCTGCGACGGCGCGTCTCGTCCGCGGCGGCTGCGGCGCCGGGCAGCGGAGCCTGTGCGTATGACGCGGCACCGGTACCGCCCGCCGTGCCATCACCGTTCGCGCCGGTTCCGCCCGCCGCACCGCCACCGTTCGCGCCGGTTCCGCCCGGCGCGCTGCCGCCGCCCGCGGGGTCGCCCAGATGGATCGGCATCGTCGTGGCCGCGGCAGGCGCGGAGTAATCCTGCGTGTCGTCGCTCGTCAGCGTCACGTACGGCCGGATTCGCAGGGGATCGAAGTCCTCCGCCGCGGCCGTCTCGGCCGAGCGTGCGGCCCGGTACTCCTCACCGGCAGACCGGCCCGAACGGGCCCGGCAGGCACACCTGGGCCCCGTGCCCTCCCCGGGCTCCGGTCTCGCACGCTGCTCGCCGCCGCACTCCGGGCACATATGTCCGGTCATCGTGGGTTCCCCTCCCCTTTGAACTGCCTGCGATTATGCAGGCCGCCAAGAAGGACCCCGACGCCCGCACCGCCGCTCGGCAGGCCATAACGGGGCACAGCGGCCAGGATGGGGTGAAGCGGATCCGAGGAGATGTCCATGGCCCAGCAGCTGAGCCCCCCGCCCCTCGCCCCGGGCGAGGGGCGGTCCCGACGGGGTGTCCTGGTGGCCATCGGTGCGCTGCTCCTCGGCATGCTGCTCGCCGCACTCGATCAGACCATCGTGTCCACCGCGCTGCCGACGATCGTCAGCGAACTGGGCGGCCTCGACCACCTGTCGTGGGTGGTGACGGCCTACATGCTGGCGGCGACGGCCGCCACCCCGCTCTGGGGCAAGCTCGGTGACCAGTACGGCCGCAAGAAGCTCTTCCAGACGGCCATCGTGGTCTTCCTCATCGGCTCCGCCCTCTGCGGCATGGCCCAGAACATGCCCCAGCTCATCGGTTTCCGTGCGCTCCAAGGGCTCGGCGGCGGCGGACTGATGGTCCTGTCGATGGCGATCGTCGGCGACATCGTCAGCCCGCGCGAACGCGGCAAGTACCAAGGGCTGTTCGGTGCGGTGTTCGGTGTGACGAGCGTCCTGGGGCCGCTGCTCGGCGGCTTCTTCACCCAGCACCTCAGCTGGCGCTGGGTCTTCTACATCAACCTGCCGATCGGGGTCGTCGCCCTGCTCGTGATCGCCGCCGTCCTGCACATCCCGGTCCGCCGCACCAAGCACACCATCGACTACCTCGGCACCTTCCTCATCGCCTCCGTCGCCACCTGCCTCGTCCTCGTCGCCTCGCTGGGCGGTACGACATGGGCCTGGGGCTCCGTCCGGATCATCGCCCTGGCCGTCCTCGCCGTGGTGCTCCTCGCGGCGTTCGTCGCGGTCGAGCACCGGGCGGCAGAACCCGTGCTGCCGCTGCCGCTGTTCCGGCTCCGCACCTTCAGCCTCGTCGCCGCCATCAGCTTCGTCATCGGCTTCGCGATGTTCGGCGCGATGACCTACCTGCCGACCTTCCTGCAGGTGGTCCACGGCATCACACCGACCATGTCCGGCGTGCACATGCTGCCCATGGTGTTCGGCATGCTGATCACCTCGACGGGCTCCGGCCAGATCGTCAGCAGGACGGGCCGCTGGAAGGTCTTCCCGATCGCCGGTACCGCCGTCACCACCATCGGCCTGCTGCTCCTGCACAGGCTCACGGAGACCAGCTCCACCTGGGAGATGAGCCTCTGCTTCTTCGTCTTCGGCGCCGGGCTCGGTCTGGTGATGCAGGTGCTCGTGCTGATCGTGCAGAACGCCGTGAGCTACGAGAACCTCGGTGTCGCCACATCCGGAGCGACCTTCTTCCGGTCCATCGGCGCCTCGTTCGGCGTGGCGGTCTTCGGCACGATCTTCACCAGCCGGCTCACCGGCAAACTCGGCGAGGCACTCGCCGGCCGGCCACTCACGCCCGGCGTCGACGCCGAGGCCCTGGCCGCGGACCCCCGGGCCGTCGGCCGGCTCCCGGCGGACCTGCGCTCCTCGGTCCTCGGTGCCTACTCGGCATCGATCACCGACGTGTTCCTGTACGCGGCCCCCGTCGTCCTCGTCGCCTTCTTCCTGGCCTGGTTCCTCAAGGAGGACCGGCTGCGCGGTTCGGTGACGGCTCCCGACACGAGCGAGACCCTGGCCTCCAATCCCGTCCACCGGTCCTCGTACGACGAGTGCGCCCGCGCGCTGTCCGTCCTGGCCACGCGTGAGGGGCGCCGGGAGATCTACGAGAAGATCACCGCCAGGGCAGGGTACGACCTCCTGCCCGCGTCCAGCTGGCTGCTGTTGCGCATCAGACGGCACGGTGCCGTCGAACCCGCGAAGCTGGCGGAGGTCGCCCCCGTGCCGCTGAGCGTCGTGACGGCGGCGGCCCGCGAGGTGGAGGGGCGCGGCTTCGCCCGGCGCGAGGGCATTCAGCTGGTCCTCACCGAACGGGGCGCGGAGGCCGTGGTCGCGCTCGCACACGCCCGGGAGGACTCCCTGGCCGAGCTGCTGGGCGACTGGTGGGGGCCCGGACCGGCCGACCGACCTGGTCCACCTCGTGACGGAGCTGACCACCGAGGTGAGCGGGTCGAGCAGGGAACGGCCCCACATGCCCGAACCGCGACGCGACCACTCGGCCTGACCCGCGGGCCCTCCGTACGAGGATGGCAGCCGGGCGCAGAGGAAGCCCCTCGGGGCGGGCTCATGCGCCCGATGAGCCGCGCGGGATGAGCTGCGCCGGATGAGCAGTGCCGAACGAGCCGTGCCGAACGAGCCGTGCCGGAGAGCGGCCCGCGTCGCGTCAGCCCGCGCCGCGGGCCGCTCCCCGGGCCGGTTCACAGCTCCTTGGCGAACCAGTGCTCCGCGTACGGCCCCCGGTTGAACGCCGGGACCTCCCCGTACCCGTGCTTGGCGTACAGCCCGCGCGCCTCCACCAGGTCGCCACGGGTGTCGAGCCGCAGGCGCCGCACGCCGAAGTCCCGCGCGGCGCTCTCGACCGCCGCCAGCAACAGGCCGCCGCCGCCCGTGGCACGGAACGCGGGGCGCACGTACACCCGGGTCAGTTCAGCCGTCGTCCCGTCGACCAGCAGCAGCCCCGCGCAGCTCGCCGGCTTGCCCTCGAAGCGGCCGACGAAGAACCCGCCCGTGGGCGGGGCGAGTCGTTCGACACCGTCACCGGCCAGCCCTTCGTCGATCTCCCGTGCGGTGGCGGGCCGCTCCCAGTAGCGGCTCGCCACCTCGTCGTAGTAGTCCCGTCGCAGCAGCGCCGCGTCCGGGGTGTCGAAGCGTTCGGGAGCCACGGTCCAGGTCATCGGGCCATTCTGGCGCCCGCGCGATCGTGTGACGAACGAATTGACGGGCGCCACGTGCCGGAGGTCGCGAGCATGCGTGCGTGCCGGGGGCCGAGGCCGGCGCCCCCGGGCGCGACGGCCGGCGTCAGGCCGGCCGAGGGCGCCGGCGCCGCCGCACCAGCCACACCGCGGCGGCGGCCGCGGACAGCGCCGCAGCGAGCACGCCCAGCAGCCAGACGGGGATCCCGCCCGCGGTCAGCAGCGCATCGCGGTAGCGGACCGTGCGGTACGGGGTGTCGGCGCCGGCCGCACGCAGTTCGTGGTCGCCGTCGATCCGGGACGGCTCCGGGAAGTCCTGGTCGATCGCGGTCAGGAACGCGGGCCCGTCGCCCACCAGCCGGCCCACGGCGCCGTCCCTCGCCGTGGGCCCCAGGCGGCCCGCGAAGGTCACCTCCGGCTCCCGGCCGCCGATCCGGCCGCCGGTCTCCATCCGGTGCGCCGCGATCACGTACAGGCCCAAACTCTGCGCGGTCCGGGCGAGCTGCGACAGGCGCATCGGGTAGACCGGCCGGTCGGCGGCGAAGCTCAGCCGCAGCGGGTCGAGCGCGCCCCGGAGGACGGCGCCTCGCTCCTTCGGAGCCAGGCGCACCGCGACGTACTCCCACTCCTGGGCCACGTAGGGCCGCAGGGCGGTGGCCAGCCGGTCGGGCAGCTCGAAGCCGTTGTCGTCCAGCCAGCCCCGCAGCGCCTCCGGGTCGGTCGCCGTCAGTCGAGCCACGTCGAACGGCCCCAGCTGCCGCCGGTCCACGACGCCGACCGGCGCGCCCGCCCGCGCGCCGGGGGCAGGGGCACCCGCACCGTCCGTCCGCCCGAACGGCCAGTCGCCGTCGCGCGGCCAGAAGTGGTGCCGCGTCTCGTACACCGGGGCGGTGATCTCGCCCAGCTCGTCGAAGAGGGCCGGATCACCCAGCTCGACGGAGGCGCGGTGCGGCACGGGCATGACCCATGCCGCCTCCCTGGCGTCGCCGCCGACCGTGAGCCGCATCACGATCTGCTCGGTCCGTCCGTCCCAGTGCACCACCGAGGTCTCCCGGCCGACCGTGACGCTCGACCTCTCCGCCGGGATCATCGCCCCGCACCCGCAGGCGTACGCCGGAGCGGCCAGCGAGCCGATCTGGAGCGCCGCCAGGACGAGCAGCAGCGACCACGTCCTTCCGTACCAGGCACCGCCCGGCCTCCACCCACGCATGACCGCTCCCCTCGACGCCGGCGCACACGGCCGGACACGAGTGCGGACGCCCGTGCCGATCACCCGGTTCCGCCCGCCGGGCGGCGGGGTAGTCCGGGCCCCCGGGCAAACTTCCGCCGAAGCGGGGTGACAGTCAGGCGAAGAGGGGGTTGATTGTGTCTACCTCATAGGGCAATGCGAGGCTTCATCCGCACATACCCGGGCCAGAGGGACAGTGCACGGAAACGGTGGGAGGGGCGGCGCGGCGTGGCAGATGCGGAGCGCAGTGTGCGGGGGAACGTGGCAGCGGACCCGGGGACGAGGGCCGCGACGGCCCGTGCGGTCCTCTGGGTGCTCGTTGCCGTACTGGCGGTACGGCAGATGGCGGCGGTGCTGCGGCAGCCCCCCGGCGAACGCCTGACCGACCTGGAGACCTGGACCGGTGAGGACGGCATCCTGCATGTCGCGGGGTCCCTGTACGACCCCGGCCGGTTCACCGGGTCACCTTTCGCGGGGCTGGTGCTGAAGCCACTGACGGCTTCGGCCGAGCAGGCCCTCGGCGTCGTGTGGACCTTCGGGTCCCTGCTGCTCGTCGCCGCTCTCGGCTTCGTCGCCGTACGGGCCCTGCCGTCGCCCGTGAGCCGCCGCACCACGTTCCTCGCGGCCCCCTTCGCGATCGCCCTGCTCATGGTGTCGTTGCCCGTACGCAACACCCTGTTCCTCGGCCAGACGAGCATCCTGCCCGTCCTGCTGGTGCTCCTCGCGTGCTTCGTGGCACGCGGTGAACGCCTCCCGGGCGTGCTGACCGGCATCGCCGCGGCCCTCCAGCCGACCATCCTGCTGTTCGCCGTCCTGCTCTGGCTGACGGGGAGACGGCGGGCCGCCGCGACGGGCGGCGTCACCTTCGCCCTGTGCACGGCACTGGCCTGGGCGGCCATGCCACGCGACTCCTGGACGTACTGGGTGCACCACCTGGCGGGCGCCGGGCTCGGCGAACGCCCGGACGGCCTCGCCAACCAGTCGCTGCACGGGGCGCTGCTGCGTCTCGGGCTCGAAGGCCCGGTGGAGATCGCACTGTTCCTGGTGCTCGCCGTCGCCGTCACCGTCCTCGGGCTGCGGCGCGCCGCCCGCTACGCACGGGACGGGCAGCTTCTCCTCGCGGTCGCCGTCACCGGATGCGTCGCCGTCGCCGTCTCGCCCACCGCGTGGCAGCACCAGCTGCTCTGGGTGCTGCTCGCCGTCGTCGGCCGGGTCGGCACCCGGGCCTCGGACCGGCTGGTCTGGCCGGCCGTCGTGGTGCTCGTGCTCACCCTGCCGGGGAAGATGCTGCTGCCGAACGTCGGCGCGCTCCTGCCCGTGCGCGACAACGTGCTGCTCGTCGCGGCGCTCGGCGCGGCCTGTGCGGCGCCGTTCCTGCCGCGGACCTCGCCGTACTGGCAGCGGCCGGTCGCGACCGACTACGCCCGGCCGGTCGCGTCCCGCTTCGCCTGGGTACCGCTGCTGCCGTTCTGGCGGCGGGTGCTCAGCCGACCGAACCTGCTGCTGGAACTCCTGCTCATCCGGGTCGTCTACTCCGCGTACGCGAAGGTCCGGCTCGCGGCGGCCGTGGGGCGGCCCACCGCCGAGGAGCACGGGCGGCAGGTCCACTCCCTGGAGCAGTGGCTGCACATCGACGTCGAGCACTGGGTCAACCACACCGTCGTCGGCATCTCCTGGCTGCGGGACTTCTTCGACTACTACTACTCGACGTTCCACTTCATCGTGCCGCTCGCGATCCTGGGCGTGCTGTACGTGCGGCGGCCCTCGGACTACCGCTGGGCCCGCAGCTCCATCGGCTTCGCCACGGTCCTCGCCCTGGCCGGCTTCTGGCTCTACCCGCTGGCCCCGCCGCGCCTGATGCCGGGCCTCGGCTTCATCGACACCGTCCACGGCGCGCAGGACCTCGCGAGTCCCGACTTCGGGGCGCTGACGGCGGTGACCAACCAGTACGCGGCGATGCCGTCGCTGCACTTCGGCTGGTCGCTGTGGTGCGGCGTGGTGATCATGGTGCTGGCGCCGAAGGCGTGGATGAAGGCGCTGGGCATGCTGCACCCGCTGTTCACGGTCTCGTGCATCGTGGCCACCGGCAACCACTGGGTGCTGGACGCGGTGGGCGGGGCGACCGTCGTGGGCCTGGGCTTCGGGCTCACGTACGTCCTGGCCGGGCCCCGGAGGCTCGAAGCGCCGGCCGTCCCGGCGCAGCCGCCGGGGCCCGCGGCACAGCGGCCGGACCGGGCGGGGCAGCAGGACGACGCCGGGGAACCGGCCGCCGAACCGGTGGGCAGCAAGGGCTGACGCCCGGGCGCGTGGCGACAGGGGCGCCGGACCGGATCCCGCCGCCCGGGCGCCCGCCGGCGGATCACCGGCTCCCGGGGGGCCTGCCCGCCGAGCGACGCCCTCGCCTCCGGGACGGCGTACCGCGCTCAGTACGACGCGTAGTCGGGGAACATGGTGGCCGTGGCGAACACGGAGGTCGTCACGTCATCGGAACGCCGGCGGTGCTTCCCGGACCGGACGGGATCCACGGCAGGCGAGGCGAGGGAGATCGCCCCGTTGTCGGCGAGAGCCTGGACGCGCATCAGCAGCGCCCGAACGGTCACGCCGAGCTCGCCCGCCACGGTCTGGAGGTCGACGCCGGACTCCCAGCTCCACAGCAGCACCGAGTCCATGCTGGGTGTCCAGGGGACGACGCCCTCGGGCTCGGGGGAGGGAAGAGCGGGCGCCGCGGCTGACATCGGCGCGTCGGCGGGAAGGACCATGGCCGGCCGGCCGGCGGTGTGGGGCAGTTCGTCCCGGGGGTGCGGCAGGCACACCTCGGGGGTGGCGGCCGGCTCGACCCCGGTCGCCGCCACCTCGGGCGGTGCGCCGTTGAGCAGGGCCTCGGCGACCGTCCGGGCGTCGCCGCGCCCCACGGTGCGCCGGGCCAGGCGCACCTCCCGTTCGTTCAGACCGAGCATGTCCGCGATGGCGCCGTCGTCCCCGACGGTGACGGCGAACGCCGCCAGCGTTCGGCTGCGTTCGGCCTGCGCCTCGTCGAGAGTCTCCTGAGCCTTGTGCATCCGCTCGTCGCTGGTGCAGAAGGCTTGGGCCAGGATGGTGTTCCGGTCCCAGAATTCACGTGGTTCCACGCAGGGACAACGCGCCGACGTGGAAACAGAACGTACATGGGAGCCAAAAAGAGCCAAATGGCCTATCGAGTAGTTATCCGCATTTTATGACTTGTTCGTTACGGGGGTGGCTTCCGCCTCGAAGGTGGCGGGGGCCTCGAAGGTGGCGCGGGCCTCGAAGGCCGCACGGCGGGTGGCCCGCCGCAGAGCCCTGAGCAGGGCGGGGGCGACGGCGAACGTCAGGGCCACGGTCAGTACCGCGCGGCCCAGGTCCCAGCCGAGCGACGTGGTCACGCAGTACGCCAGGAAGCGGACCAGGTTCTCCTGCAGCGGGTCGCCCGCGACGAAGGAGATCCCGGAGGCCTGCCCCGGCACGATCGTCCAGCCGTAGAGGTTCATCACCGTGCCGTACGCGAACGCCGCCACGAAGCCGTACGCGGCGAGCATCAGCAGCTCGCCCCGGCCGCGCAGCCGCTCCGGGCCCGGCAGCAGACCGGCGCCCATGGTGAACCAGCCCATCGACAGCATCTGGAACGGCATCCAGGGCCCCACCCCGCCCGTCAGCAGCGCCGAGGCGAACATCGTCACCGAGCCGAGCACGAAGCCGAAGCCCGGACCCAGTACCCGGCCGCTCAGGACCATCAGGAAGAACATCGGCTCCAGGCCCGCCGTTCCCGCGCCCAGCGGGCGCAGCGCGGCGCCGACCGCCGCGAGGACACCCAGCATGGCCACGGCCTTCGCGTCCAGGCCCGAATCCGCGATCGTCGCAACGACGACACCGACGAGCAGCACGAGGAGCGCGGCGAACAGCCAGGGGGCGTCCTGGGCGTGGGCGCGGCCGAAATCGGCGCCGGCCAGGAGCGGCCAGCCGAAGGAGAGCACGCCGACCGCGCCGACGAGGACGAGCGCGGCGACGGCACGGGGTCCGAGGCGCACGGGCCGTGCCGTCATGCGAGATCTTCCGGGGCGGCGAGATCCTCCAGGGCATCGTGCACCTGCCCCACGGTCAGCCACCCCTGGGGCGCGAGGATCTTCGAGGTCTGCGGGGCGAACGCGGGCGAGGAGACCACGACCTGCCGGGTGGGGCCGTCGGCGACGACCTCCCCGTCGGCGAGGATCACCACCCGGTGGGCCAGCTCCGCCGCCAGTTCCACGTCGTGCGTGGCCAGGACGACGGCGCGGCCCTCGGCGGCCAGCCGCCGCAGCACGCCGACGAGCCTGGCCTTCGCCGCGTAGTCCAGGCCGCGCGTCGGCTCGTCCAGCAGGAGCAGCGGGGGCCGGGCGGTGAGCACCAGGGCCAGGGCGAGCGCGAGCCGCTGGCCTTCGGAGAGGTCACGGGGGTGGGTGCCGTCCGGCACCCCGGGAAGCAGCTCGCCGACCAGCGCCCGGCAACTGCCCGCGGGCGCGCCCGCGTCGGCGTCGGCCGCCGTGCACTCGGCGGCGACCGTCTCCGCGTACAGCAGGTCGCGGGGCTCCTGCGGTACGAACCCGACCCGGCGCACCATGTCGCGCGGGGGTGTCCGGGACGGCTGCAGACCGCCGACGAGGACGGAACCGGTGGTCGGCTCGATCATCCCGACGAGAGCCGTCAGCAGGGTCGACTTGCCCGCCCCGTTGCGGCCCATCAGGGCCATGATCTCGCCCGGCGCGACGGACAGCGTCACTCCGCGCAGTGCCTCCACCCGCCCCCGCCGCACCCCGAGCCGCTCGGCCCGGGCCACGGGGCCCCGCACGGGCACCGGCACGGCCCTGGCCGGCCGGCGGCCGAGCAGGCGGCCGAGCCGTCCGGGCCGGGTGGCCGCGGGCGCGGGGGGCGGGGACACGACGGTGTCCGCCGACGGCTCACGCGACGGCGGCCCGGTCCGGGCCAGGCGCTCGCGGAGGTCTCCGGCCCGGCGCCGGGCGTCGCGCACCGAGAGGGGCAGGGGCTCCCAGCCCGCCAGGCGACCCAGGGCCACCACGGGCGGGCGGACGGGCGAGAGGGCCATGACGTCCGCCGGCGCCCCCATCACCGGGGCCGTGCCCGGCGACGGGAGCAGGAGCACCTGGTCGGCGTACTGCACCACGCGCTCCAGCCGGTGCTCGGCCATGAGCACGGTCGTGCCCAGGTCGTGCACCAGCCGCTGGAGCACCGCCAGCACGTCCTCGGCCGCCGCCGGGTCCAGGGCGGACGTCGGCTCGTCCAGGACCAGGACCTTCGGATGCGGGGTGAGGACCGAACCGATCGCGACACGCTGCTGCTGACCACCGGAGAGCGTGGCGATCGGCCGGTCGCGCAGCCCGGCAAGACCCAGCAGGTCCAGCGTCTCCTCCACGCGCCGCCGCATCACGTCGGGAGCGAGGCCCAGGGACTCCATGCCGTACGCCAGTTCGTCCTCGACGGTGTCCGTGACGAAGTGGGCGAGCGGGTCCTGTCCCACCGTGCCGACGAGGTCGGCGAGTTCGCGCGGCTTGTGGGTCCGGGTGTCCCGGCCGTCGACCGTGACCCTGCCGGTCAGTACACCGCCCGTGAAGTGCGGAACCAGGCCGGAGACGGCGTTCAGCAGAGTCGACTTGCCGACTCCGGACGGGCCGACGAGCAGGACGAGTTCGCCCTCGGGGACCGTGAGGTCGACCCCCGACAGAGTGGGGTGCGCGGCGCCCTCGTACCGCACGGAGACCTGCTCGAACCGGATCACGGGGTTTCCTCGGGGTCGGAAGGGGAGACGGGCACGGGTGCCACGGCGGCGGGCAGCAGACCGATCAGCACGGCGGCGGCGGGCAGGAGGGGCAGCAGGGGAGCGGTCAGCGGCACCACACCTGGGTGCAGGGCCTCGGAGCCGGCCGCCCGGATCATCGCCGCCGCGACGGCCACCCCCGAACCGGCGACCAGCCAGGCGCGCACGCCCCACCGGTCCGGGCGGTAGCGGGTGCGGACCGAGCGGCGGCCGCCGAGTCCCAGCCCGGCCAGGGCCGCGAGCAGTCCGGCCAGCAGCAGGGGCAGCCCGTACACCGCCCCCTGTGCGGTGAGCAGGCCGTACGTCCCCACGCAGACTCCCAGCAGCCCGCCGAGCGTCAGCACGGCCGTGGTGTGCCGGACGGCGGGCGGGACGGGGGCCGTGCGCCCGTATCCCCGGGCGTCCATGGACGCCGCCACCGCGACCGATCGCTCCAGCGCACCTTCGATCACGGGCAGACCGATCTGGAGCACGGCCCCGATGCCGCCGGTCGGACGGCCGCGCAGCCGGCGGGCCGTCCGCAGCCGCACCACGTCGGCGACCATGTTGGGGGCGAACGTCATCGCGACGACGACGGCGACCCCCGCCTCGTAGAGCGCGCCCGGCAGCGACTTCAGCAGCCTGGCCGGGTTGGCCAGCGAGTTGGCCGCACCGACGCAGATCAGCAGCGTGGCCAGCTTCGCCCCGTCGTACAGGGCGAAGACCACCTGCTCGGCGGTGACCCGGCCGCCGATCCGGATGCCCTGCGCCCAGTGCGGCAAGGGTAGTTCGGGGAGCGTGAACAGGGTGTGCGTCCCCGGGAGCGGGGAGCCGAGGACGACGGAGAAGACCAGCCGCACGCCGACGACGAACAGCCCCAGCTTGACGAAGGCCCCGTAGGAACGGGCCCACGGCGCGTCCGTACGGCGCGCCGCCACCACATAGCCGGCCACGCCCACCAGCAGCCCGAGCAGCAGCGGGTTGGTCGTACGGGAGGCGGCGGTGGCGAGGCCGAGCGCCCACAGCCACCAGGCCCCGGCGGGCAGCGCGTTGGCGCGGGTGGCCGCGGGCGCGCGCAGCGCACGGTGGAGCCGGGCCGTGCCGGTGGAACGGGTCATCGGCGCCGGCGGGACCGCACCACTGCGGCGACGCCGAGCAGGAACACCGCACCGATGCCCGTGAGCACCCCGGCCGACGGACCGCCGCTCGTGTCGGAGCCCTGTGCGGAGGGGGGAGTCCCGGCGAAGGGTGAGCCGGCGGGGTCGGCGGACGCGGTGATGGACCCGCGCGACCCGGTGCCGCCGGAGACCTGCTCGCCGCAGCCCGACGCGGGATAACCCGATATCGCGCAGAGCATCGCCGCGCTGTCGTACCGCAGCGGCTTCGCCACCGCGGCGAGAGCCTCGGCCGTACTCGCCTCCGGCGCCACCTGCGCGCAGGCCGTGCGCAGTGCGGGCGGCCGCTCCCCGTCCGGGGCGTCGGCCGCCGTCCCCGCGTCGATGACCAGCGCTATCCGCTTGAGGCCGTCCTTCACCGGGGTGTCCGCACAGATCGCTGCGAAGGCCGGCGCACGCCGAGGCTGGGCGGCGTCCTGGGAGTCCTGGCTCACGGCGAACCGGAAGCCCTGCACCGCCCCGTCGTCCGGCCGGACCAGGGACGGGCCCTGCGTGGCGTACGTCCAGCTCTTCCCGCCGTCGCCCTCCCAGAACGACCAGTAGCGGTAGCCGGCCGCCTGCGCGCTGCCGGCGCCCAGCACGGTCAGGGCGACGGCCACGACGAGGAGCAGCGCGGCCGTGCCCGAGGGACGCCTCACAGCTGCTGGTTCTTCCGGCGCCCGCTGAGCAGGAAGCCGATGCCCGCGCCGAAGGCGAGACCGATGCCGACGAGCCACCAGACACCCAGCCCTCCGTCGTCGCTGGTGGTGTCCTCGGGCTCGTTCGCCGTCGCCGTCGGCGAGGGCGCGGCGGTGGCGGCGGGCGCGGGGCCCGTCGCGTTCAGCTGCTTCACGAGGTCGACGCCGCCGAAGTGACGGGCGTCGGCCCCGGTCGCGTGCGCGGCGAGCACCAGCTGGGCGGTGGCGGCGGGACCGCCCGCCTCGGCCCAGGCCTTCGCGTTCTTCTCCAGATACGCGACGGCCCCGGCCGCCTTGTCCTTGTGGCCCGACGCCGCCAGCGCGACGACCGCGTCGGCGGTGTTGCCGAAGTCCGGCTGCGGCGAGGAGTCCTCGGCGCCCGGCATCGGCGCCAGTTCCAGGTGGCCCGAACCGGCGAGCGCGTTGGCGAGGTAGGAGGCACCGTTCTGCGCGGACTGCTCGGCGGTCAGGCCGCTGCCCTTCGTGCACGTGGGGGCCTTCACGGCGTTGGAGTTGCCCGCGGCCATGCCCTTGCCCATCGCGCCGAGCACCGCCGCCGCGGTGGCGTCCGCGTTGGCGGCGAGCTTGCCGTCCTTGTCCGGCTGGTACGCGAAGGCACCGCCGTCCTTCCCGCCACAGGGCAGGGCGAAGGCCTGCAGCGCCGTGTACGGGGTCCTGCCGTCCTTCGTGGTGATCTCGGCGACCGGCACACCGGCGCGGGCCAGCGCGCCGATCACGACGCCGGTGGAGTTGGCGTCGCTCGGGCTGCCCGGGTTGTAACCCCAGCCGCCGTCCTCGTTCTGGACGGACTTCAGCCAGCTGACCGCGTTGGCGACGGTCTCGCCGTGCACTCCCAGCTCGACCAGGGCCTGGACGGCGGCGGCGGTGGCGTTCGTGTCGGCCACCGTCTTCGCGTCGCAGGGCTCGGAGGCGTCGCGGTAGGCGGGGAAGGCTCCGCTGTCGCACTGCTGGCCCGCGAGCCAGTCCACCGACTTCCCGGCGGGCGTGACGAGCTCGACCTTCTGGGCGAGGAAGGCCAGCGACTGGCGCCACACGCCGTCGTAGGTGGGGTCGCCGGTGCCGTACAGACCGGGCGGAAGGGCCGCCGACGGGGACGGTGACGGGCTGGGGACGGCGACCGCCGCGGGGGCGGTCCCGGCACAGAGCACGGCGGTGATCGCGAGCGCTGCCGCGCGGCGGCTTACGGTCATGGCGGGCTGGGCCTCTCCTGCGAGGACCGGGCACAGGCACACGGATGCACCGGGCTCCGGCCCCGTATACCTCGACGGTGCCGGCCACCGGGGCTTCGGTGGCACGAGCCGGTCACGCTCACGTACAGGGCATTCCGGCTCACCACCTGGGACGGTGACTCACGGTTGCGGGTCAGCGCCGGATTCGCACCGGCTTCCCCCTGCAGGGGCATGATGACGACCCGCCCACTCTACCGGGGCGCTCCCGGCCCTTTCGGGGCGGACGGTGGCCCGCGCCGGAAAAGGGCCGATGAAAGGGCTTCCCAGCAGGTCAGACCCCATGCGAAACTCCGGCGGGGGAGCACGCGGGCACTTGCCCGTGGGGAGGAACGAGCGGGGCGGAACAGCACCTGTGCGCAGAAGTGGGACGGCGGCCGTGACCGCCGCTGTGAGTGTGTTGGTGACGATGGTGGCGGGCTGCGACCTCGTCGGCGGGAGCGAGGCCGCGCCGCCGCCGCCCTCGCCGTCGCCCCTTGCGCCGTTCACCCGGGAGACGGCGGCCGCCGAGATAGCGTCCGTCACCGCGGCCTCGGGGCTCCCCGCCGGTGACACGTCCACCGCGGGCAGGCCGGAAGGCGCCTGGCAGCAGTGCGTCGCCCCCTGGACGGCGGACGCGCCGGCGGCCGACGCCGCCGAGGGGTTCGAGGCGGCCGTGAAGCGGCTCCGGCAGCAGGACTGGGAGATCGTCTCCAGCCACGCGGAGCAGGACGTCACCTTCCGCACCCTCGTCAAGCGGGGCTGGAAGGTGTACGCCCGGCACCACGCGCCGCGGGCTCCGGGCGACGAGCAGCTCGTGGCCTTCACCGCCGTGGAGGACGGCTGCGAGCTGCCCGGGCCCGTCAGGGGCGACTACGAGGATCCGGCCTGACAGTTCGAGTCCGCGACGACGAAGTACCCCGCCGGTGACTCCCGGAGCGTGTGGGTGACGAACACGTTGTACAGCCCCATGGTCTGCCCGGACCCGTTCGCGTAGACGTAACCGCCCGCGGTGTGCGCCCGTCCCGCCGCCACGTGCGCGTAGTTCGTCGCGGAGAAGCAGGCGGCGGGGGCCGTACCGCCCGCCGTGGTCGCGGTCACGGCGGGGGAGAGGGTGCCCGTCGCGCCCGAGGAGTCGACCGCCGCCACGGTGTAGCGGTAGGCGGTCCCGGCGCTCAGCCCCGTGTCGGTGAAGGATGCCGAGGTGGGCGAGCCCACCTTCGTGCCGTCGCGGTGGACGGCGTACGAAACCGCGTTCCCGACCGCGTCCCAGGTCAGGGAGGCGGTGCTCGCGGTGACCCCGCTGACCTTCAGACCGGAGGGTGCGGGCAGTGCGTCACCGCCGCCCGGTGTGTCCCCGTCCAGTCCCCAGAACACGCCCGTGTGGTACGTCGAGCAGATGGTGTCCAGGAAGTAGGCGGCCGTCGAACCGCACTGCCCGGCGCCCGAACCCGGATCGACGGGCAGGCCGTGCCCCATGCCGGAGACCGTGAACGTCTCCACGGCGGGCCGGCCGGAGGCGTCCTCGTAGACGCTCCGCGTGGTGTTGCCGGGCAGACCGCTCGTGCTGGACGGGGTCTGCCCGATGCCCCAGACGTCGGTCCACTGGTCGCGCAGGGCGGTGGCGTTGGCCGGGTGGACCGTGTAGTCGGAGGTGCCCTGCCAGATGGCGACCCTGGGCCAGGGACCGGTCCACCCCGGGTAGGAGCCGCGTACCTTGTCGCCCCACTGGGACGGTGACAGCTTCTGCGGGCCGGTCTGGCATCCCGAGGCGCCGGCCTGGCTGGTGGCGCACTGCGCGGGCAGCCCGGAGGCCACGGACCCGCCCGCGAACACGTCCGGATACGCGGCGAGCAGGTCCGCGGTCATCCCGCCGCCGGCCGACAGCCCGGTGACGTACACGCGGCGGCCGTCGGTGCCGTACGTCCGCTTCGCGTACTCGACCATCTGGACGACGGACGCCGCCTCGCCCCTGCCGCGGGTGTCCTCGGCCGGGTCGAACCAGCCGAAGCACGAGAGCGGGTTGTTGGCCGAGGTCGTCTGCGGGAAGACGACGTCGAAGCCCCACAGGTCGGCGTAGGCGGGCCAGCCCGAGTTGGCGTAGTACGCGCCGGCCGTCTGGGTGCAGCCGTGCAGGGCGACGACCAGGGGCGCGCCCGCCGGCAGGCCGTCGGGGGTGTACGCGAACATCTGCAGGTTGCCCGGGTTCGAGCCGAAGCCGGTGACCTGCTGGAGACCGGCGGCCGCCGCCGTGGGGGCGGCGGTGGCGACCGGCTGGGCGGCGAGCACCGCCAGCAAGGAGCAGACGGTGACGGAGGCGACGCGTCGGAACAGGCGTCGCAGGATCGGTGGGCGCACGGTGGGGCCTCCCTCGTCGGACGTGCGGACGGACGTGCGAACTGCTGCCGGAACCTATGAGCCAGGAGCGGAGCCGCCCATGTGGCAGGCGGACATCCGCCGCGTCCCGCTGTGTGCGGCGCTCCTCTTGTGCCGCTTCCCCGGCCCCGGCCGCGCGCGGAGCCCGCCGGGCCGCACCATGTACGCCGCCACCATGCCGACGCCCCCGGGTGTGTGAACCGGCCCCGTGTGATGCGGACGGCGACGTCCTTACGGTGACGCCCATGCAGACTTCCGGGACCCCTCAGCACGAACCGCTCGCCCCCGCCGCCCTCACCGGACGCACCGCCCTGGTCACCGGCGCGGCGAGCGGCATCGGCCTGGCCTGTGCCGAGGCACTCGCCGCCGCCGGCGCCCATGTGCACGTGGTGGACAAGGCGGGCGACGCGGCCAAGAGCCTGGCCGAACGGATCGGCGGGACCGCCTGGGTGGCCGACCTCTCCGTCGCCGAGGCGGTGGACGCGCTGCCCGCCGACGCGGACATCGTCGTCAACAACGCGGGGCTGCAGCACGTGGCGCCCGTGCACGCGTTCCCGCCGGACCGCTTCGCGCTGATCCACCGCGTCATGGTGGAAGCGCCGTTCCGCATCTTGCGCCGCACCCTGCCCGGCATGTACGAACGCGGCTGGGGCCGCGTGGTCAACATCTCGTCCGTGCACGGGCTGCGCGCCAGCCCCTACAAGTCGGCCTACGTCTCGGCCAAGCACGCACTGGAGGGGCTCAGCAAAGTGGTCGCACTCGAAGCGGCTCCGCACGGGGTGACGAGCAACTGCGTCAGCCCCGGCTACGTCCGCACGCCCCTGGTCGAGAACCAGATCGCGGACCAGGCCCGCAGCC
The DNA here is from genome assembly GCF_030816615.1 of Streptomyces sp. B1I3. Classification (NCBI taxonomy): domain Bacteria; kingdom Bacillati; phylum Actinomycetota; class Actinomycetes; order Kitasatosporales; family Streptomycetaceae; genus Streptomyces; species Streptomyces sp. B1I3. The sequence goes on from NZ_JAUSYD010000001.1 coordinate 5,671,145, forward strand.
ACGGCATCTCCGAGCAGGACGTGGTGGGCCGGGTCCTGCTGGAGCGCAGCGCCATCAAGTCACTGATCGAGCCCGGCGACGTCGCCGGGGCCGTCCTGTGGCTGTGCGGCCCGGGCGCGGCCCACATCACCGGCAGCTCCGTCGCCATGGACGGCGGCTGGACCGCCAACTGACCCCGCCCGACCGCCCCGACCGTCCCCGGAAGAACGCTGGCCGCCATGCCCGAACCGTCCCCCTCCGCAGCCCCCCTCCTGGCACGCCTCCTCGACCTGCTGGCCGACGACGCCCCCGCCGAGGCGCTGGGTGCCGTCACCTCGGAGGCCAGGGCCACGGGCGTGCCCGCGGCCGACCTGGCCGAGGTGGAGAGGGCGGCCGCCACCGCCCTGCGGATCAGGGGCGCCCTGCGCCAGCACCGGCGCAGGGAACTCCAGCTCACCGCCCTCTTCGACACGGCGGGCGACCTGGCGGCCTCCCGGGATCTGGACGACGTGCTGAAGGCGATCGTGCGGCGGGCCAGGATGCTGCTGGGCACCGACACCGCCTATCTCACGCTCCCCGACGAGGAGGCCGGGGACACCTACATGCGGGTGACCGACGGATCGGTGTCCGTGCTGTTCCAGCGGCTGCGGCTGGAACTGGGCGAGGGCCTCGGCGGACTGGTGGCGCAGACCGCCAGCCCGTACGCGACCCCCGACTACCGCACCGACGACCGCTTCCACCACACCCGCAACATCAACGCCGGTGTGCTCGACGAGGGACTCGTCGCGATCCTGGGTGTCCCCCTGCTCCTCGGCTCCAGCCGGGGCGGCACGGGAAAGGTCATCGGCGTCCTCTTCGCCGCCGACCGTGCGGCACGGGTCTTCAGCCCCGACGAGGTGGCCCTGCTCTGCTCGCTCGCCGCGCACGCCGCGATCGCGATAGACACGGCCCGGGCGCTGGACGACACCCGTGCCGCCCTCGCGGAACTCGCCGGGGCGAACGCGGAACTGGCCGAGGCCAACGCCGCCGTACGCGCGCACTCCACCGCCATGCAGCGCGCGGAGGAGGCCCACGACCGGCTCACCGACCTGGTGCTGCGCGGCGGCGACGTGCAGGACGTCGCCGTTTCCGTCGCCGGGCTGCTCGACAGCCCGCTCGTCATCCACGACCCAGGAGGGCGCCCGCTGGCGGCCGTACGGCCCGACGGCTCAGGATTCGCCGACGACAGCACGGACGCCGGATGGCTCGCCGGGACCGCCGAGGAATCCCGCCACGGGGCGCGTGCCGTGCACCGCGACGGCCGCTGGATCTGCGCCGTGCTCGCGGGCCAGGAGCTGCTGGCCGGTCTGGTCCTGCACCGGCCCGACCGGCTGGACGACTCCGACCGGCGGCTCTTCGAGCGCGCCGCCGTCGTCACCGGCCTGCTCCTGCTGCTGCGCCGCACCGTCGCCGAGACCGAGAACCGGATCCGGGGCGAGCTGATCAGCGACCTGCTCGCCGACCCGGAGCACGATCCCGCCGGGCTCGCCGAGCGGGGCCGCAGACTGGGCATAGACCTGGACCGCCGGCATCTGCTGCTCGTGGCGGAGGCGGCGGCCCGCGAGAAGCTCGGCGGCGCCGCCATGCGCTACCTGTTCGGCGGGGACATCCGCGGGGTCAGCGCCGAACACGCGGGCACGATCGTGATGCTGATCGACTGCGACGGCCGCTCCGGGGCGTCCGCCACCGCCGCCGGGGACGCGGCGCGTGCGGCGGCCGTCCAGCTCGGCCACCTCGTCCAGGCACCCGTCACCGTCGCCGGTACGGGACCGGCGGGAGGGGTGCGCGAACTCGCCGCGGCCTACGCGGAGGCCGCGCGCTGCCTGCGTGCCATGCGGGTGCTGGGGCGGGAGGGCGAAGGGGCCTGCGTCGGCGAACTCGGCTTCCTGGGCGTGGTGCTGGGCAACGCGAAGGACGTGGACGGATTCGTGGACGCCGTGCTGGGACCGCTGCTCCGGTACGACGAGCGGCGCGGCACGCACCTCGTGCGGACGCTGCGGGCGTACTTCGGCGCCGGGGGCAGCCTGATCCGGGCCAAGGACGAACTGCACGTGCACGTGAACACGGTGGTGCAGCGCCTCGACCGGGTCCAGGTGCTGCTGGGCCGTGACTGGAGCGAACCGGACCGCGCGCTGGAACTCCAACTGGCGCTCCGCCTGCACCTACTGTCGGGCGACCGGGAAGGCTGAGCCCCGGCCGCCCGTCGCCGGCGGTCTCAGGGCGCGGCCCGCAGCAGCGCGCGGACGACCTCGCGGGCCCCCTTGTCGCCCGTCAGCACCGTGTAGTGGTTGACGCCCTCCACGCACACCGCCCGGACCGCCGTGCCGGGCCGGCCGGCCGCCGCCAGCCTGGATTCGTCGTACAGACCCTGTTCCTCGTCCATCAGGCCCCGTCGCGCCCACACCAGCGTGGCGGGCACCGGGAGTTCGTGAACCGCCGAGAGCACCTCCTCCCGGAACAGGCCCACTCCGTCCGTCCGGACCGCCTCCAGGCGGCAGCCGGAGCGCATGGCGGGCTCCTCGCCCGTCAGGTCGCGCTGGATGTACGCGTCCACCTCCGGCGACCAGGCGTCGCCCGCGAACGCGGGGTGGGCCTGCCAGAACGACCGGTACGCGGCCCGGTCGGCGAAGGTCATCGACAGCCGGTCCATGGCCGGGCCGATCACGGCCGTCATGAGCTCGTCCGCGGACAGGTGCGTGGGCGCGGGGAAGCCGAAGCCGCCGTCGACGAGCACCAGCGGCCCGAAGCGCCCCGGATGCCGTACGGCGGCCAGGGCCGCCACGAAGGCGCCCATCGAATGCCCCGCCAGCACCACCCGGCCCGGGGAGAGCGCATCGGCGAGCGCCGCCGCGTCGTCCGCGTGCGCCGCGATGCCGTACGGGCCCGGCAGTGCGGCACTGGCCGCCCGGCCGCGCAGGTCCGGGGCGACCAGGGTGGCCCGGCCCGCCAGCAGCCGGGCCACCGCGCCCCAGGACAGCGCGTTGGCCGTGATGCCGTGCAGGGCCAGGACCACCGGCGCTCGCGGGTCGGGGGCCGGCCAGCGCAACGCGGCCAGTTCGCCGCCGGCGACGGGCACGCGCAGCTCCTCGTACGGGATCATCGGTTCTCCTCACGGGGCCGGCGCAGGCGGGACGGCAGGCGTGCCAGGCCACCCGGCAGCAGGTGCACCACGGCGACGAACAGCACGCCGAGCAGGAACAGCGGCTGGGAGAGCGGCACGCGCAGCACCGCGGGCAGGCCGGCCACGGCACCCGATCCCGCGAGGTCCCCGAGCCGGTGGTCGGCCCAGGTGTACAGGATGCCGCCGATCATCGGGCCCCAGCGGGTGCCCGACCCGCCCAGCACCACCATGACCAGCAGCGACAGGGTGAAGTCCGAGGTCGTCGTCTGGGGTGTGGAGCCGCCGGTGAGCAGCAGGTGGACCAGCCCGCCCACCGCCGCCAGCGCCCCGGCCAGGACGAAGGCCGTCAGCTTGAACCCGTACGGCTTCAGGCCGAGCACCTCCACCCGGCGTTCGTTCTCCCTGATGCCCTCCCAGACCCGGCCGGTGGGGGAGCGGACCGCCCACCGGACGACGACGAGGGTCAGGACGAGGTAGGCGAGGGCGATCCAGTACAGGTTCGCGGTGTGGTCGATGCCGACCAGCCAGGACGGCAGCGCATCCGCGGGCGCCGCCCTGCCCTCCTCGCCGCCGGTCCGGCCGCCCGGGTTCCGGGAGACCAGGATGGAGCCGGCCTGCGCGAAGGCGAGCGTCACCATGGAGAAGCCGATGCCGGTGACCCGCAGGCTCACCGAACCCAGCACCAGGGCGAGTACGGTCCCGGAGCAGAGCCCGAGCACGGCGGCGGCGGCGAACGGCAGACCCGCCTCCAGCAGGAACATGTTGGTGGCGTAGCTGCCCGCGGCGAAGTACAGCGCGTGTCCGAAGGAGAGCAGTCCGGTCCGGCCCAGCAGCAGGTCGTACCCGGTGGCCAGGGCGCCGAACATCAGACAGGTCGCCAGGAGTTGCAGACTCCCCGGGCTGCCGACCGGACCGTCCAGGAGGCCGGGCAGCGGAAGGGTGCTGTAGGGCGCGACGACCAGGAGCACGAGGGCGGCGGCGGGCCACCGGCGCAGCAGCCGGGTCATGGCGCCCGGGGCGGGGGCCGCCGCGGCGGCGGGCGCGCCGTCCGTGCGGCCGGGTGTCCGAGTGGCGGTGCTCACGCGAGCCTCCCTGTCAGTCCGCGCGGCCGGACGAGCAGCAGCACGGCGAGCAGGACGACGACGGCCAGGTCGCCGAGGCCCGCTGCGGTGTAGTAGTTGGCGAACTGCTGGACCAGGCCGATGACGACGGCCGCGACGGCGGCGCCCGTCACCGAGCCCATGCCGCCGGTGACGACCACGACGAACGCGAAGATCAGCAGAGAGGTGCCCTGCCGGGGGTCGACCGAGCCGAAGTACAGCCCGCCGAGTGCCCCGCCGAGTGCGGCCGCGCAGCCGCCGATCGCGAAGACGAGCGTGAACGCCTTGCGGACGTCGATGCCGAGCGCCGTCACCATCGCCCGGTCCTCGACGCCGGCCCGGACGACGAGCCCGTGCCGGGTCCGGCCGAGGAACAGGCGCAGGGCCACGAGGACGACGAGCGCCGCGGCGATCAGGACGAGGCGGTCGACGGGCACGTCGGCGCCCAGCAGCCCGAAGGTGCCGGACAGGGCCTCGGGCCCGGGGAAGGTCCGGGCGTCCGGTCCCCAGACGCCCGACAGCAGGGCGGGCACGGCGAGCCCCACACCGACGGTGGCGAGCACCTGCTCGCGGGGCCGGGTGTAGAGCGGGCGTACGACGGCCAGTTCCAGCACGACGGCGGCCAGCGTGCCCACCGCCGTACCGAACAGCACCGCCAGGACGAAGCCCCAGCCGCCCGGGCCCGCGCCGGGCAGATTCCCGGACGCCGCCCACCAGGTGCCGTACGCGCCGACGGAGAGCAGCGCCCCGTGCGCGAAGTTGAGCACGTCCATCAGGCCGAAGATCAGGGACAGTCCGGACGCGATGAGGAAGTAGAGCGCCCCCAGACCGAGACCGGTCATGGTGAGCAGCACGACGGTGGACATCAGGAATCCGCCTCCGCGGGGTATGTGGTGAGCGGCCCCTGCCCGACACCGAGCAGCCCGCGCGTCGCCTCCGCGTCGCCCAGCAGGTCGTCCGCCGGGCCCTGGTGGGCCGTGCGGCCGTCGGCGAGCACCACGCAGTGCGCGGCGAGCCGGCGTACGACGGCGAGGTTCTGCTCGACGAGGAGTACGGGCACCGCCTCGGCCGCGCGTTCCAGGACCTGGGCGACCTCGGTGACGACCCTGGGGGCCAGGCCCTTGGTGGGCTCGTCGGCGATGATCAGCCGGTTGGTGTTCAGCAGGGTGCGGCCGATGGCCACCATCTGCTGCTGGCCGCCGGAGAGCGTCCCGGCCAACTGCCGTGAGCGCTGTTTCAGTTCGGGGAACAGCTCATGGACCAGGGCGTACGCGGGCCCGCCCGCGCCGGGGCGTTCGGCCAGCCGCAGGTTCTCCGCCACGGTCAGGCCCGCGAAGATCCCGCGGTCCTCGGGGGCGTAGCCGATGCCGCGCCGTACGAGGGAGTGGGTGGGCAGTGCCACGGTCTCCTCGCCGTCGAGCCGCACGCTGCCGGTGCGGGGGACGAGCCCGAGGACGCCTCGCACGGTCGTGGTCTTCCCGGCCCCGTTGCGGCCGAGCAGCGCCGTCACTCCGTGCGGCGCGACGTCCAGGTCGACGCCGTGCAGGATGTGCCGGCCGCCGATGAGGACCCGCAGGTCCCGGACGGCGAGCAGGGGACGCGGGGGCGGTGTCACAGTCCCTCCCCGAGGTAGGCCTGCTGGACGACGGGGTCGGCGGTCACTGCCTCGGGGGTGTCCAGGGCGAGCAGCCGGCCGTGGTGCATCACGGCGAGCCGGTCGGCGAGACCCAGCAGGACGTCCATGTGGTGCTCGACCATGAGCACCGTGCGGCCCTCGTCGCGGTGCAGGGTGCGGATCAGTTCGGTGAGCGCCGGGACCTCCTCGGCGCTCACCCCGGCCATCGGTTCGTCGAGCAGCATCAGCCGGGGCTCCGTGACCAGCAGCACCGCGAGCTCCAGCTTGCGCTTCTCGCCGTGGGAGAGCTCCGCGGCCGTGGCCCCGGCACGGTGGCCGAGCCCGGTGCGCTCCAGTACGCCGGTCACCTCGGCGGTGTACGGGGCGGCGCGCCGCCACAGCCGGTACGAGCCGCCGCTCCCCGCCTGCGCGGCCAGCCGGACGTGCTCGGCCACCGTCATCCCCGGCCAGAGGCTGGAGGTCTGGAACGTCCGGCCGATTCCGAGCCGGGCGCGGGTGTGCACGGGCAGGGCCGTGAGGTCCCTGCCGTCCAGGGCGAGGGTCCCCTCGGTCGGCGGGACGATCCCGCTGATCAGGTTGAACAGGGACGTCTTGCCCGCCCCGTTGGGTCCGATGAAGGCGAGGAACTCGCCCTCGCCGACGCTCAGCGTGACGTCCTGGACGATGGTCGCGCCGCCGACGCGCCAGCCGAGCCCGTCGAGTCCCAGCACGGGTGCGCGTGTGCGCCCCCCGTCGTCCTGTGCGGTGGTGGTGCCGGGTGCGGTCACCGGTCAGCCCGCCGCGGGCTTCGCGGGCGGTGCCACCTCGTCCATCGGCAGGCTGTTCACCAGTTCGGGCCGGGCGGTGGCCCCCTTGCCGTTCAGCCGGGCCACGAACATCGGCTGGACCAGGGCGTGGTCCTCCGCCCGGATCCGCTCCTGGCCCTTCACCCCGTCGAACGTCCAGCCCTCCAGGGCCTTCACCATGGCGTCGGTGTCGGTGGCGCCGCCCTCCTCGACGGCGTGCACGATCATCTGCGCCGCGGTGAAACCGTCCACGGTGAACAGGTCCGGGGTACCGCCCGCCTTGCGGACGCCGTCGAGCATGGCCTTCTCCACCGCGTTGCCGCCGCCCGCGCCGGGGAAGTAGTGGGCGAGGAAGGAGACCTTCGCGCCCGCGGCGCCGAAGACGGGGTACGAGGCCGTGCCGGCCAGTCCGGTGACGACCTTGCTCGCCGTCAGCACGCCCTGCTGGTCCAGCGCGGTCCACAGGGCGGGGGCGGTCGCGCCGGCCCAGGCGACGAAGACGAGGTCGGGCCCGCCCGCCCTGACCTGGCGGGCGAAGGGGGTCAGGTCCGTGGCGCTGGGCGGGGCCAGTACGGAGCCGACCCGCGCGCCCCTGGCCTCGAGGACCGCCTTGACGGCGGCCACGTTGGCCTGCCCGAAGGTGGAGTCCTGGGCGAGGACGGTGACCTTCTTCCCCTCGGCGTCCGCGAGCAAGGTGGCCGCGGTGAGGATGTCCTGGTAGGACTGCCGGCCCGAGCGGAAGGTGTAGGGGTTGATCCCGGTCAGCGCGTCCGTGGCCGCCGGGCCGTTGACGTACAGCACCTTGTTCTGGGCGGCCAGGGGGGCCATCTGCAGGGCGACGCCGGAGTCGGTGGTGCCCGCGAGGATCCTGTGGCCCTTGCCGATCAGGTTCTTCGCGGCGGAGACCGCCTTGCCGGGGTCGCCCGCGTCGTCCTGCTCGGTGACCTCGACGGGGTGGCCGCCCGCCTTGCCGGTGCCCTTCGTCGCGTGATCGAGGCCCGCCATGAACCCGTCGCGGTACTGCTTCCCGTACGCGGCGAGGAGCCCGGTGCGGGAGTAGACCAGGCCCACCTTCACGGCCTCGTCCTCCCCCTTGCCGGACGCGGAGCCGCTGCCGGCCTGCCCGGCGGCTGTGCACCCCGCCAGGAGCAGGCCGGCCGCGGCGAGCACGGCCGCGGTCAGTGTTCTGTGCTGGACGGTGCCTACGGCTCTGCGACGCATGGTGACCGGCTCCTCGGCGTGGTTCGGTGATGTGGGCCGAACCGTACGAACACCGTGGCGCCGTCGACATGGTGCAGGGCGCCCCACCTGGGCGGGTGCGGGTGTGGGCACCGCACATGGGCACGCCTCAGCGGGTGTCCGCCCCGAGGCCGATCAGCCCGCACACCGTCTCGATGTCCCGTTTCACCTGGGCGATCGACTCCCGTCCCGACAGCCAGGTGATCAGCGCCGAATGCCAGGTGTGCTCGATGACGCGCACCACGGAGAACTGCTCCTGCGTCGGCTCCTCCAGCCCCATCGCGTCGAGCACGATCGCCGTCGTCACCCGCGAGACGGCGTCCACCTCCGCGCTCGCGCCGCGGTCGGCGAAGGTCAGCGCCCGCACCATCGCGTCCGCGAGGTGGGGCTCGCGCTGCAGGGCCCGGAACGCACGCATGAGGGTCTCGGCGACCCGGCCTGCCGCGTCCTCCCCGGCGGGCGGGTGCCTGCGGAGCGCCCGGTGCAGGTCATGGAGCTGGTCCTCCATCAGTGCGACCAGCAGGTGGATCTTCGAGGGGAAGTAGCGGTACAGCGTGCCCAGGGCGACCTCGGCGGCCTCCGCCACCTCACGCATCTGCACGGCCTCGAAGCCGCCCCGGCCGGCGAGCTGGGCGCCGGCCCGCAGAATGCGGCGGCGGCGGGCCTCCTGGCGTTCCGTCAGGGGAGGCTCAGCCCCTCTGGCTTCCGCTGTCATCCGTCCCATCCAAGGCTTCCGGGCGCCCGTCGGGGCGCCCGTGACGTCCGCGCCGGAAATCCGTGCGGATCCATGCCGGAGGCACATGCCCGCCGACCCCGCGCCGGCTGGACGGGAACCGGTTCCCTGTCCGGCGGGCCGTCGGCCCCCGGGCGCGCACAGCATGGCAGGACGGCCCCCGTGGCGCGAATCACCTGATCCGGTCGTCACGTCGACGCTACCTGCCGGTAGATTCGGTCCGTGCTGAACGCACCAGTCTGAAACTTGTTCTAGATTAGCGCGACCGGTTACTCTCCGGCGAGAACGCAGCGAGAAGGGGGCCGAGTGTGACCGCTGAGGCCATAGAGACGGGCCCCTTCGCGGGCGGCGGCGCATCGGACACCCGCGGGGACCGGCCGTTGCGCATCGCACTCCTGACCTACAAGGGCAACCCCTTCTGCGGCGGTCAGGGCGTCTACGTACGCCACCTCGGCCGCGAGCTGGCCAGACTGGGCCACAGCGTCGAGGTGATCGGTGCCCAGCCCTATCCCGTACTCGACGAGGGCGTCCCGCTCACCGAACTGCCCAGCCTCGACCTGTACCGCCAGCCCGACCCGTTCCGCACCCCGGGACGCGGCGAGTACCGGGACTGGATCGACCTCGCCGAGGTCGCCACCATGTGGACCGGCGGCTTCCCCGAGCCCCTCACCTTCAGCCTGCGGGCCCGTCGCCATCTCCTCGCCAGGCGTGGTGACTTCGACGTCGTGCACGACAACCAGACGCTCGGCTACGGCCTGCTCGGCGACCTCGGCGCGCCCCTCGTCACCACGATCCACCACCCCATCACCGTCGACCGGCAACTGGACCTCGCCGCTGCGGAGTCCCGGGTCCGGCGCCTGTCCGTACGCCGCTGGTACGCCTTCACCCGCATGCAGAAGCGCGTCGCCCGCCGGCTGCCGTCCGTGCTCACCGTCTCCGGCTCCTCCCAGCAGGAGATCGTCGAGCACCTCGGGGTCCGCCGGGAGCGCATCCGGGTCGTGCACATCGGGGCCGACACCGACCTCTGGTCGCCCGACCCCTCGGTCGCCGAGGTGCCCGGCCGGATCGTCACCACCTCCAGCGCCGACGTCCCCCTCAAGGGACTCGTCCACCTCGTCGAGGCACTGGCCAAGCTCCGCACCGAGAACCACGAGGCGCACCTCGTGGTCGTCGGCAGGCGGGCCGAGGACGGACCCGTCGCCCAGGCCATCGAACGCCACGGACTCCAGGGAGCCGTCGAGTTCGTCAAGGGCATCAGCGACGCCGAACTCGTCGACCTGGTCCGCAGCGCCCAGATCTCCTGCGTCCCCTCGCTGTACGAGGGCTTCTCGCTGCCCGCGGCCGAGGCCATGGCCACCGGGACGCCGCTCGTGGCCACCACGGGCGGTGCCATCCCCGAGGTGACCGGGCCCGACGGGGAGAGCTGTCTGTCCGTGCCGCCCGGCGACGCGGGCGCCCTGGCCGCCGCGCTCGGCCGGCTCCTCGGCGACCGTGAACTGCGCGCCCGTCTCGGCGCGGCGGGCCGTGAGAGGGTGCTGGCCAACTTCACCTGGGCCAGGGCCGCCGCCGGTACCGCCGAGTTGTACCGTCAGGCGATCGCCGCCCGCGGAGCGCGCAGGTGACCCCTCCCGTCGCTCCCGCGACCCCCACCCCCGACCTCGAAGGCAGGCACCCGTGCTGACCGTCGACTTCACCCGTTTCCCGCTCGCCGCAGGCGACCGGGTGCTCGACCTGGGCTGCGGCGCCGGACGCCACGCCTTCGAGTGCTACCGGCGCGGCGCGCAGGTGGTGGCACTCGACCGGAACGGCGAGGAGATCCGCGAGGTCGCGAAGTGGTTCGCCGCCATGAAGGAGGCGGGGGAGGCCCCCGAGGGCGCCACCGCCACCGCGATGGAGGGCGACGCGCTCAACCTGCCGTTCCCCGACGACTCCTTCGACGTCGTGATCATCTCCGAGGTGATGGAGCACATCCCCGACGACAAGGGCGTACTCGCCGAGATGGTCCGCGTGCTGCGGCCCGGCGGCCGGATCGCGATCACCGTGCCCCGCTACGGCCCCGAGAAGGTCTGCTGGACGCTCTCCGACGCGTACCACGAGGTCGAGGGCGGGCACATCCGGATCTACAGGGCCGACGAGCTGCTCGGCAAGATCCGCGAGGCCGGGCTCAAGCCCTACGGCACCCACCACGCGCACGCCCTGCACAGCCCGTACTGGTGGCTGAAGTGCGCCTTCGGCGTGGACAACGACAAGGCGCTGCCGGTGCGGGCGTACCACAAACTGCTGGTCTGGGACATCATGAAGAAGCCTCTGGCCACCCGGGTCGCCGAGCAGCTGCTCAACCCGGTCGTCGGCAAGAGCTTCGTGGCGTACGCGACCAAGCCGCACCTGCCGAAGGCCGAGGCGTGAGCACGCCGGAGCGCACCGAACACCTCGTCCTGCCCGGAGTCCTCACCGACGCGCAGGCCGCCGAGACCGTGGCCGCGCTGCTCGCCGTGCAGCGGGAGGACGGGGCGCTGCCCTGGTTCCGCGGCCACCACCTCGACCCGTGGGACCACACCGAGGCCGCCATGGCCCTCGACGCGGCCGGTGAGCACACGGCCGCCGCCCGCGCCTACGCCTGGCTGGCCCGCCACCAGAACGAGGACGGTTCCTGGTACGCGGCCTACCACGACGGCGACCCGGAGCAGCCCACCGACCTCGGCCGCGAGAGCAACTTCTGCGCCTACGTGGCCGTCGGGGTCTGGCACCACTACCTCGCCACCGGTGACGACGCGTTCGCCGACCGGATGTGGCCGACGGTCTTCGCCGCCATGGAGTTCGTCCTGCGGCTGCAGCAGCCCGGCGGCCAGGTCGGCTGGAAGCGCGAGCCGGACGGCACCCCCGTCACCGACGCCCTGCTGACCGGCTGCTCGTCCGTCTACCAGGCGCTGCGCTGCGCCCTGGCCCTGGCCGAACAGCGTGAGGAGCCGCAGCCCGACTGGGAGCTCGCGGCCGGAGCGCTCGGCCACGCGATCCGCAGCCACCCCGAGCGTTTCCTGGACAAGAGCCGCTACTCCATGGACTGGTACTACCCGGTCCTCGGCGGAGCGCTCACCGGGCCTGCCGCGACGCGGCGGATCGAGGCCGGCTGGGACCGTTTCGTGGTCCCCGGCCTCGGCGTGCGCTGTGTCGTTCCCAACCCGTGGGTGACGGGCGGCGAGAGCTGCGAACTGGCCCTGGCGCTCTGGGTCACCGGGGAGTCCGACCGGGCGCTGGAGATCCTGCAGTCCGTCCAGCACCTGCGCGCCGAGGGCGGCCTGTACTGGACGGGGTACGTCTTCGAGGGCGAGCGGGCCATATGGCCCGAGGAGCTCACCACCTGGACAGCCGGTTCGCTGCTGCTGGCGGTGGCCGCGCTCGGGGGGGACGAGGCGACCACCGCGGTCTTCGGCGGCGAACGGCTGCCGACCGGTCTGGAACCCGACTGCTGCCGTTAGCCGTCGGACGCCGGCTAACGGCCGGGGGCGGTGACGCCCGGCCGCGAGCCGGGCGTCAGAAGCGCCGGACCCTGCCCGCCACCGCGTGACCGATGAACAGGTAGACGACGGCGGCCAGACCGTATCCGGCGACGACCCGGGCCCACGCCGCGTCGAACGTGAACAGGTCGTACGACCAGCCGGCCAGCCAGCGGGCGGACTCCTGCACGAACTGCACGAGGTCGTTGGCCCGGTTGGCGTCGAGCAGGTACATCAGGATCCACAGAATGATGATGAACGCCATGACGTCAGCAATCACGGCGATGACACGTGCGGCGGTACTGCTTCCTGTGCCTGTTCTGGGAGACATGTTCTCCGGATTGCCGCTCTACGGTGAGTGAAACCCGTACGGCGTGCGCCGAGTGGCGGCGGGACCCCGCACGGGCGAGCCTGGCGGCGAGTCCCGAACTCCGTCACCCACCGTGACAAGCCTGGCCAGGGAGGCCCGCCGTGCCCCGAACCGTCCCGCTCCGCAGGCTCGTCGTCGCGCTGCTGCTGTCCTGCACCCTGCTGGTGGGGACGACGGCCTGCGGTGGGGACGACGACGGCACCCGGGCGAGCGCCTCCGCGAGTGCGGGGCCCACGAGTTCGGCGCAGAAGCAGAAGTACGCCAAGACCCGCTTCGTCGCCAACGCGGGCCTGGCCGCAGGTGCGGCGTACCAGTGGATCGTGAAGCCGTACCGCGCGGGGAAGTTCAAGAAGGGTGCGGACGGGCGGACCTTCGCGATGGTCAAGGCCGGTCTGGCCGGGGCCTTCGCGTACAACAGGCTGAAGGCCGCGGCGGACAACGCCAAGGGCGATCCGCTGCTCTCCAAGGCCGTCGCTCCCCTCACCGCCGGGATCGAGTCGCTCAAGGGAGTGGCCGCCAAGATCGGCAAGGGCGAGGCGGGCGCCGGGAACGTCGGCGCCTTCGAGGAGGTCATCAACAGCGTGAAGGACGCCGGGAAGAGTGCGGGCGCCGAGGTGAGGAACAAGGTGCCCTCCAGCTCGGAGCTGGGCGGTTGACGAGCTGAGGCCGGGCGCGGGAACTGGGTGGAGACCGCTCGCCGCGCCACCTACAGTCTGCGGATGACCCTTCTCGCGCACGAGCGCTACTGCGACGAAATCCTGCTTCAGACCGACCTGTTGAGAAGTGCCGTCGCGAACGCGGACCTCACCGCGGGAGTTCCCACCTGCCCCGCCTGGACGCTGCGCGACCTCGTCGTCCATGTCGCGGGGGCACACCGCTGGGCCGGTGAGATTGTCCGTACCCGGGCCACCGAAGCACTCCCCGACGAGCAGGTGCCGGGCATGGACGGCGCGTCCGGTGACGACCCCGCGGCCCTCGGAGCCTGGCTGGCCGAGGGTGCCGCCGCGACGGTGGAGGCGCTGCGCGAGGCCGGTCCCGACACCGCCATGTGGACCTGGGCCGGGGAGCGGCGGGCGGCCTTCTGGGCCCGCCGCATGGCGCACGAGACCGCCGTCCACCGGGCGGACGCCGTCCTCGCCACCGGTGGGGAGTACACGGTGGCACCCGACCTGGCCGCCGACACCGTCACCGAGTGGCTGCAGATCGTCGCCCACGCCCAGGCGCAGGGCGACCCGGAAGCGGCCGAACTACGCGGCGGAGGACGGTCCCTGCACCTGCACGCCACGGACGTACCCGGGGCGGAGTGGCTGATCGAGTTCGGCGAGGACGGTTTCACCTGGCGCCACGCCCACGAGAAGGCGACCGTGGTGCTGCGCGGCCCGCTGACCGGCCTGATGCTCGCGTTCAACCGGCGTCGGAAGCCCGACGAGGGAGGCCTCGAAGTGCTGGGCGACAGAGGGCTGCTGGACTTCTGGCTGGAGCGGTCCTCGTTCGGCTGAGCGCGGCCCCCCGCACCCGCGACCGCAGCGGCCCCCCGCCCCGCGACCGCAGCGGCCCCCCGCCCCGGAGGGCGAGGGGCCGCAGGATGAGCCGCGTCAGCCGCGCTGAATACCCGTGGTGTCCTGCAGCACGCCGCGACGGCCGTCCTGCGTCTGGGCGATGAGCCCCGGGCCGCGCTGCTCGACGGCCAGGTACCACGTACCGGGCGCGAGTTCGGCGATCGGGTTCGGGGCGCCGTCCTCGCCGTACAGCGGGCGGGCGACCGGTACCGCGAACCAGAAGGGCGTGAAGTCACCGGCCGCCGCCCCACCGCCGGGCGGGGCCTGCTGCGCGGACTGCTGGGCCTCCGGCTGACCGGGTTGGCCCGGCTGCGCGCCGTACGGCTGGGGCTGGCCGGGCTGCGCGCCGTACGGCTGCTGCTGGGCACCCGGGTAGCCATAACCCTGGCCGGCCTGCTGGCCGTACGGCGGCTGTACTGCCTGCGCCGGGCGCGGGGCGCCCATGAGCGGAGCCTTGAGTGCCGGGACCAGCGGGCCGGCGACGGCACCGCCGGCCAGCACGATGGCGGCCAGCAGCCCGAGGATCAGGCCGGCGCCCGCGTCACCGGCGTCGATGGTCGTCCAGAAGACGGTCCAGAGCGCGAAGACGGTGAACGCGGCGCCGAACTGGCCGAGTTCGAGCCCCGCCACCTTGCGGCCCGGCATGGCACGTGCCACGACCAGCAGCACCGCGCCGATGATGCCGGCGAGGTAGATGCTCATCAGGAGCGGAAGCGAGTCCCAGGCGTTCGTGCTGTAACCGGAACAGTCGACGCCCGACGGGCAGTCGAAGCCGGAGAGGTCGAGGAAAGAGGCGATGAACAGCACGACCGCTGCTCCGATCACCACGCCGTCGCCTCGAGTGAGGGAGCGGATATTCACGTGAAGGTCCTTAGTCGGTCGTCTCGTCGGGGCGGTCGTCGATGCCGCCTGTACGGCGGGTACGGCGCGAAGCTCGGGGGCGGCTCCCCATCGTACGGATGAATCTATCGTCTGCCCGGGCGGGTTGTACCCGTGCCCGGGCCTCGGACGGGCTATCCCCCCAAGGTCGCCACCATCACCCCAGAACTACCTCTTCAGGTAGCTGCTGATGCCCTCGGCGATACCGAGGGCCGCTCTCTGACGCCAGTCCGCGCTCATGAGCAGGGCGGCATCCTTCGGATCACGCATATTGCCGCATTCGATGAAGACTTTGGGCACGGTCGACAGATTCAGGCCGCCGAGATCCTCGCGGGTGTCCAGTCCGGTATTGCCGCCGATGTAATTGGAGGGGGCGCTTCCGGTGGCCCGTACGAATTTCCCGGCGATGCGTTCGCCGAGATCGCGCGAGGGGGCGACTATCCCCGCGGTGTCCGCGCCGCCCCCGCGCACCCGCGCGGGGAGGATCACGTGGAAGCCCCGGTTGCCGGCCGCCGAACCGTCGGCGTGGACCGAGACGACGGCGTCGGCGTGGGCCGCGTTGCCGATGCGGGCCCGCTCGTCGACGCACGGGCCGAACGGGCGGTCGTCGTCCTGGGTGAGGACCACCTTCGCCCCCCGGGCCTCCAGCAGCGTGCGCAGCCGGCGCGAGACGTCGAGGCTGAAAGTGGCCTCGGCGTAACCGGAGTCGGTGGCGGTGCCGGTGGTGTCGCACTCCTTGTGCCCGGTGCCGATGTCCACCTGGCTGTTGATCTCCCGGGTGTGCTCTCGGTTGCGCGGGTTGTGCCCGGGGTCGACCACCACCGTCCTGCCCGTGAGCGGGCCCCGCGGCAGCGGCTCGGCGGACGTGGGCGCCGCCGAAGGGCTGCTCCCGGAGGGGGTCACCGAAGGGCTCCGGGACGGGGCCGGCGAGGCGGGCCGGGACTCCGGCGCGGAGGCCGTGGCCGCGTCGCCGCCGGGGTGGGGCCGCGCCTGACCGGAGCCGCCGTCACCTCCGCACCCCGCGGCGGCCAGGCAGACGGCCGCCAGGAGTGCTACGGCCGGTACCGCCCTGTGGAGGGCCGTACCGGGCGGGGTGAGGGGAGGGCTGTTGTCGTCACGCACGTCGTGATGCTATCCGTGGCCCTCAGATGCCCGTTCCCGAACGCCGCAGGACCCGCAGCGAGTCCGTCACCGAGACCTCGGTGAACGCGCCGGAGGCCAGGGCGCGTTGCAGCACGCGGTAGGGCGCCTGTCCGCCGTCGGCCGGGTCGGGGAACACGTCGTGGATCACGAGCAGCCCGCCCTCGGCGACCTTCGGGGCCCAGCCCTCGTAGTCCCCGCCGGCGTGCTCGTCGGTGTGACCACCGTCGATGAAGACGAGGCCGAGCAGCCCGCCCCACACGGCGGCGACCTGGGGGGAGCGCCCGACGAGTGCCACCACGTGCTCCTCCAGGCCGGCCGCGTGCAGCGTCCGGCGGAAGGTGGGCAGGGTGTCCATCCGGCCGACCTCGGGGTCCACCACCGACGGGTCGTGATACTCCCAGCCGGGCTGCTGCTCCTCGCTGCCCCGGTGGTGGTCGACGGTGAGCGCCGTCACCCCGGCCGCCCGGGCGGCATCGGCGAGCAGGATCGTCGAGCGCCCGCAGTAGGTGCCGACCTCCAGCAGCGGCAGCCCGAGCGCACCGGCCTCGACGGCCGCCGCATACAGGGCGAGCCCTTCGTGGACCGGCATGAAGCCCTTGGCGGCCTCGAAAGCGGCGAGAATCTCCGGCGTGGGCCCGGCAGCGGACTCGGCAGCGGACTCGGCGGCCACGGGGTTCCTCCTGGTGGGACGGTGCGATCGGGACGGCGCCCCATCGTGCCGTACGCCCGCGCCGGAGGGACCGGCGGGGCCGCCCCCTTCCGGCCGCTCGACGCGTCGTGGCGCACGGGGCTCCGCCGGCCGGCCCGGGACGGCGTACGCGGCGCACCGCCGTACACGGGCGCCGGCGCGGGGACCGGCACGGCAGCCCCCACGCCCCGGACCTCCCACGCGTGCCCGTCGTGCAGCCGCCCGCCTTCGCGGCACCCGCCCGCCCGCCTTCGAGGCACCCGCCCCGCCCGGCTGTTCACCCGCGGCACCCGGCCGAGGGAGCTCGCGGCAGGGCCGGAGGTGTCCCGGCCGCCGGCTACGAAGCCGAGTCCGACGTCCGGCGCTCCGGTGCGCTGACGGGGGCCGCGACCGGCGCCCCTTCCGCTCCGGACCGCGAGGCCGCCAGGGCGTCGTCCGCGCTGCTCGCGAGCAGCACCGGACGCGCGGGGCCCTGCGACGGCAGGAAGGCGGCCAGCACCAGACCGACCAGCACGGCACCCGTCGCGATCATGAACGAGGTGCGGAAGCCGTCCATGCTCGGTACGTCCACCGCGCCCATCCGCACCGACGTGTTCGCCAGCACCATGCCGATGACCGCACTCGAGAGCGAGGTGCCGATCGAACGCATCAGTGTGTTCAGGCCGTTGGCCGCACCGGTCTCGGACGCGTCGACCGCGCCGATGATCAGAGCCGGCAGTGAGGAGTACGCGAGCCCGATACCGGCCCCGAGCACCACCGCGATCACCACGGTCTGCCAGGCGGCACTCATCAGCCCGAGTCCCGCCCCGTAACCGATCGCGATGACGAGCATGCCGAGCATGAGGGTGGTCTTGGGGCCACGGCGGGCGGAGAGCCTGGCGTACAGCGGGGCCACGAACATCATCGTCAGGCCCAGCGGCGCCACGCAGAGGCCCGCCATGACCATCGACTGTCCGAGCCCGTAGCCGGTCGAGGTGGGCAGCTGGAGCAGTTGCGGCAGAACCAGGGACACGGCGTAGAAGGCGACCCCGACCATGATCGAGACCAGGTTGGTGAGGAGCACCTCGCGGCGGACGCTGGTGCGCAGGTCGACCAGCGGCGCCGGGCTCCGCAGCTCGAAGAGCCCCCACAGCACCAGGATCAGCAGCGACGCCCCGAACAGCCCGAGGGTCGTGGGCGAGGACCAGCCCCAGTCCCCGCCCTTGGTGACGGGGAGCAGCAGGCAGACCAGCCCGAGGGAGAGGCCCAGCGCCCCCACGACGTCGAAGCGCCCGGGGGCGCGCAGGGCGGACTCCGGTACGACGAGGAGGGTGAGACCCATGGCCAGCACCCCGAGCGCGGCCGAGGCCATGAACAGCGCGTGCCAGTCGGCGTGCTGGGCGATGACCGCGGCGGCGGGGAGTGCGAGTCCGCCACCCACCCCGATCGACGAGCTCATGAGAGCCATCGCCGAGCCCAGCTTCTCGCGCGGCAGCACATCGCGCATGATGCCGATGCCCAGCGGGATGGCGCCCATGGCGAAGCCCTGCAGCGCACGCCCGGTGATCATGATCACGAGGTCGTCGGTGGTGGCACAGATCAGCGAGCCGATCACCATCACGGCGAGGCTGGCCAGGAGCATCCGGCGCTTGCCGTACAGGTCACCGAGCCGCCCCATGATCGGGGTCGAGACGGCTCCGGCCAGCAGGGTGGCGGTCATCACCCACGTCGCGTCGGCCGGGGCGGTGCCCAGCAGCGCGGGCAGGTCCTTGATGACGGGGACGAGCAGGGTCTGCATCACCGCGACGGTGATCCCCGCGAACGCGAGCACGGGGACGATGCCACGGCCGCCGCGTGGACCGGGGAGCTCTCCGGCGTGCTGTTCGTTCGTCGTCCGTTGCATACGTGGGGCCTCCGGGGGCGGGGAAGGAGTGGAACATCACAGGGTCGGACAGGCGGGAACACCCCCGGCAGGCGGCAGCGTCCGCCGGATCGGGGTGGGGACAGCCCCACGCCCGGTGCGGACAGTGCCGGTGCACGGAAGTGTGTGCACACTGAACACTTCCGCACACGCGAGGTATTCCGGCGAACGGACCTGGAACGCGGGACGTCCGCGGTCGAGGTCCTACGCCTTCCGGCCGGGTCCCCGCCCGCCCGGAAAACGATGTACGCACCACAGGACGCCTGGGAGGATGACTCCCATGGTTGACGTCTCCACGCCCACGCGGCTGCCCGCCCGATCGAGGACCCGCACGTGGGCCGTGGTCGCGGCGGCCTGCACCGGCCAGTTCCTGGTTGTCCTCGATGTGTCCGTCGTCAATGTGGCACTGCCCTCCATGCGAACCGACCTCGGCCTGAGCGCCCCCGGGCTGCAATGGGTCGTCAACGCCTACTCGATCGCCTTCGCCGGCTTCATGCTGCTCGGCGGGCGAGCAGCGGACATATACGGCCGCAAGAGAATGTTCCTGACCGGGCTCGGCCTCTTCACCGCCGCTTCGCTGGCGGGCGGGCTCGCCCAGGAGGGCTGGCAGTTGCTGGCCGCCCGTGCCGCACAGGGGCTCGGCGCCGCCGTACTCTCCCCGGCGACGCTCACCATCCTCACCGCCGCCGTGCCCGAAGGCCCCGCCCGCAGCAAGGCGATCGGCACCTGGATGGCGGTCGGGGCCGGCGGTGGCGCCGCCGGCGGGCTGATCGGCGGGGTGCTCACCGACACCCTCTCCTGGCGGTGGGTCCTGCTCATCAACGTGCCGATCGGTGCTCTCGTGCTGACCGGCGCCGCCCTGTGGCTGGCCGAGGGGCGGGCGGGCGACCGGCGCCGCGTCGACCTGCCCGGCGCGGTCCTCGTCACGGCGGGCCTGGCCACGGTGGCGTACGGCATCGTGCAGACCGAGGCCGCGGGCTGGGGCGCCGCCGCCACCCTCGTCCCCCTCCTCGGGGGCCTCGCGCTGCTCGGCGTCTTCGTCCTGGTCGAGGCGAGGACGGCGGCCCCGCTGATGCCGTTGCGCGTCCTCGGGGTGCGGGCCGTCTCGGCGGCGAACGTGTCGATGCTCCTGATGGGGTCGGCGACCTTCTGCATGTGGTACTTCATGACCATGTACGCCCAGAACGTGCTGGGATACACGCCGTTGGAGGCCGGCCTCGCCCTCATGCCGACCTCCGCTGCCGTCATCATCGGCTCGAAGGCCGCGCCCCGCCTCATGGTGCGGACCGGCGCGAAGACACTGGCCGTCACCGGCTTCCTCGTCACCGCCGCCGGCTTCGGCTGGCAGTCCACCATGGGCGTGCACGGCTCCTACCTCACCGCGGTCTGCCTCCCCGGCGTCCTGATGATGGCAGGCGCCGGACTGGCCTCCACCCCGCTGGCCACGCTCGCCACCTCCGGCGCGGCGCCCGGTGACGCCGGTCTCGTCTCCGGGCTGGTCAACACCTCCCGCACGATGGGCGGTGCGCTGGGTCTGGCGGTGCTCTCGACGGTCGCCGCGGCACGCACCGATGGTTCCACGGCAGCGGCGGACATCACGGCCGGCTACGCGACGGCCTTCCGTACGGCCACGGGGGTGCTGCTGGCGGGAGTGGTCCTGGTGCTGCTCTGGCTGCCCGGCGAGGGCCGTGAACAGTCCGGCTGACGGCCCGTCCGTACGGTCAGGCCGCGGTGGCGTGCCGCCGGCACCCGGGTCAGAGCCAGCCCTGGTGGCGTGCCGCCCGTACCGCCTCCCCGCGGTTGCGGGTGCCCGTCTTGCCGATGGCCGAGGTGAGGTGGTCGCGTACCGTCCGCTCCGGCAGACGTAACCTCGCCGCGATGTCCGCGGCCGTCGCCCCGTCCGCCGCCGCGTTCAGCGCGTCGCGCTCCCGGGCGGTCAGCGGGCCGGGGCCCGCACCGAGCGCCGAGGCGGCCAGCGCCGGATCGATCACCGTCTCCCCGGTGAGCGCCCGCCGGATCGCCTGCGCGAGATCCCCGACCGGGCCGTCCTTCACCAGGAACCCCACCGCACCCGCCTCCATCGCGCGTCGCAGGGAGCCGGGCCTGGCGGACGTCGTGAGGATCAGAACCCGGCAGTCCGGAACCTCCTCGCGAAGATCGGCCGCCGCGTCCAAACCGCTGCGGCCCGGAAGTTCGAGGTCCAGCAGCGCCACGTCGGGGCGGGAGACGAGCGCCGCGTCCACGACCTGGTC
Source organism: Streptomyces sp. B1I3 (assembly GCF_030816615.1). NCBI lineage: Bacteria > Bacillati > Actinomycetota > Actinomycetes > Kitasatosporales > Streptomycetaceae > Streptomyces > Streptomyces sp. B1I3. The sequence goes on from NZ_JAUSYD010000001.1 coordinate 5,692,062, forward strand.
GCCGGCCGCGACCTCGGCCACCACCTCGATGTCCGGCTCCATGCCGAGCACCAGGGCGAGCGCGCTGCGCGTCATGCCGCGGTCCTCGGCGAGCAGCACCCGCACGGATCTGGCCGGCCGGTGCTCCCGTGGCATCTCGTTCACGGGCTCAGCGTAGGCCGCGCGGGGCCGTCCGGCGGTGTGGGCCCGTCAGGCACGTCCACCGGCGTGTCCACCCGGGTTCCGCCGGGGTGTCCACCCGGGTTCCGCCGTTACGACGAAGCCGCCGTGCGGGCACGGGCACGGGCCCGGGGCCGTCAACGTGCGATGACAAGGGCATGCACCGAACGCCGAACGCCGAACCCCGAAGCCCGAAGCCCGAGCCCGAGCCCGAACACCGAAGCTCGCCCGAACGCCGAACGCCGAACGCCGAACGCCGAACGCCGAACGCCGAACGCCGAACGCCGAACGCCGAACGCCGAACGCCGAGGGCCGCCACGGCCGTTCGGCCGTGGCGGCCCCTTGTCCCCGTGCGCGGCGTGGTTCAGGCCGCCGCTTCGCCACCCCCTTCGGAGGGCCGGCGGTGGCGTCCGTGCGGCCGCACGGACACGCTGTCCACCGACGCGCCCCCTCGATGCTTTCCGGAGCCGCCGGCTTCGGCCCGTCCCGCGTCCGCCACCGGCGGGCGCGTCTGGGTCGTGTCGGTTCGGGCTTCAGACATGTGGGAAGTCACCCCGTTGAAATCGCTTACGTGTGTTCACGGGGCCCGCCACCGCCACCCGACGCGGTCACCGTCGGTGCCCGCGTGGAACGGCCGCGTAGCCCGGCCAGGAGTGTAGACCGACCGGTGATCAAGGTCCGGGCCTACCCGGGCGGCGTGCGTCCCGTGAGGGGTGCCTGGCCGAGCGGAACCGGCTTGCACGCAAGGGGAGAGCCCTCCGCCACCGACGGCTCCGCACCGCCACCGGCGGGCCGGTGCTCCTCTTCCGCCGGTGCCTGCACGAGGGCCACCGCACACGGCGTGCCCTCCTGCGCGTACGGCAGGTGCAGAACTCCCTCCCGGGTCCAGAACCCCGTCCCGGCCAGCCATCCCTCCGGCGCGGCACACAGATGCAGCCGGCGCCCAAGCGGGCGCCAGAGCCCGACCCAGCTGCCCGTCCGGCCGTCGATCCGCAGGGCCACCGCACAGCTCTCCGGCATGAGCATCTGGCCCGGCTGTACGGCGAACGGTGTCATGGTCACGCCCGAGGGGTGCAGGCACTCCGGGAAGCGCACCGGCAGGCAGCTGCCGAGCACCCCCCAGCCGAGACGGTCGTGACCCGGTGCGTCCGAGCGGATCAGGAGCAGTCCGCTGTCCGCGTCGGCGAGCAGCAGCCGGTCGTTGCTGTCCGGCGCGATCTGCAGCAGCGGGGTCACCTCGCCGCCCCGCTCCAGGTCCACGGCGACGGCCTTCACCGGGCCGCCGCCCGGCAACTGGCGGTCCAGGGCGAGAAGCCGGCCCTCACGATCCAGCCACGCGCCGCCCGAACAGCGGCCCGGCACGTCGGCGACGTGTTCGGGCCCGAAAGCGCCGCCGGCCACGAGCCATACGGCGGTGGAGCGCTCACCGGGGAGCAGGGCGTAGGCACTCATGCCGTCCGGGGACGGTGGGAGCAGGGTCAGGTCCGTGCATGCGAGGGCGCCCAGGGGGAGTTCGCCGGTACCCGGTCCGGTGGGGTAGAGGAGGGAGAACGCGTGCCGGTCGGCCACCCGCCGACGGATCAGGACCCGCCCGTCGGCGAGGGGCAGCACATCGGAGTCGGCCTCCTCCGGCTGATCGAGGGGGAGGGGCACGGCGTACGGCTCGGGGCCGTCGAGGGTCCACCGCTCGGTGAACCAGGCCGGGTCGGTCCCCCCGGCGGCGGTGCTCCCGGCAGCCGTCGTGAGCCGGGCCGCGTACGAACGGTCGGCGGCGATGGTGAGGGCCGGCGGCCGGAGACGCCGGGGTGCCTGGGGCCGGGGCCGGCGCCCGGCGCCGGCCCGGGGTGCGCGTGTCACCGGGGCGCCGTCCGCTGCGGGGAAACCACCCGGGCTGTCGAGGAGGGCATGCGTCAGGGGCCCACCGCGGGCGGCGGAGACGAGGGCCTCGTCCGGGGTCGCGGAGGCGGCGGGCTCGGGGACACCGGCCCGGCCTGCGACGGCGGTCGCGTCGGCCCCGCCGCGTACGGGCTCCGGCCGCGCCGTCCCGATGTACGCGGCCGCCCCGGCGGGCATGGTGGCCGCGCGGGACCAGCCGGCTCCGGGCGACCTGCCGGGCACGTCCGCGGCTCGGGCTGCCGCGATCCCGTCCGGCACGTCCGACGGGCCACCGGCGGGGGGTCTCCCGGACTCGGCGGGTGGGTCGGGTTCCGCCGGTTCGGGCGCGATGTCCCCGGTCGTGGCAGTCCCCGTGGATCCGGTGGTCTTGGTCTCGACAGTACAGCCAGTCATGGTGCGGTCACCTCCGGCGACCGACGCTAGTTTTCGCACGTCCTGCCGGACAACACGAGACATCGCACTTCACACATACGGGTGGCGGCACCCCTGTTTCCCTGAGGGGGAGGGGGTGGCTGTGCTGCTGGTGACACGTGTGAAAGGCGCCCTTCCCCGACAATTTTCTCGGGACAGCCCCGGACCGCAGCAAATGATGGCCCTGCGACGCCGGGATGCCACCGCAGCCGGCCTGGCCGTGGCTGCCGCCCTAGGGCGTGTTTCGAAAGTAGCGTCGTCTGCCCGAAGGGCAGGCGGGACTTTCGAAACACGCCCTAGCCCTCTCGGTGTACGGCGGCGACCGGCGGGGGCTCTGCGGGAGCGGCGGCCGGTGGCGACAGGAAGGCCGCCGGGGCGCGGCGCACAGGGAGGAGAGCGCCCAGGTCGTGACGGTCCGTGACGGGCCGGGGCCCGCCCGTGCGCGGTCCGGGCAGCAGGGGCGGTGGGGCACCCAGGACAGGTAGCCTTTGCCCCGTGCCCCGTCTGTCTGAAGTCATCGCCGAGCTCGACGCCCTGTGGCCCCCCGAGCGGGCCGAAGGTTGGGACGCGGTCGGCACGGTCTGCGGTGATCCCGACGCGGAGGTCGACAGGGTCCTCTTCGCCGTCGACCCCGTCAGGCAGATCGCCGACGAGGCCCGCACCCTCGGCGCCCAGCTGATCGTCACCCACCACCCGCTCTATCTGCGGGGTACGACGACGGTCGCGGCCTCCACCTTCAAGGGCCGGGTCGTGCACGACCTCATCACGCACGGCATCGCCCTGCACGTCGCGCACACCAACGCCGACACCGCCGACCCCGGGGTCTCCGACGCCCTCGCCGCCGCCCTGGACCTGCGGGTCACCGGCCCGCTCGTGCCGGACCCCACAGACACCGCGGGCCGCCGCGGTCTGGGCCGGATCTGCGAACTCGACCACCCCGAGACCCTCCGCGACCTCGCCGCCCGCGCCGCCGCCCGGCTGCCCGCCACCGCGCAGGGCGTCCGGCTCGCAGGCGACCCGGACGCCCTCGTGCGGCGCGTAGCGGTCAGTGGCGGCTCCGGCGACAGCCTCTTCGACGCCGTGCGCGCCGCGGGCGTCGACGCCTTCCTCACCGCGGACCTGCGCCACCACCCGGCCTCCGAGGCCGTCCAGCACTCGCCGCTCGGCCTGGTCGACGCCGCGCACTGGGCGACGGAGTGGCCCTGGTGCGAGCAGGCCGCCGCGGAGCTCGACGCGATTTCCGACCGCCACGGATGGGGCCTGCGGGTCCACGTCTCGAAGCAGGTCACCGACCCCTGGACCACCCACCACTCTTCTGGAGCCCCCAACTGAACGCCGCGCCCGCCGACCAGATCCGACTCCTCGAAGTCCAGGCCCTCGACGTACGTCTGTCGCAGCTCTCCCACAAGCGCACGTCCCTGCCCGAGCACGCCGAGATCGACTCGCTCAACAACGACCTCGCGCAGCTGCGCGACCTGCTGGTCGCCTCGCAGACCGAGGAGAGCGACACCACCCGCGAGCAGACGAAGGCCGAGCAGGACGTCGACCAGGTGCGCCAGCGCGCCGTCCGCGACCAGCAGCGGCTCGACTCCGGAGCGGTCTCCTCGCCGAAGGACCTGGAGAGCCTCCAGCGCGAGATCACCTCGCTCGCCAAGCGTCAGGGCGACCTCGAGGACGTGGTCCTGGAGATCATGGAGCGCCGCGAGTCCGCTCAGGAGCGCGTCGCCGAACTGACCGAGCGTGTCAGCGCCGTGCAGGCCAAGGTCGACGACGCGACCGCGCGCCGGGACACCGCGACCGCCGAGCTCGACGCCGAGGCCGCCACCGTCGCCAAGGACCGCGAGGTCGTCGCCGGTGCCGTCCCCGCCGACCTGCTGAAGCTGTACGACAAGCTGCGCGCCCAGCAGGGCGGCGTCGGTGCCGCCCGGCTCTACCAGCGTCGCTGCGAGGGCTGCCGCCTGGAGCTGAACATCACGGAGGTCAACGACGTGAAGGCGGCGTCTGCCGACACCGTGCTGCGCTGCGAGAACTGTCACCGCATCCTGGTCCGCACCTCGGAGTCGGGCCTGTAATGACGGCTCCCCGCCAGCTGATCGTCGAGGCGGACGGAGGCTCCCGGGGCAACCCGGGGCCCGCGGGGTACGGCGCGGTCGTGCTCGACGCGCTCGACGCCGGCACGCTCGCCGAGGTCGCCGAGTACATCGGCGTCGCGACGAACAACGTGGCCGAGTACCGGGGCCTCATCGCCGGCCTGGAAGCGGTGAAGGAGCTCTTCCCGGACACGCCCGTGCAGGTCCGGGTGCGGATGGACTCCAAGCTGGTGGTCGAGCAGATGTCGGGCCGCTGGAAGATCAAGCACCCCGGCATGAAGCCGCTCGCGGCACAGGCCGCGCGGATCCTGCCCGCCTCCGCCGTCACGTACGAGTGGATCCCGCGCGAGCGGAACAAGCACGCCGACCGGCTGGCCAACGAGGCGATGGACGCGGGGGGCCGCGGCGAGCGGTGGGCCCCGGAGTCCTCGACGGCCGACCTGGAGACGCCGCGCACACCGGCACTTCCCGAACCGCCCTCCGGGCCGCCCGGGGACGCTGTCGCGGGCGCCGCGAAGGTCCGGGCCGCGATGGCCGCGGCGCGGCCGGCGGCGGCCGGCCCGGCGCCGGTCACTCCGCAGGTCGGCTGGGCGAGCGCACCCGACCTGGGTGCACCCGCCACCTTCCTCCTGCTCCGGCACGGAGAGACGGCCCTCACCCCCGAGAAGCGGTTCTCCGGCAGCGGCGGCAGCGATCCCGAGCTGTCGCCGACCGGCCGTCACCAGGCGGTCTGCGCGGCGGAGGCCTTCGCCGCCCGGGGCACGGTCCAGGAGATCGTCAGCTCACCTCTGCGCCGCTGCCGCGAGACGGCCGCGGTCGTGGCGGAGTCGCTCGGCCTGGAGGTCCGGGTCGAGGACGGTCTGCGCGAGACGGACTTCGGTGCGTGGGAGGGGCTCACCTTCGCCGAGGTCCGGGAACGTCACGGCCTCGATCTGACCGCCTGGCTCGGTTCCGCCGAGGCGGCCCCCACGGGCGGTGGCGAGAGTTTCGCCGAGGTGGCCGAGCGGGTGTCGGCCACCCGCGACCGGCTGATATCGCGCTACGCGGGGCGCACGGTGCTGCTGGTCACGCACGTCACCCCGATCAAGACCCTGGTCAGGCTGGCTCTGGGCGCCCCGCCGGAGTCCTTGTTCCGCATGGAGCTGCTGCCCGCCTCCCTCTCGACGGTGGCGTACTACGCGGACGGGAACGCCTCGCTCAGGCTCCTCAACGACACCTCGCACCTGCGACAGGCGGACGGCTAGGGCGTGTTTCGAAAGTAGCGTCGTCTGCCCGAAGGGCAGGCGGGACTTTCGAAACACGCCCTAGGCCGCTGCCGGCCGACGGGCGCCCGTCAGCCGCGCAGGGCCGAGGCCCCGGCCGCCAGCCGCTCCACCCTGGCCCAGTCCTTCGCCGCCACCGCGTCGCCGGGCACCATCCAGCTGCCGCCCACGCAGCCGACGTTCGGCAGGGCGAGGTACGAGGGCGCGGACGCGAGCGAGATGCCGCCCGTGGGGCAGAAACGGGCCTGGGGGAGCGGTGCGGACAGGGCTTTGAGGTAGGCCGTGCCGCCTGCTGCCTCGGCCGGGAAGAACTTCATCTCCGTGACGCCGCGCTCCAGCAGCGCGACGACCTCCGACGTCGTCGAGACCCCCGGCAGGAACGGCACGCCGGACGCCTTCATCGCGTCCAGCAGGGTGTCCGTCCACCCCGGACTGACCAGGAAGCGCGCCCCGGCCTCGACCGTCTCGCTCACGTGCCGTACGGATATCACCGTCCCGGCGCCCACGACGGCGTCCGGTACCTCGGCGGCGATCGCCCGGATCGCGTCCAGGGCGGCGGGGGTCCGCAGCGTCACCTCGATGGCCGGCAGTCCGCCCGCGACGAGCGCGCGGGCCAGCGGGACGGCGTCGGCGGCGTCCTCGAGGACCACGACGGGGACGACAGGGGCGAGGTCCAGCACGGAAGCGGACACGGCGGCGGGCGCGGAGGAGGTCATGGGGTCATCCTGCCGCCCGAGCGGCAGTACACGCAACGCGCGTTGCGCATGGTGCAACGCCCGTCAGTGGATCTCGGTGACCACCACGTCGAGCGCCCATGCCCGCCCGGCCCGTTCCGGAGCCCGCGCCTCCACCACGTATCCGAGACCGCGCAGTACGTCCACCAGCTCCGCCGGGCCTTGCGGCCGTGCTCCCGCCGTCAGCAGGTCGCGGACCATCCGGCCCTTGGTCGCCTTGTTGAAGTGGCTGACCACCGACCGCTTCTCGACCCCGTCCACCACCTGGGACTGCAGCACCCGCACGCTCGCCGTGCGCTCCGCCACCTCGCCCGCCGGCTTCCAGGCCCCGGCGTACGCCGACGACCGCAGGTCCAGGACGAGCCCGTCCCCGGCCGCCTCCGGCATGACCGAGGCCATCAGGGTCCGCCAGTACGGGCCGAGCGCGCCCAGCCCCGGCAGCTTGACGCCCATCGAGCAGCGGTAGGACGGAATCCGGTCGCCCACCCGGACGGCCCCCCACAGCCCGGAGAAGACCAGCAGCGACTTCCCGGCCCGCCGCTTGGCCGCCGCGTCCAAGGTGTCCAGGCCGAGGGCGTCGTACAGCACCCCCGTGTAGATCTCTCCGGCCGGCCGGGTCGCGGCCGTGCGCAACTCCGCGTTCTTCGCGACCTCGCCACGCAGCCCCTCGCTCAGGCCGAGCACCTCACGGGCCTTCTCCTCGTCGGCGAGGCACAGCTCGACCAACTCGTCCAGGACGGCGGCACGCGCCTCGGCGAGGCCCGGCAGGGACAGGGATTCGAGCTTCAGGGGTGCTCCGCGCCCCGGTGCGGCCTTTCCTTCGGAGGGCGGCAACAGCACGAGCACGGGGGTTCTCCTTCACACGCGGTACAGGGCCTCTCGCACAGGAGGCCCCTCGGCAAGGGTACGGGGGCGGGCCGGCCCGGACGCCGTGCGCCCGGCAGCCGTCCGAGGTGCCCACGCCGCCGGGTAGCATGGTCGGCACGGCAGACGAGCCGGGCGGACGGCCGCGTGGGGATCTCCGGATCCTCCCGAGGAACGTCCGGGCTCCACAGGGCAGGGTGGTGGCTAACGGCCACCCGAGGTGACTCGCGGGACAGTGCCACAGAAAACAGACCGCCCGGGACCTCGGTCCCGGGTAAGGGTGAAACGGTGGTGTAAGAGACCACCAGCGCCTGAGGTGACTCAGGCGGCTAGGTAAACCCCACCCGGAGCAAGGTCAAGAGGGACCGTCGCGAGACGGTTCTGCGCGAACGTCCGAGGGCTGCCCGCCCGAGTTCGCGGGTAGACCGCACGAGACCGGCAGCAATGCCGGTCCTAGATGGATGGCCGTCTCCCCGGCCGCCGCGAGGCGACCGGGCGACAGAACCCGGCGTACAGCCCGACTCGTCTGCCGCCACCCGGGTCCACCCGGTGAAGGCTCGCGGCCCGCGCCGGAGCGCTTCCGGCAGTCTGCGGCGTGTGCGGCCCTGCCGGTTCAGTGCCACCCTCCGAAGGGCGGCTCCGCGAACTGGCCGAACGGTGTGCCGTACGCTTCGCCGCCCTCGCTGACCACGTGGTCCGGCTCGGTCCTGGACACCGCTCAATCACCACCGCGCCTCCCTCAGCGCTCAGACGCCAGGCGGCTTCCCGCTCGGTGCTCCGCCGTCCGATCCACTCAAGGCCACCGACGCCGTCGCCTCGGTGAGGTTCTCGCACTTCAGCAGGGCGGCCGCCGGTCCGGCGGCCCGGGGCCGCCGGGCCCCGTCCTGGTCCGCCCGCCCGCCCGCCCGGGAGTGTCCTCGGCAGCCGGTCCCGGAAAACCCCGCGCCCGCCGCCTGCCGACTCTGATACTGATGGCCTCCGCCGATGAGGGAGCGACGGGATGGCAGCACGGGACGAGCCGATCACGGTACGCGCCGCGAGGGACGGGGACGCGGCGGAGATCACCCGGGTCTTCCTCGCCTCGCGCGCGGCGGCCCTGCCGTATCTGCCCCGGGTGCACAGCGACGAGGACACGCTCGCCTGGATCACCCATGTCGTGCTGCCCGGCAGCCAGGTGTGGGTCGCCGAGGGGGAGGGCGGAGAGGTGCTCGGATTCACCGCAGCCGACGGGGACGAGCTCGACCAGCTCTACCTACGTCCTGACGTCCGCCGTCGCGGCATCGGGACGCTGCTCCTCGCGCGGGTGAAGGAAGCCTCGCGCGGGGAGCTGAGCCTGTACACGTTCCGGCGCAACACCGCCGCGCGCGCCTTCTACGAGCGGCACGGCTTCGTCGCCGTGGCCTGGGACGACGGGAGCCGTAACGAGGAGAAGGAGCCGGATGTGCGTTACCGGTGGACAGCGTCCGTCCGATGACCGGCGGGCGGGCGGTCGGTGCGTCATGCGCCGGACCGTGCGCCAGCGCATGGGCTTGCGCACACCGCACGGGGTGCGGACGCCCTCGGCGAAGCCGGCCGCCCAGGCGCGCAGGCCGGTGACCGAGCGGGTGCGGACGGCGGTGAGCAGGATCCAGGTGCCGAGGTAGGCGGGGACCAGGGGCAGCGGAAGGTTGCGGCGGGTCAGCCGGGCCCTGTTGCGGGCCGTCACCGGATGGTCCCCCATGGTGAGTCGGAGACGCCGATGCGTGGTTCGGACAAGGCTCGCTGCTCCCGGGTGCGGTGCAGGTGGCGGGGCTCCGGCCGCTCCGCGGTGCCCGCGATCGTGACGTCCGGCTGCTCACCCGCCGGTGGGCACTCGTCCACCGGCGGGTGGCTCCTCCTGCAGCCGGGCGTACATGATCATGTCGCGGCGCCGGTCCCCGACCTGCTGCCAGCCCCGCAGCAGCCCCTCGGACACGTAACCGGCGCTCTCGGCGGTCCGCGCCGAGGCGGTGTTCCACGGCTCGACGAGGAGCTGGACCCGGGGGATGCGCAGTTCGTGCAGCGCCCAGGTGGTGACCGTACGAAGTGCTGCTCCGGCCACGCCCTGGCGGCGGGCCGGGCCGGTCATCCAGTAGCCGAGCGTGGCCCGGCCCTCGGCCGCGTCCTTGAGCCAGAGCCCGATGGAACCCACCGGCCGCCTGTCCCGGGTGCGGACGATGGCGAACGGGTAGCCGGCGCCGGTGGCCGCCCGCTGCCACTGGCGCCGGACGTACGCCTCGGCCGCGCCGTCCGAGTACGGCGAGGGGATGGTGGTGACCAGAGGGATGTACTCGTCCGCCGCCGCCTCGCGTACGAGGGGCAGATCGCTCATCTCCCAGGGGCGCAGGACGAAATCGGCTCCTGCGGTCATGCTGGGGACGGTCAGCGGTTGTGCCATGACCGCCATCCTGCCGCCTCCCCGCCCACGACCCGGACCCGACTCGCCCCGGTCCGCCCCGGTCCGTCCCGGTCCGCGCGGGCTCACCCGGCGGACGCCCGGGTGCCGCGCCGGCCCAGGAAGGCACCGGCGAGCAGGGCACCGGCCAGGACGATCACCGAGTTGACCAGGACCGCGGCCGAGACTCCGGACAGCACCGCGTCCGGCCCGGTGGCCGTGCCCGTGCGGGCGGTGACGACGGCGCTCATGACCGGGATGCCCAGGGTGATGCCGACCTGCTGCGTCATCGTGGCCAGCCCCGTGGCGAGGCCCTGCTCCTCGTCGGGGAGGCCGGAGGTCGCGGTGACCATGAAGCCCACGATCATCAGCATGTTGCCGACACCACCGATGAAGGTCGCGGTCAGCAGGAGCACGATCCAGCCGCCGGAACTGCCGAGCGCCACCAGCGAGAGCGTGGCCGCGGCCTGTACGACGCCGCCCAGGACGATCGTGCGCCGGGTGCCGAACCGGCCGATCGCCCGGCCGCCGAGCATGCCGCCGGCCACGGTGCCGACGCCGAGGACGCCGAAAGCGAGCCCGGTGGCGAGCGGGGAGTAGCCGAGTACCTCCTGGAGGTACAGCGTCAGCAGGAAGACCAGCGAGGTCTCGGTGACGAAGGCGATCAGTCCGGTGACGTTGCCCCAGACGACGCTGCGCCGCTTCAGGATGTGTACGGGGACCAGGGGCGCCGCCGCCCGGCTCTCGACGAACAGGAAAGCGGCGAGGAGCGCCGCACCCGCGAGCAGGGCGACCAGTGTGCTGGGGGTGGTCCAGCCGGTTTCGCCCGCCTGCGTCAGGCCGAACACGAGGAGCAGCAGGCCGCCGGTGACGGTGACGGCACCCGGTACGTCGAGCTTCGCGCGCACGGCCGGCCGCGAGTCGGTGATCACGGACGGGGCGAGGGCGATGACGAGCGCGGCGACGGGAACGTTGATGAAGAAGGCCCAGCGCCAGGAGAGCAGGTCGGTCAGCAGCCCGCCGAGGATGGCTCCCGCCGTGAAACCGGCCGACATCAGCGCGCCGTTGAGGCCGAGGGCACGCTCACGCAGCGGCCCCTCCTTGAACGCGGTGGTGAGCAGTGCGAGCCCGGCCGGGGTGACGGCCGCCGTCGCCAGCCCCTGCAGCACGCGGGCGGTCAGCAGCACGCCCGGTGTGGTGGCGAGCCCGCCCAGCGCGGAGGACAGGGCAAGGACGACCATGCCGCCGACGAACAGGCGCTTGCGGCCCAGGATGTCGGCGACCCGGCCGAACAGCAGGGTGAATCCGGCGGCGGCGAGGGCGAATGAGGTGGCGATCCACTGGAGGTGGGCGAGGGAGAAGCCGAGTCCCTCGCCGACGGCCGGCAGCGCGACGTTCAGGATCGAGAAATCCACGGCGATCATGAACTGTGCGCCGAGGAGGAGGAACAGGACGAGCTTCTGGCGGCCGGTCATGCGGGGGGACCGCGGGGGTGCGAGGGGAGGCGCGCTGGGTGCCGTGCTGGACGCGGACATGATGTGCCCTTCCTGAGGCAACGATTTAACGGATCTGCGGTTCCGTTAAGGTGGAGTCACCGTAGCAGTGGATGGGCGTCTAATGGAACTGGAGACCCGTTATGGGTGATGGAGTTGTGGGCGCGGCAGGAGACGCCGAAGGGGCGGAGCCGGGCATGGTGCGGCCCGGCGGACGCACGGCCCGGGTGCGGGAAGCCGTCCTGCGGGCGGCCGGTGACGCGCTGGCCGAGCAGGGTTTCGACGGGCTCGACCTCGCCGACGTCGCGCGTCGCGCCGAGGTCGGGAAGACGACCGTCTACCGACGCTGGTCGACCACGGCCGGCCTGGTCGCGGACCTGCTCACGGACATGGCGGAGCAGTCCGTGCCGCGTACGGACACGGGCTCCCTGGAGGAGGACCTCAGGGCCAACGCCCGGCTGGTCGTGCGGACGCTGACGGACCCGCGTCAGGGTGCCCTCTTCACCGCCGTGATCGCGGCGGCCACCTGCGACACCCGCACCGCCCAGGCTCTGCACCACTTCTACGCGGTACGCGTCAAGGAGTGGTCGGGCTGCGTCGACGCGGCGGTCGAGCGGGGCGAGCTGCCCACCGGCACCGACGCCGCCGAGGTGATCCGGGCCGTCTCGGCCCCTCTCTACTACCGGCTGCTCGCCAGCGGTGACCCCCTCGACGACGCTGCCGCCGACCGGGCGGCCGAGGCAGCCGCGGTGGCGGCGCGCGCCGGGGTCTACGTGACCTGAGAGGTGGCGTGGGAGACGGCCCGGGGTGGCGTGAGTGGTGGCATGAGAGGTGACTGGGGTGGCACGTGAGGTGGCCCGAGTGGGCGTGAGAAGTGGCCCGGGGGTGGAACGAGGCATGGCTCGGGCGTGACCTGGGACGCACCGTTCCGGCGTGCCCGGACGCGCGGTGGCGGAGTGGTCCTTGACTTCGTACGCACTCCAACTCCTAGCGTCTGCGCCCATGCAGACAGACATGACATGGCAGAGCAGCAGGACCCTGGGCCGGAGCGGGATCGAGGTCGGTGCCCTCGGCCTCGGCTGCTGGGCGATCGGAGGGAAGTGGTCGACGCCGGACGGCAGCCCGCTCGGCTGGGGCGCCGTCGACGACGAGGAGTCCGTGGCGGCCGTCCGCCGGGCGCTCGACCTCGGCGTGCGGTTCTTCGACACGGCGGACGTGTACGGGGCCGGGCACAGCGAACGCGTACTGGGCCGCGCGCTGGCGGGCAGGCGGGACGAGGCCGTCATCGCCACGAAGTGGGGCAACACGTTCGACGAGCGGGCGCGCACGATGACCGGCGCCGACCGCTCGCCCGCCTACGCCCGGGAGGCGCTCATCGGCTCGCTGCGCCGGCTGGGGACCGACCGGATCGATCTCTACCAGCTGCACCTGGGCGACACCCCGCTCGACGAAGCGGCCGAACTGCGCGAGGCCTGCGAGGGGTTCGTGGCCGAGGGGCTGATCCGGGCCTACGGGTGGAGCACCGACGACCCGGAGCGGGCGGCCCTGTTCGCCGAGGGTGCGCACTGCGCGGCCGTCCAGCACGCGTGCAACGTGCTGGAGGACGCCCCGCAGATGCTGGCCCTCTGCGCGGAGCGGGGCCTGGCCGGCATCGTCCGGAGCCCCCTGGCGATGGGCCTCCTTGCGGGCGCGTACGGCCCGGACCGGCGCGGGCGCACCGGGGACATCCGGTCCGTCCCGCCCGCGTGGCTGCACTGGTTCGAGGCGGGCGGGGCCCCGGCGGCACACTGGGCGGCGAAGGTGGAAGCCGTCCGGGAGGTACTGACCGCGGACGGCCGCACCCTCGCCCAGGGCGCCCTCGGCTGGCTGTGGGCCCGCAGTGGGGGGACGGTGCCGATCCCCGGCTTCCGGACGGTCGCCCAGGTGGAGGAGAACGCCGCGGCGGTCGCCTTCGGCCCGCTGAGGCCCGGACAGCTGGCGGAGATCGAGGCCCTGCTGGGCTGAGCGGCGCGGGCGGCCCGCGGCGGATCAGCCGATGCGGGTGCCCGTGCCGCTCACCCTGATCCGGACGTCGCCCGGGCGCAGCTCGACGGTGAGGGTTCCCGGGCGGCCCATGTCCTCACCCTGGTGCAGGGTGAGGACGGCGTCGTCCGGGGCGAGTCCCAGCGCGCGTACGTACGCGCCGAAGGCTGCCGCCGCCGCGCCCGTCGCCGGGTCCTCGACCACGCCGCCGACCGGGAACGGGTCGCGGACGTGGAAGACGGAGCCGGACGCGCGCCACACCAGCTGGAGCGTCGTCAGATCGAGGCGGTGCATGAGGGCTTCGAGGCGGCTGAAGTCGTAGGACAGGTCGGCCAGCCGCTCCCGGGTCGCGGCGGCCAGCACCAGGTGGCGGGCGCCCGCGAAGGCGATCCGGGGCGGCAGGGCCGGGTCCAGATCGGCGGCCGGCCAGCCCAGGGCGGCCAGCGCCTCCGCCACATCGGTGGGCGCCACGTCCATGACCTGCGGCTCGACGCTGGTGAGCGTCGCACGGAGCTCGTCGCCCGTGCGGGTCACCGAGACAGGGACCGTACCGGCCCGGGTGTGGAACACCAGGTCGCCCGGGCCGTCCCGTTCGGCCAGTGCGAGGGCCGTCGCCACCGTGGCGTGACCGCAGAAGGGGACTTCGGCCTTCGGGCTGAAGTAGCGGATCGTGTAACCGCCCCGGCCGTCCGGCGCGGTCAGGAACGCCGACTCGCTGTAGCCCAGCTCCGCCGCCACGGAAAGCATCGCCGTCTCGTCGAGCCCGGACGCGTCCAGTACCACCCCGGCGGGATTGCCGCCGTCCGGGTCGGCGGAGAAGGCGGTGTAGCGAAGGACATCGGCACTGGAAGGTCGGCTCATGTCGCACGACAACCGAGGCGCGCGCCGGTCCATTCCCGGAGGTGGGCCCGGACCTGTCACCCGGGCCACCCACCCCTGGCCGCGACGCGGCCCTTGGACCGGCGGCGCCGCGGCGTGCCCCGGCACGCCGCCCGCCCCGCCGAGACGTCAGCCCCGGCCGACGTACGGCATGGCCGTCGCCATGACCGTCGCGAACTGCACGTTGGCCTCCAGCGGCAGCTCCGCCATGTGCAGGACCGTCCGGGCCACGTCGTCCGCCGCCATGACCGGTTCGACGGCCGTCCTGCCGTCGGCCTGGAGGGTCCCGCGCTGCATCCGCTCCGTCATGTCGGTCGCCGCGTTGCCGATGTCGATCTGCCCGCAGGCGATCCGGTACGGACGCCCGTCCAGCGAGAGCGACTTCGTCAGGCCCGTCATGGCGTGCTTCGTCGCCGTGTACGCGATCGAGTGCGGGCGGGGCGCGTGCGCGGAGACGGAACCGTTGTTGATGATCCGGCCGCCCTGCGGGTCCTGCTCCTTCATCAGGCGGTAGGCCGCCTGTGCGCACAGGAACGCCCCTGTCAGGTTGACGTCCACCACCGTGCGCCAGTCCTCGTAGGCGAGGTCCTCGACGGGTGTGGCCCCAGGACCGAAGGTGCCCGCGTTGTTGAAGAGCAGGTCGAGCCGGCCGAAACGGTCCCGTACGGCGGAGAAGAGCGCCGCCACCTGCTCCGGGTCGCTCACGTCGGTGGGGACGCACACCGTGGTGCCCGGCCCGGCCGCGGCGGCCGTCTCCTCCAGGGTGCGGGCCCGCCGGCCCACCAGGACCACCGTCCGGCCCGCACCCGTAAGAGTGAGGGCGACGGCCCTGCCGATGCCCGATCCCGCACCTGTGACGACAGCGATCGACTGCTCAGAGTTCATGGCCCGGCAGCGTACGGGAGGGTTGGCGGCTGCCGGCACCCGGTGCTCATCACACCGCCATAAGGATGTTGTGTACCCGCCAACGGCAGGTCGTCGCCCAGCACTCCAATGCCTCTGACAACATCCGGCACGGGAGGGGCACATGACACCTGCACAGATCAGTAACGCGCCCGGCGGTCGGCACGGGCACTCGGCCGAGTTCCGCGACGCCGCCCGGCGGCTCGGGTCCGGCGTGGGCCGCCGGCGGTTCCTCACGGTCACCGGAGCCGCCGCGGCGCTGGCTTTCGCCGCCAACCTGCCGGCGGCGGGCAGCGCGAGCGCCGCCGAACTCGACGCCGTCAGGATCACCGAGGACCCCTTCACCCTCGGCGTGGCCTCCGGGGACCCGCTGCCGGAGTCCGTCCTCCTGTGGACGAGACTCGCCCCCCGCCCCTACGACGCCGACGGCGGACTGCCCGCAAGCCGTGTCCGGGTCCGCTGGGAGATCGCCCGCGACGAGCGCTTCCGGCGCGTCGTCCGGCGAGGGTCGGCCACCGCCCACCCGGAGTTCGGCCACAGCGTCCACGTCGACGTCGGCGACCTGGACTCCGACCGGACCTTCTACTACCGCTTCCGCGCCGGCACTTGGATCAGCCCCACCGGCCGCACCCGCACCGCACCTGCCCGGGGCGCCCACAACAGCTCGCTGACCCTGGCCGCGGTCTCCTGCCAGGCCTACCACGACGGCTACTTCACCGCCTACCGGCACCTCGCGGCCGAGGACGTCGACGTGGTCTTCCACCTCGGCGACTACCTGTACGAGTACGCGGTCACCGCCACCGGCGGCGCCCGCGGCTACACCGACCGCGTCCTGCCGGACCACTTCAACCGGGAGACGGTCACGCTGGACGACTACCGGATGCGGTACGGCCTCTACAAGTCCGACCCGGACCTGCGCGCCGCCCACGCCGCACACCCCTTCGTCGTCACGTGGGACGACCACGAGACCGAGAACAACTACGCCGGCGACACCCCCGAGAACAGCGTGCCGCCCGAGGAGTTCCTGCTGCGCCGCGCCGCCGCCTACCGCGCCTACTGGGAGAACCAGCCGCTGCGCTCCCCGCAGCGCCCCACCGGCCCGGACATGCGTCTCTACCGCAGGCTGCGGTTCGGCCGGCTCGCCCAGTTCGACGTCCTCGACACCCGGCAGTACCGCAGCAACCAGGCGTACGGCGACGGCTGGAAGGTCCCCGGACCGGAGTCCGAGGACCCGGCGCGCACGATGACGGGCGCCGCCCAGGAACGCTGGCTGATCGACGGCTGGAAGACCTCCCAGGCACTGTGGAACGTCGTACCGCAGCAGGTCACCTTCGCCCGGCGGCGCGACGTGCCGACCGACGCCTACAAGCTGTCCATGGACTCGTGGGACGGCTACCCGGCCTCCCGGCAGCGGGTCATGGACGGGGCCGAGGCCGCCGGGGTCGAGAACCTGATGGTGCTGACCGGGGACGTGCACGTCGGCTACGGCTTCGACCTGAAGAAGGACTTCGACGACCCCGCCTCGCGGACCGTCGGGACGGAGATCGTCGCCACCTCGATCGCCAGCGGGAAGGACGGCTCCGAGAAGCCGGCCAACTGGGACAACCTGACCCGGGCCAACCCTCACATGAAGTTCTACAACGGCCGCCGCGGGTACGCCGTCGTCGACCTCGGCAGGGACCTGGCGCGCGCCGACTTCCGCACGGTGCCGGCGGTCACCACGCCCGGCGCGCCCCTCACGACGGCCGGGTCCTTCGTGACCGAGGCCGGGAACCCGGGGCTCACCCCCGCGTGACCCGGCCCGGCCGGCACCGGTCCTGACGGGCCGGTGCGCCGTCAGGCGAGGCTGTCCGCCGGATAACGGACGCCGATGCGGTCACGGACCGCGTCGAGCGTCCGCATGACGGCGAGTGAACCGTCCAGCGGCACCAGCGGGGACTCCGTCTCGCCCGCCAGCACGGCCCGCGTCACCTCGACGGCCTCGTACTGCATGCCCGAAAGCCCCTGCGGGCCCGGGCCCGTGGTGACCTCCTCGGGCTCCCGGCCCGGGCGGTGCAGGACGAAGCGCTCGGGGTGGAAGAAGCCCTGCGGGAAGTCGATCCGCCCCGCCGTGCCCGTGACCGAGGCGACGGTCGGCAGATCCCCGACGATCGAACAGCTCAGCAGTGCCGTGGCGCCCGAGTCCCAGCCGAGCAGCACCCCGGTGTTGAGGTCGACGCCCTCCGGGGACAGCAGCGCGTCGGCCTGCACCCGGTCCGGCTCGCCCAGCAGCAGCTGCGCGAACGACACCGGGTAGACCCCGAGGTCCAGCAGTGCGCCGCCGCCCAGCGCGAGGTCACGCAGCCGGTGCTCGGGGCCGAAGGTGCCCGCGAAGCCGAAGTCCGCCTGGACCGTGCGGATCTCGCCGATGGCGCCGTCCCGCACCATCTCGGTCATCCGGCGAATGACCGGATTGCAGTACGTCCACATGGCTTCCATCAGGAACAGGCCGCGCTCACGGGCCAGCGCCACGAGCTCCTGCGCCTCTCGCGCGTTGAGCGTGAACGCCTTCTCGCACAGCACGTGCTTGCCCGCCTCCAGGGCGAGGCCGGCCGCCTCCCGGTGGGCGGAGTGCGGGGTGGCCACGTACACGACGTCGACGTCGTCGTCGGCGACGAGCTCCGCCCAGCTCCCGTACGCCCGCTCGATCCCGAACCGGTCGGCGAACGTCTTGGCGGAGGCCTCCGTGCGGGAGGCGACCGCCACGACCTCGGCCCCGGAGTCCTTCACCGCCAGCAGGTCCGCCGTGAACGTCGCGGCTATGCCGCCCGTCGCCAGAACGCCCCAACGCACAGTCCCGCTCATGCCCGCCCGCCCTCACACAAAAAGGTATCGACCACTACGACTGACCTGAGAGCATAGATGCGGATTCAACGAAGCGGAGATGAGGATGCCGGACAGCGGCGTGAGCCGGGCCCAGCGAGCACACCACGAAGAGCACGAACCCATACCCACACCGACCGGTCCCGCCACGACCGCCGCACGGCGGGCCGGACTCCTGGTCACCCTGGTCCTGGGCGGACTCACCGCCCTGCCGCCCCTCTCGATGGACATGTACCTCCCGGCGCTGCCGGCGGTCACCGACGCGCTCCACGCACCCGCCGCGACCGTCCAGCTCACCCTGACCGCGTGCCTCACCGGCATGGCGCTCGGTCAGCTGGTCGTCGGACCGATGAGCGACCGGTGGGGGCGCCGCAAGCCGCTGCTCCTCGGCATGGTCGTCTACGTCCTCGCCACCGTGATCTGCGCCTTCGCCCCTTCGGCCGAACTGCTCATCAGCTTCCGCCTGTTGCAGGGCCTGGCCGGGGCGGCCGGCATCGTCATCTCCCGGGCCGTGGTGCGCGACCTCTACGACGGGGTGGAGATGGCCCGCTTCTTCTCCACCCTGATGCTCATCTCCGGAGTCGCCCCCGTCGTCGCACCGGTGATCGGCGGACAGGTGCTGCGCTTCACCGACTGGCGCGGCATCTTCGTCGTGCTCACCGTCGTCGGTCTGCTCCTCACCCTCGTCGTCTGGAAGTGGCTGCACGAGACCCTGCCCGAGTCGGAGCGGCACACCGGCGGTATCGGCGACGCCCTGCGGACCATGCGCGGTCTGCTGGCCGACCGGGTGTTCACGGGCTACGTGGTCGCGGGCAGCCTCGCCTTCGCCGCGCTCTTCGCCTATGTGAGCGCCTCCCCGTTCGTCGTGCAGGAGATCTACGGGGCCTCGCCGCAGACGTTCAGCCTGCTCTTCGGGATCAACTCGATCGGGCTGATCGCCGTCGGGCAGATCAACGGCAAGGTGCTGGTGGGCCGGATCAGCCTGGACAAGGCGCTCGGTTTCGGTCTCGCCGTCATCTCCCTGGCGGCGATCGCCCTGCTGCTGATGACCACCGGTGTCTTCGGCGACGTCGGGTTGCTTCCGGTCGCCACGGGGCTGTTCGTCCTCATGTCGGCCATGGGGCTGGCGATGCCGAACACCAACACCCAGGCGCTGATGCGTACCAAGCACGCCGCCGGTTCGGCCTCGGCGCTGCTCGGCACCTCGTCGTTCCTCATCGGGGCCATCGCCTCGCCGCTCGTGGGCATCGCGGGCGAGGAGACGGCGGTGCCCATGGCCGTCGTGCAGGTGGTCTGCGCGCTCTCCGCCGTGGCGTGCTTCCTGTTGCTGTGCCGGCCGTGGCAGCGCGTACCGCAGGACCGCCCGGCAGCCGGGCAGCCGCCGGCCCGGTGACCGGCCGGTCCGCGGTCGGGCCGGTGCTCCGGGAGTACGGGGGCCGCGGTGCAAGGCGGTCCGTAGGACCGTGACGCACCCCCGGTTCAGCCGGCGCTCGGGTAGCCCAGCAGGTGCAGCCGGTCCCTCCGGTCGGTCCAGTGGAACAGGCCGGTGCCGGAGGTCTCCAGCTCGGGCAGCCGCGTGTTCGGTGCCAGGGCCTCGACGCCCCAGGTCGCGAAGCTCATCGCCACCGGGCTCCCTCCGCCGTCCAGGGCCTCGGCCGCGTCCCGCACGTTCGTCGCGCCGTACGCGGTGCCCGCGTCCGTCACCGAGGCGAGCGTCAGCGGCGCCGCCCCGCCCTCGTCCTCGAAGCAGAACCCCTTCCGCGCCTCCAGGTCGAAAGCCAGGTTGCCCGCCACCAGGTAGCCGCCCGACGGGGAGACGACGGCCTGCGGATGACGGCCCGGCTCTATGGCGGGCCTGTGGCACTCCACCGAGGCGACCGGCTTCCCGCTCGTCGCGTCGTGCACCGTCCACAGCTGGTGCGTCGCGGCCCGCTTCGCGCCCTCGGCGAGCTGCCACACGGCGAGGATCCGTCCCGGCGCCACGGACGTGGGCACCCCGGAGCGCGGGTCGGCGCCCTTCGGCGCGGCCTGCCGGCTGAACCAGCCGCCGCGCACCCAGAACTCGTGGGCCCCGCTCAGCAGCAGGCCCCGCGCGGTCTGACCGCGCACCTCGGTCAGCTGCCTGCAGGCCGTGCAGCCCTTCGGGTACCTCACGGCCGAGGCGGGGACCTCCGCCACCGCGCCGGTGACCGGGTCCACCACGGCACTGTTCGCCCCGCCGTCACCGACCACGATGTCCGGGCCGGTCGCGGTGACGGACGGCACCCCGGTCCACGGCACCTCGACGCGCCGGCGCCCGCCGTCCGCCGCGTCGTACACGTCCAGGGAGACGAGGGTGTCGGCCGGCGCCCTCCCGTCTGTGACCTTCCCGTACGACCAGGCGACGAAGAACTCCCGGCTCTCCTTGGCGACGCCGAGGAGCTTCGGGAAGCGCAGCGGGTCCGGCGGGCGCCACGCCGCACCGCTCCAGCCCGCCCGGCCGGTCCGGGTCTCGAGGGTGCGCAGCCGGTAGCGGTCGCCAGGGGCCCGCACCAGATAGGCGAGGCGGCCTGTCGTCCGCGCGACGGCGTAGTCCGGCCCGATGTCGGCGATGTCCCAGCCGGTGGCCGTCGTGTACGCCGGTGGGACCGTCGGCCGGGCCGGGGGGCCGGCGCTCCTCCTCGCCGGCTCCGGCGCCGCGTCGCCGTCCCCGCCACCGCCTCCGCAGGTCGCCAGCAGGAGAACCAGCGCCAGGACGAGCACGCCGCCGACCAGAGCCAGGCGCACGATCCTTCGTCTCATGGTCCCCCCGATGAGTGATGGTCCGGCCGGTCCCCGATCCGGCGCCGGTCAGCGTAGCAACAGGCCCACGCTGCGCAGCAGTTCGGTTACGTCGCCGTTCTGTCCCGGTTTCGTGCCGGACCGCCGGCCTGGGCGCGGGGAACCACCGGCCCGCGCAGGGGCGGACCACCGGCCTGGGGAGTGGCGACCACCGGCCTGGCGAGTGGCGACCACCGGCCTGGGGTGCGGTGGCCCGCTGCGCCTACAATTCGGCGGTGAACGCCACCCTCCCCACCGCGGAAGCCCTGCGCACGGCCCTGGCCGAACTGCTCGACGGGCTGCCGCCCACGCAGACCGCGAAGGCCGTCGACCGGCTGATCGCCAGCTACCGCGGGACGACCCCCACCGACGCACCGGTCCTGCGAGACCGCTCGGACGTCGCCGCGTACGCCGCGTACCGGATGCCGGCGACCTTCGAGGCCGTACGGGCCTGCCTCGCCGCACTCCGCGCGGCGGCGCCGGACTGGGTGCCCGCCACGCACACCGACATCGGCGGCGGTACGGGCGCGGCGACCTGGGCGGTCGCGGGTGCCTGGGAGCAGGGGCCGCGGACGACCGTCCTGGACTGGGCCGAACCCGCCCTCGCGCTCGGCCGTGAGCTGGCCGCGTCGTCCGGCATCCCCGCGCTGCGCGCCGCGACCTGGCAGCGGGCCAGGATTGGCGCGGTGCAGGAGCCGGCCGCCCCCACCGACCTGGTCACGGTCAGTTACGTACTCAAGGAACTCACCCCCGGTGACCGGACCGCTCTGGTGGACTCCACGGCCGCGTCCGCGCAGGCCGTGGTGATCGTGGAGCCCGGCACCCCCGACGGGTACGCCCGGGTCATCGAGGCCCGCGACCGGCTGATCGCCGCCGGACTGACCGTCGCCGCGCCGTGTCCGCACAGCGGCGCGTGTCCCATCGAGCAGGGCACCGACTGGTGCCACTTCTCTGCGCGGGTCAGCCGCTCCTCGCTGCACCGCCAGGTGAAGGGTGGCTCGCTGAGCCACGAGGACGAGAAGTTCAGCTACGTGGTGGCGACCCGCTTCCCGACCGATCCGGTGGGCGCCCGGGTCACCCGCCGGCCGCAGATCCGCAAGGGTCAGGTGCTGCTGGAACTGTGCACCCGGGACGAAGGGCTGCAGCGGGCCACGGTCACCAAGCGGCACGGCGAGCTCTACCGTGCCGCCCGGGACACCGCGTGGGGCGACGCGTGGCCGCCGCCGGAGGGTGACTAGGACGTGTTTCGAAAGTCCCGCCTGCCCGGGGGCGTCTGGCACGCACGCTCGCCGCGTTGTCGGGATCACCCCGATACACCCGGTATCGGGGCGACCCTCCGCCTTGCGATCGCACGCACCAGACGCCCCCGGGCCTGCCCTTCGGGCAGACGACGCCACTTTCGAAACACGCCCTAGGCCCGCAGCTCCTGGGTGCAGCACTTCACGCTGCCGCCGCCCTTGAGCAGCTCGCCCAGATCCATCGGGACCGGTTCGAAGCCACGGTCCCGCAGGGGACCCAGGAGCCCCACCGCGGCCTGGGGGAGCAGGACGTGGCGTCCGTCGCTGACCGCGTTGAGGCCCAGCGCCGCGGCGTCCGCCTCCTGGGCGATGAGGGCGTCGGGGAAGAGCCGGGCCAGCACGGACCGGCTGCCCGGTGAGAAGGCGCCCGGGTAGTACATGATCTCGTCGGCCGCGTCGTCGAGGACGCACAGCGCCGTGTCCAGGTGGTAGTAGCGCGGGTCCACCAGGTCCAGGCCGATCACCGGGCGCCCGAAGAACTCCTGCGCCTCGTCGTGGGAGAGCGGGCTGGACCGGAAGCCGCGCCCGGCCAGGAGGTAGGTGGCGGTGACGGCGAAATCGCCCTCGCCCTCGTTGACGTGGTCCGGCTCGCGGATGTCGGTGAAGCCGTTGGCCCGGAACCACTCCCGGTGCGCCTCGGCCTCGGCGTACCGCTCCCGGTACGCGAACAGGGCGCCCAGCACACGACCGTCGACGACGGTGGCACCGTTGGCGGCGAAGACCATGTCGGGCAGCTCGGGGCGGGGGACGAGCAGCTCGACGGTGTGGCCGAGAGCGCGGTAGCGATCGCGCAGGGTCTCCCACTCGGTGACGGCCAGGGGCAGGTCCACGGGTTTGGAGGGGTCCATCCACGGGTTGATGGAGTAGGTGACCTGGAAGTGGGCCGGTGCACACATCAGGTAGCGACGAGGGGTGGCGTCACGGGTCAATGCGGGCTCCTCGCGAACGGCAGCGCGAGCTGCGGAACGGTGGGATGCGCACGGTCTGTGCGTGACTTCATGGTGCGCCTCACCCATCCGATGCGCAGTGATCCGAACGGGTGGTTCGCACGGGGTCAAAACCGTTGGCAAGACGATACGTGCCGGGCCGTGGGGCTTCCTCGACATGGCGGACCGGCAGGCCGCCGAGGCCGCCGGGGACGGCGACGCCGCCCAGTTGCAGTTGTACGTCACACGGCTGCGCGCGGCCCAGGAGGCCGGGCAACTGCGCGAGGACGTCGATCCGCGCATCGCCCTGGAGCTGCTGGTCGCCCCGCTCACCCACCGCTGGCTGCTGAGGACCCTTCCGCCGACCCACGCCTACGCCGACACGGTCGTCGACTACGCCCTGCGGGGTCTGTCGGCCACGCCCTGAAACAAATCCGCTTCTTCCCGGCATTTCGCACCCAGGAACTCACCTTCGCGCACCGGCCCGGGCACCCCGCTCCGCGACTCCGGCCACCCGAGGAGCAGGATGGTGGGACCATGGAGGAAGAACCGCTGAGGTGAGGGGATAGATGGGCGCCGATTCCGGCCGTTATCGCGGCACAGAGAGCAGGATCTCCCAGTGGCTGCGCCGGCGGCCCAAACCGCAGCCGGAAGTCGACGACGCGGCCCGGCTGGCACTGCTCCTCGCTGTCGCCGAGGCAGGAATGCCGATCTCACCCGCCGCGCATCCGTCCGGTTACCGGTGTTCGTGCGAGCGCGTCGGCTGTCCGACCCCCGCCCGGCACCCCGTCTCGTTCGCCTGGCAGACGCAGTCCACGACCGACCGCGCCCAGATCGAGCGCTGGGCCTCCGGTCAGCCGCTGGCCAACTTCATCACGGCGACCGGCATGGTCCACGACGTCCTGGACGTGCCGCTGACGGCCGGCCGTAGCGCCCTGGACCGGCTGATCGCCGCGGGTATCGAGGTCGGCCCGGTCGCCCGCTCCGGCGACGACCGGATGCTGTTCTTCACCGCCACGCGCGGGACGCCCGAGGACGAGGACGAGTGGTGGCCGTGCGAGCTGGACTGCCACCCCGAGACGATGGACGAGCACCCGGGGATGCGCTGGCACTGCCGCGGCAGCTACGTCCTGCTGCCGCCCGCGAGGCTTCCCGGTGATCTGGACGTGCACTGGATCCGCGGCCCGGAGCACCCGCTGCCCGATCCGCTGACCATGCTGGAGATCCTCACGGACGCCTGCGCGCAGTATGTGGACGCGGCCGACGCGAGCGACCTCGCCCACGACGCCGTGGCCTGGCCCCTCAGCCGCTGACACACACCGCCGGGCGCGCGGAACGGACGCGGCGCACGATGCCCGCCCCGCCGGGAGGCGGTGCATGCCGTCGCCCGGGAGTGCGTGCCCGCCCACGCACGAGAGCCCCGAAGGCCGGCCGCACATGGAGCCCGGCCACGCTCACGAGACCCCCGAAGGCCGCCCACGCTCACGGGCGCCCCGGATCCGGGCCGGACCCGAAGGCCCGGCCACGGGTCAGGAGCCTTCCGCCGCCACGAGTCCCGGCAGCCGGTTCAGCACGCGCACCTTGCCGCCCTCGTCACCGGCGCCCCGCTTGGGCACGTACACCAACTGGCTGGAGACCCGCTCCTTGGTCAGCGTGCTCTTCACCTCGCCGGTCATCAGGGCCCGCGCATCCGCCGAGACGGTCGGCCGCAGCCCCGCCGCCGCCGTCTGCCGTTCGAAGTGCTTGCTGCTGAAGAAGACCAGCGCCCCGCCGTCCTCGGTCGTCAGACCCAGCGGTGCGAACGTCCCGGTGTCCAGCGGCTGGTCGACGTACTGGAACGAGAAACCGGCCCTGCGGGTGTTCTTGCGCGCGTCCCGCCAGCCCGAGGTCGTCGCACCGGGAGCGAAGACATCCGGTGTGCCTGACTTGAGGTAATCCGTGTAGGTCCTGCTCAGGTCCCCCGGCGGGGTGGCCAGCACCTCGTCCGTGTCCGCCGAGGGCACGGGCTGCGCCGAGCCGTCCGCGTCCTCACGGAACTTCGGCACCTCGGACGGGGAGACCACCGCCAGGTAGGCGGCCTTCCACGGCGCGTCCGGCCCGGTACGGACGAACGCCAGCAGCCAGCGGGTGTCCAGCCTCCCGCCGTCCCGGTCGCGGTTGGAGTCGGTGTCCGCGAGGAACCAGCGCGGCCAGCCGGCCTTCTTGGGAAGGGTGAACGCGGCGTCGGACAGCACCAGCGGCTTGTGTGCGGCGTTGCCGTCCGGGCTGTTCTTCTGCCGGGCCGTCAGTCCGGCCTGGTTGATGGCGCCGAGCGATCCGGTCACCCGGTCCGCGTCGAGCGCCGGATCGTAGGCCTCGTCCGCCTTGTTGTACGCGACGGTGAAGTCCTCCAGGGCCTTGGCGGCCTCAGACCTCGTCGCTCCCGGCACGACTTCCAGTTCGCCGTGCACCGTCACGCAGCCGCTCGCCGTCACGCTCAGCACCGTCGCCGTCGCGAGCCCCGCCGCCAGTCGACCCAGCCTTCTCATCCGTTGCCTTCTGCGCCTTCTGATCCGTCGTCCGCACTGACCGCCTGAACCCTACCGGGGCGAGGAACAGCGCGAGCGTGGGGATGAGGTAGAGCGCCCACACCGTGACCTGAAGAACGGTCGGATCGGCCTGGAAGTTGAGGACTCCCTTGAGCAGGGTGCCGTACCAGCTGTCCGGCGGGACGGTGGCCGTGACGTCGAACGCCTTGTTCTCCAGACCGCCCAGGAAGCGGGCCTCCTGGAGGTCGTGCACCCCGTAGGCGAGCACGCCGGCCGCCACGACGACGAGCATGCCTCCCGTCCAGGTGAAGAACCTCGACAGGTTGATCTTCAGCGCGCCCCGGTAGAACAGCCAGCCCAGGACCACCGCGGTCGCGATGCCCAGCAGCACGCCGATCAGCGGTGACGAGGAGCCCTCGCCGCTCGCCCGCACCGAGGCCCACACGAACAGCGCGGTCTCCAGGCCTTCACGGCCCACTGCCAGGAAGGCGGTGGCGACCAGGGCGCCGGTGCCCATCGCAAGGGCCGCGTCGAGCTTGCCGTGCAGCTCCTTCTTCAGGTGCCGCGCGGTCCGCCGCATCCAGAAGACCATCCAGGTGACCAGGCCGACGGCGATGATGGACAGCGATCCGCCGAGCATCTCCTGGGCCTCGAACGTCAACTCCTGCGAACCGAATTCGAGCGCCGCACCGAAGGCCAGCGAGATGGCGCACGCGATGCCGATGCCGATCCACACCGGGCGCAGCGCGTCGCGGCGGCCGGTCTTGACCAGGTACGCGATGAGGATGCAGACGACCAGGCTGGCCTCCAGACCCTCGCGCAGGCCGATCAGGTAGTTGCCGAACATGCCGGTCCTTCCACGGTGTCGGTCATGAGACCTGTGCTTCCACGGTGTCGGTCATGAGAACAGTGCCCGGCCCCACCAGTCGTCCTTGCCGCGGACACCCGGAGGAACGGCGAAGACGGCCGAGCCCACGTGCTGGATGTACTCGTTGAGCGCGTCGGCGGCCGCCAGGCTCCGCTGCACCGGGATGAAGCCCTTGCGCACGTCACGCTGGTACGCCAGGAAGAACAGCCCGGCGTCGAGCCTGCCCAGACCGTCCGTGCCGTCGGTGAAGGAGTAGCCGCGGCGCAGGATCGTCGCGCCGCCGTTGGTGTCCGGGTGGGCGAGCCGCACATGGGCCGTCGGCAGCATCGCCTTCAGGAACGGCTCGTCGCGCTCCTTCGACCGGCCTGCCGGGGCGCCCTCGCCCTTGTCCCGGCCGAAGATGTCCTCCTGCTCCTGCAGCGGGGCCCGGTCCCAGGTCTCGATGTGCATCCGGATGCGCCGGGCGACCAGGTACGAGCCCCCGGTCATCCACCCGGCGTCGTCCTTCGGGCCGACCCACACGTGCTTGTCCAGGGCGGCGGTGTCCGTGCCCGAGACGTTCCGGGTGCCGTCCTTGAATCCCATCATGTTGCGGGGGGTCTGGGCATCCGGCGTCGTGGAGGACGTCTTGCCGAACCCCAGCTGCGACCAGCGGATCGCGGTGCGACCCATACCGATCCTGGCGAGGTTGCGGATGGCGTGCACCGCGACCTGGGGGTCGTCCGCGCACGCCTGCACGCACAGATCGCCGCCGCTGCGGGAGGCGTCGAGATTGTCGCCGGGGAACTTGGGGAGGTCCACCAGCGCCTCGGGCCGGCGCCCTTCGAGCCCGAACCTGCCCTTCGCGAACAGGGAGGGCCCGAAACCGATGGTGAGCGTCAGCCGGGACGGCCGCAGGCCGAGCGCCTCGCCCGTGTCGTCCGGCGGCGCCTCGGCCAGGCCCCCGTAGGCGCCCTCGCCCACGGTGTGCCCGGCCGTCATCCGTTCGGCGGCCCGCGTCCACTCCTTGAGCAGCGCGACCAGCTCGGCCCGGTCCTCGGTCGTCACGTCGAACGAGGCGAAGTGCAGCCTGTCCTGTACGGGGGTGGCGATCCCCGCCTGGTGCGGGCCGTGGAAGGGCACCGCCCCGCCGCTGTCGGCGACCGGCTCGGTGCCGTCGGTGCCCACCGCAGCGACGGCGCCGCCCGCGGCCACCGCGCCGAGCGCCAGTCCGGCACCACCCCAGCCGAGCAGTGCGCGCCGCGACGGCGCCGGCACGCCGCCCGGCTCCCCGTCCGCCCGCGGGCCCGTCTCGCTGTTCCCGGCCGTCACTTCGTCACCGCGGCGGCCAGCTTGGACAGCGGCTCGGCAAGCGCGTTGACCGCGTCGGACAGCTCCTTGCGGTCCGCCTTGCCGACCTTGTCGTACGAGGTGAAGTCGTAGGAGGCCTTGTCCGCACGGTACTTGTCCAGCAGCGTGTTCAGGGCCGCGAACTGCTTGTCCAGGGAGGCGGTCAGCGCCGCGTCGTTCTTCGAGGCGATCGGCTTGAGGAGGGCGTACGACTGCTCCGCACCCTCGACGTTCGCCTTGAAGTCGACGAGGTCGGTGTGGCTGTAACGCTCCTCCTCGCCCGTGACCTTGCCGGTGGCGACCTCGTCGAGGAGCTCCTTGGCGCCGTTGGCCATCGAGGTCGGGGTGATCTCGGCCTTGCCGACCCGCTTCTGCCAGTCGACCAGGTCCTTGAGGAGGACGGGCGCGAGGGCCTTCTCCTCGGCTCCCAGCTTCTTGTCCTGCCACAGCGCCTTCTCGAGGCGGTGCCAGCCGGTCCACTTCTGGCCGTCCTCCAGGCCGTCCTCACGGACGTCGACCTTCGGGTCGATGTCACCGAAGGACTCGGCGACCGGCTCGGTCCGCTCCCAGCCGATGCGGGAGTCGGCGTACGCCTTCTTCGCCGCTTCGATGTCGCCGGCCGCGACCGCGTCGGTGAAGACCTTGACCTTGGGCAGCGTCTCGTCGGCCTGCGCCTGCACATAGGTGCGGTAGCCGGCGACGGCCTTGTCCATCTCGGGACTGCGCCGGGCCGCCGTACCGCCGGTGACCTCGACGGTCTGCCGGATGCCGTTGCCCTTCATGCCGGGCTTGCAGGCGATCTCGTACGTACCGGCCTTGATCTCGGCCGTGATCTTCGCCTTGGTGCCGGGGCCGATGTTCTCCCGCTCGGTGACGATGCGGTCGTCGGGGAACAGGACGTAGACCTCGGTGACCTTGGAACCCTTGTTCTCCACGGCGAGCTCGAGGTGGCCGGCCGGGAGCTTCGTCTCCGACACCTCGCAGGCGTCGTCCTTCGCGACGACCCGGACGGCCCCGTCCGCCTTGTCGTCGCTCTTCTCGGCGCAGCCCGTGACGGCGGTCAGTGCGGCCAGGGTGGTGGCAGCGGTGACGACGGAGAGACGAACGGCTCGCATGCGGGCTCCACTGAAGAGATGAGGGAACGACAGTTGCGCGGACAAAGGCGGGTGAGGCGGACCTAACTTAACCGTGCCTAACCTTGCCCGTGTCCACCCCGGCAGTGATTCAGCTCTCACCTCGGAGCGCCGGAAACGGTCCGGTCACAGCTGTCTCATGGGCGACCCACAGAAGGGTCAAGGACTGGTCAAGCCGGGTCTTTCGGTGTGGCCGTGGATGGGTGCCCGCGCACGCCCGGGGTGCGGGCCCTTCGGCCTGGCGAAACCCCGGACGGTGCTTGAATGCGCACGTGAACGACTTCGACGTACCCGACGGCATCGACGTACTGCGCGTGTTCTGCGGACCGGACGGCCGCCACGGCAATCCGCTCGCTGTCGTACGGGACGGACGCAGGTACCCCGACAACGAGTCGCGGCAGGTGCTCGCCCGGCGGCTCGGCTTCAACGAGACCGTGTTCGTCGACGACCCGGAGCGCGGCACCGTCGACATCCGTACGCCCGGGCTGCGGTTGCCGTTCGCCGGGCATCCACTCGTCGGCGCGGCCTGGCTGCTCGACCTGGAGGTCCTGGAGCTGCCCGTCGGGGACGTGTTCGCCCGCCAGGACGGCGAGTTCACCTGGATCACGGCCCGCCCCGCATGGGCACCGCCGATGACGCTGGAGCGGTACGCGTCGGTCGCGGACGTCGAGGCCCTGACGGAGCCCCCGCCCGGTGAGGGACGGCTCTACGTGTGGGCCTGGGAGGACGAGGCGGCAGGGCGGGTACGTGCGCGGGCGTTCCCGCGCACGGGGGACGCCGTCGACGAGGACGAGGCGACGGGTGCGGCGGCCATGCTGCTGAGCACCGAACTGGGCCGCGCCCTCAACATCGCACAAGGGCGCGGCTCCCAGATCCTCACCGCGCCCGCGCCGGACGGCACGGTGGAGATCGGGGGCCGCGTCCTGCTGGCAGCCAGGGGCGTCAGGCGCTGAGCGGGAAGGCCTCGCCGAGCTCCCGGAAGACGGCGGTGTTCAGCGCGAACGCCCGCTTGCACTCGTCGACGACGCGCCGCTTCTCCAGGTCGTCGGCGTCCACCGCGTCCAGCAGTTCGCGGTACGCCCGCTTGAAGGCGGCCGGGTTGGGGATCTGCTCGAACACGTAGAACCGCACCCCGTCGCCCTTGCGCTCGAAGCCCCAGGTCTTCTCGGCGGCGCCGCGGATGATCTGGCCACCGGAGAGGTCCCCGAGGTAGCGGGTGTAGTGGTGCGCCACGTACCCGGCGGGCCAGTGCCGGGCGCACTCGGTGACCCGCGCGGCGTACGCGGCGGTCGCCGGCAGCGGGTCGAGGCCCGTACGCCACCCGGCCCCCCGCAGGTGCGCCAGGTCACGCTCCAGTTCCGCGCCGCGCATCAGCTCGGCCTGTATGAAGGGGCCCGCGACCGGGTCCTCGCGCAGGGCTTCGGCGCCGTCCTCCAGTGCCCGGTAGACGAACCACAGCTGCTCGGTGTAGCGCGTGTACGCCTCCACCCCGAGCCGCCCACCGAGCATGTCGCCCATGAAGGCCGATGACTCCGCCTCGGTGTGCTGCTCGTGCGAGGCGGTGCGGATGAGCGTCGAGAAGGGCGTGGTGGCTGCGGTTGCGTCCAAGGCGGGCCTCCGGGGGCCGATGGGGCGAGGCGTCGGGACGGAATCGGCGATGTCGGCAACCGTGGAGGTGCGAGGTGCTGGGTGCGTACCCCCACGGACCGATACGATGATCCTCCTGCTTAGGCTTGCCTAAGTCAACAGCTTGCCGACTGGCTGTCGGTAAGACTCACCCCCACCGTACGGCGTGGCGGCGCGTCCGGCCCGGACCTGGCCCGGCGTCACGGAAGCGTCAGGATGTCCGCCCCGGTCTCGGTCACCACGAGGGTGTGCTCGAACTGGGCGGTCCGCCTGCGGTCCTTCGTCACCACGGTCCAGCCGTCGTCCCACATGTCGTACTCGTGGGTACCGAGCGTCAGCATCGGCTCGATCGTGAAGGTCATCCCGGGCTGCATCACGGTGGTCGCGTGCGGGCTGTCGTAGTGGGGGACGATGAGACCGGAGTGGAACGAGGTGTTGATCCCGTGCCCGGTGAAGTCACGTACCACCCCGTACCCGAACCGCTTGGCGTACGACTCGATGACCCGCCCGATCACATTGATCTGCCGCCCCGGCCGCACCGCCTTGACGGCACGGTTCAGTGACTCCCGGGTGCGCTCCACGAGCAGCTTCGACTCCTCGTCGACGTCGCCGCAGAGGTAGGTGGCGTTGTTGTCGCCGTGCACACCGTTGATGTACGCGGTGACGTCGAGGTTCACGATGTCGCCGTCCCGCAGCACCGTGGAGTCGGGGATGCCGTGGCAGATGACCTCGTTGAGCGACGAGCAGAGCGACTTCGGGAAGCCCCGGTAGCCCAGGGTCGAGGGGTACGCCCCGTGGTCGATCATGAACTCGTGGGCGACCCGGTCGAGTTCGTCGGTGGTGACGCCCGGGGCGATGTGCTTCGCGGCCTCCTCCATCGCCTGCGCGGCGATACGGCCCGCGATCCGCATGCGCTCCACGGTGTCGGAGTCCTGGATCTCCGGCCCGGTGTACGGCGTGGGGGCGGGCTTCCCCACGTACTCGGGGCGCCGGATGTTTCCGGGAACGGAACGGACGGGAGTGATCTCCCCTGGTACGAGCAGCGGCTGGCCAGACATGCGAGGGAGTCTAACCAGCGTGCTCGGGGCAGCATGGCTACGAGGAAAGGATCCGACGATGGCCCTGTTCAAGAAGCGCACGGTGGGCAAACCGGGCGAGTGGTACTACTGCCTGGAGCACAGAACGGTCGAGGAGGGCCCGGATTGCCCGGGGAAAGACCGGTTCGGCCCGTACACCTCCCGCGAGGAGGCGCAGCACGCGATGGACACGGCGCGTGAGCGGAACCTCGAGTGGGAGAACGACCCGAAGTGGCACGACCGCACCGACGGGACGCCGGACTAGCCGGCCGCCGGCGGAGCCGCTACCGCTACCAGAGAGGTGGCGGCGGCGCCGTCAGCTGGTCGGCCAGCCGCGACAGCCGGTCACGGAACGAGCGGCGGCCACGCGGCGCGGGAGCGCTGTTCTCACCGGCCGCAGCGCTCACCAGGTGCTGCACGGTGTCCAGATCCACCTCGTCCCCGCCCGTCACCGTGAGCGCCTCGTGGGCGAGCCCCCGCACCTCCGGGTCGCCCCCGTCCAGCGAGAGCACCGTCGCACCCGCCCGGCGGGCGTCGTGCACCCGTTCCAGGAGCCCGGAGTCCGCCCGCGCAGGGGCCACCACGAGCAGGGTCTCGCCCCGCCCGGCCGCCTCGATCCGGCCGAGGCCCACGGCCAGGTGGGCCGGATCGCCGGGCTCCACCCGGTGGCGTACGAGCGTCGGCCTCAACTGGGGGAGCCCCGACCACGTCGACTCGTCCACGAGGTGTGCCGCCATGTGCCACGGCTCGTACACCTCGGTCCCGACCAGCAGCAGCCCGCCGCCCTGAGGCACGACCGACGACCGCAGGGTCCGGGCGAACCGCCGGGCCGCCGAGGGCCACTCGGTCCCGGCGAGTACCTCGCGCAGCAGGGCGACACGTACGGCATCCATGGCCCGGCATCATGCCTTCGGCCACCCTCCCGTGACTGCCTGATCGCTCAGGTGCACCCGAAAGGGGACCGTCCGGGCCTCCGCCTCCGCCCCGCACCCACGACCGCTTCCGCCCCCGCACCCACGACCGCCGCCGCCCCGGTGGGCACGACCGCCTCCGCCCCCGCCCACCACCGTTCGCGCCCAGCGCTCCGCGCGGCGGCCCGCCGAGTCCCCTTCGCTACCTGGCAGTAGTGTCGGCGCATGACTACGAATGACAGCGGCAGCGCGCCCAAGCCCCCCGCCAAGGACCCCTGGGACCTCCCCGACGTCTCCGGGCTGACCGTCGGCGTACTCGGCGGCACCGGCCCCCAGGGCCGGGGTCTCGCCTACCGTCTCGCCCGCGCCGGGCAGAAGGTCGTCATCGGCTCCCGCGCCGCCGACCGCGCCGAGGCCGCCGCGGCGGAGCTGGGACACGGCGTCGAGGGCGCCGGCAACGCGGAGTGCGCCCGCCGCAGCGACATCGTCATCGTCGCCGTGCCGTGGGAAGGGCACGCCAGGACGCTGGAGTCCCTGCGCGAGGAACTCACCGGGAAGCTCGTCGTCGACTGCGTGAACCCGCTCGGCTTCGACAAGAAGGGCGCCTACGCACTGAAGCCGGAGGAGGGCAGCGCCGCCGAGCAGGCCGCCGCCCTGCTGCCGGACTCACGGGTCACCGCCGCCTTCCACCACCTGTCGGCGGTGCTGCTCCAGGACGAGTCGATCGAGGAGATCGACACCGACGTGATGGTGCTGGGCGAGGCGCGCGCCGACACCGACACCGTGCAGGCACTCGCGAGCCGCATCCCCGGCATGCGCGGAGTCTTCGCCGGCCGGCTGCGCAACGCGCACCAGGTGGAGTCGCTGGTCGCGAACCTGATCTCGGTCAACCGCCGCTACAAGGCCCACGCGGGCCTGCGCACCACCGACGTCTGAGCGAGCCCCTGCCCGGAGCGGAAACGGGCATGAGGGACACTGGACGGGACCGCGCACCATCCCCCGACAGGAGCACCGCCCTCATGCCCCGCCTCGCTCTCTACGCCCTCGTCGTCTGCGTCCTCGCCGTCACCGCCGCCGTGGTCTCCTTCGTCCAGGGCGGCGTCCTCCTCGGCATCGTCTGGGTACTGCTGGCGGGCCTCTCGTCGAACATGTCGTGGTTCTACGTCCGCAAGTACAAGGCGGAGACGGCCGCGGCCACCCGTTAGCCGCTCACCGCGCAGCCCGGGTCCTGGTCGCCGAACCACTCCCGCCAGAAGCGGTACGTGTCCAGGCCGCAGTACGTCTCGATCTCGCTGACCCCGAGCCCCCGCAGCAGGGTGTCGACCGCGTCGAAGAAGACGCCGTTCACCTCGGGGATCCACAGCAGCCCGAACACGGCGATCAGCCCGAACGGCGCGTACGGCTCCACCTGGCGCCTGATCCGGTACGAGAGCCAGGGCTCGATCACGCCGTAGCCGTCGAGCCCGGGGACCGGCAGGAAGTTCAGGATCGCGGCCGTGACCTGGAGCAGCGCCAGGAACGCCAGCGCCAGGCGGAAGGGGACCGGGACACCGTCCAGCGCGCCCAGCCAGAAGGGCGCCGTGCACACCACGGCGAACAGCACGTTCGTCAGGGGTCCGGCGGCCGAGACCAGGCTGTGCTTCCACCGGCCGCGGATGCGCCCCCGCTCGATGTAGACCGCGCCGCCCGGCAGGCCGATGCCCCCCATGATCACGAAGAGCACCGGCAGCACGATGCTCAGCAGGGCGTGCGTGTACTTCAGTGGATTCAGGGTGAGGTAGCCCTTCGCCCCGATCGAGATGTCGCCGCTGTGCAGCGCTGTGCGCGCGTGCGCGTACTCGTGCAGGCAGAGAGAGACGATCCAGGCCGCCGTGACGAAGAGGAAGACCGCGAAGCCGGTCTGCTCGGCGAAGCCCGTCCACACCGCCCAGCCCGCGACGGCCATGACGGCGACGATCCCCAGGAAGATCGGACTTATCCGCCGGTCGCTGCGGCGGACTGCGGTGGTCATCGGCGTGACTCCTGATCGCTGGACGGCATGCGGCGGGCCCCCGACCGGGGGCCACACGGAGCGGGAACGTCTCGCGGGCGGTCCTCGTGCCCGCCCCCGGAAGCCTGCCCCGTCGCGCCGTCCCGCACCGCCGTCCTCCGCGGGCCCACGTCGCCGGTCGCGACACCGGGTCCGCGCCGGTCTGAGCCGTCACGGACAATGGGCCCGTGCACTACGCCATCCTCGGCACCACCCGCGCCTTCCGCGACGACGGCACGCCCGCGGCCCTCGGCGGGGCGCGGCTACGCGCCCTGCTCACCGTGCTCGCCCTGCGCCCGGGGCGCGTCGTCCCGGCGGGACTGCTCGTCGACGAGGTCTGGGACGGCGATCCGCCCGCCGACGCCCCGGGCGCCCTGCAGGCACTCGTGGGCCGTCTGCGGCGCGCGCTCGGCCGGGACGCGGTCGAGTCCGGGGAGAGCGGCTACCGGCTCGCCGCCGGCCCGGAGGCCGTCGACCTCTTCCGCTTCGAGCGGCTCACGGGGGAGGGGGCGCGGGCCCTGGAGGCCGGGGACGCGGCGAAGGCCGCCGACGTCCTCGGCGACGCGCTCGCCCTGTGGCAGGGGCCCGCCCTCGCCGACCTGCCGGACCGGTCCGTGGCCGCCGCCCGCTGGGAGGGGCGCCGGCTCGACGCGCGCAGGAGCAGGATCACCGCTGTCCTCGAGCTGGGCCGCGCCGACGACGCCCTGCCCGAACTCGCCGTGCTCTGCGCCGACCACCCGCTGGACGAACCCCTGCAGGCACTCCGCATCAGGGCGCTTCGCGACGCCGGACGCACCGCGCAGGCACTCGCGGCGTACGACGAGGTGCGCACCCTGTTCGCCGAACGCCTCGGCACCGACCCGGGTTCCGCACTGCGCGCCCTGCACGAGGAGCTGCTCCACCAGGACCCGCCCGCCCCGGCCCCCGCTCCCGTCCCCCTTCCCGTGCGGCCGGGCAACCTGCGGGCCAGGCTCACGAGCTTCGTGGGACGTGAGGCGGACATCGCCGCCCTGCGCGAGGACCTGACCCGGGCCCGGCTCGTCACCCTCCTGGGCCCTGGTGGCGCGGGCAAGACCAGGCTCTCCCAGGAGGCCGCCGAATCCGCCGACCCGGCGGCCTGGCCGGACGGCGTCTGGCTGGCCGAACTCGCGCCGGTCGACGACCCCGAAGCGGTACCGGAAGCCGTCCTCACGGCGCTCGGGGGGCGGGAGACCGTGCTGCGCGGGGCGGGTGCGGAGGAGCTCCGGGCGGCGGAGCGGGGTGCGAGCGAACCGCTCGCCCGGCTCACCGAACACTGTTCCGGGCGCCGCATGCTGCTGCTCCTGGACAACTGCGAGCACCTCATCGAGGCAGCAGCGGCCCTCGCCGACCACCTGCTGGCCCGCTGCCCCGGGCTCACCGTCCTCGCGACCAGCCGTGAACCCCTCGGCGTACCGGGCGAGTTCGTGCGGACGGTCGACCCGCTGCCGGACCCGGTGGCGCTGCGACTGCTCGCCGACCGCGGGGCCGCCGCGCTGTCCGGCTTCCGGGTCGACGCGGACGAGCGGACGGCAGCGGCCTGCGCCGAGATCTGCCACCGCCTCGACGGGCTGCCGCTCGCGATCGAACTCGCCGCCGCCCGGCTGCGCATGCTCACCGCGCGTGAGATCGCCGACCGCCTCGACGACCGCTTCCGTCTGCTGACCAGTGGCAGCCGCACCGTGCTGCCACGCCAGCAGACCCTGCGGGCGGTCGTCGACTGGTCCTGGGACCTCCTGGACGGGGACGAACGCACCGCCCTGCGCCGGCTGTCTGTCTTCTCCGGCGGCTGCACCCTCGCCGCCGCCGAGGCGGTCTGCGCGGACCGGCGGCAGGATGCGTACGACGTCGCCGGGGCGCTCGGCTCGCTCGTCGACAAGTCCCTCGTCGTTGCCGCCCCGTCCGCGGACGGCCGGATGCGCTACCGCCTGCTGGAGACCGTCGGTGAGTACGCCGCCGAACGGCTGGACGAGGCGGGGGAGCGGGACGTCGTCGAACGGCGGCACCTCGCCTTCTACCGGGAGCTGGCCCGTACCACCGACCCCGAACTCCGGGGCTCCGGACAGCTCGCCGCCCTCGAACTGCTCCAGCGCGAGTACGAGAATCTGCGCACCGCCCTGCGGCACGCCGTCGCCGCGCGCGACGAGCAGGAGGCGCTCAGCATGGTGCTCTCGCTCGCCTGGTACTGGCAGATGCGTGATCTGCGCAGTGACGCCCTGCAGTGGGCCGACGCTGCCTCCGCGCTCGGCCCCGACCCGTTCGCCGCACCCGCCGCCACCGCGCCCTCGCTCACCGAACGCTGCACCGACGCGCCACCGCCGATGGGTCCCGAACTGCTGCAGGAGGCGCGGCGCCAGGTGGCGCTGCTCCGGATGGCCGGCACGGACCACGCGACGGACGCCTGGTCGAACGAGGCCGGCATGGCGCGGCTGCGGACCATCGCCGCGACGTACCGTCCCGGCCAGCCGCAGACCTACCGCAGCCCGGGGACGCTCTGGTTCTTCGCCGTCGCACTCACCGCGGACCTCCCGGACCTGCGCGGGGTGCTGGACGAGACGGTCCGCGCCGCACGGGAGCTCGGATACGACTGGGAGCTGGCCGGTGTGCTCCAGATGCGTGCCAACGTGCTGGCCAACCGGCCCGACTGGGCGGGCGAGGCCCATGCCGACGCCGACGAGAGCCTGGCGATCTTCCGCCGTCTCGGCGACGACTGGGGCGCGGCGGAGGCGCTCTCCTCACGCGGCGAGGCCGACGAGAAGATGGGCGACTACGGTCGGGCGGCCGAGGGCTACCAGGCCGCGATCGGTTACGCGGAGAAGCTCGGCGCCCGGGCCCAGGTGCTGGTGCTCCGCACCCGGTACGCCTCCGCACTGACCGAGCTCGGCCGTGGTGCGGAGGCCGAGCTGATCTTCCGGGAGGTGCTCACCGAGGGGCGGCACGCGGGGCACGAGGCGACGGCGTTCGCCCGGTTCTTCCTGGCCGTGTGGCTGGGCACGTCCGGCCGTACCGTCGAGGCGCGGGAGCAACTCGCCGTGCTGCACGAGGATTTCAGGGCCGCGTCCATAGGCGTCTTCGAGGCGTTCGTGCTGGGCGGCCTGGCCTGGCTGGACAACCAGGAGGGCCTCCACGCGGACGCCCTGGCCCGGAGCCGGGAGGCGCTGGCGCAGGCCGACGACCGGTTGTCGCAGATGGTGGCGCCACAGATGCACGTGATCCACCTGGTCACCGTGGCACGGGCGCTGGGCGGACTCGGTGGGGAGCGCCGGGCCGCCCTCGCGGCGCGCCTGCTGGCCGCCGGACGGGCGCTGCTGCCGGACGGGCACGTGCCGACGCGGATGGAGCGGGACAACTACGCCGCCGCCGAGGAGCTGGTCCGCGGCGTGCTCGGGGACGCGGCCTACGAGGCCGCGTACGCCGAGGGCGGCGGCCTCTCCCAGGAGGAGGCCACCGCCCTCGTGGAGGCGTACCAGGACTAGGCACTGTTTCTCGGATCATGTGCGGAGCCGTCCGGGCCGAGCCTGGTGAGGCAGGCAGTGGGGTGCTGTCCCGTATACACGCCTCTGTCCTTCTGGGCGTATCGTCCGTCTATGGGTGATATTCGGAGCGGCTGTCGTATCGCGGCCCTGGCCGGACCGGTGGGGCACGACCACCGGTGCTGCCGTCCGACCCCACGCAGGGCGCCCTGGAGCACGCGACGAGGTCGGCACGCCGCAGCCGGTGCCCGGCGCGCCACACGCGCTCGCCGCACTCGGGCTCAGGGTGCTCGGCGCCCGACGGACCGGACCCGAGCGCGCACGGCTGCTTCGTCCTCACTGCCGCCGCTGGTCGAGGCAGGCTGTTGATGGACACTGCACTGGTTGACGTGGTGCGTCAGAGCGACGCCTCCGGGGCGTTGCTGTATGTACTGTCCCCCGAGGGAAACGCACTGTGGCTGACAATGCTCACGGGGGCCCCGCGGGAGACGTTCGCACCGTGGACGCGGGTGGCCCTGACCGACCCGATTCCCGTGGCGGACGCCGTGCGGGAACGGCGTCTGGTGTGGATCAGCGGGCAGGAGGCGATGGCGCGCCAGTATCCGCGGCCGGCACTCGTGCTGCCTTACGACTTCGCATTGGCGGCCGCTCCGCTCACCAGCGAGGGCGCCGTCCTGGGCGGACTGGTGCTCCTGTGGCCCGGCACCCGGCCGCCCCAGCTCAGCCCGCACGAACAGGACGTCATCCATGCCGGGTGCCGCCGCTTGGGCAACCAACTGCAGGAGGCCGCGGACCGCGGTGACCCGCTGCCCCCCGCCGACCAGCCACGGGCTCTGCCCCCACGGACCGGACGCAGCCTTTCCCCCGCCGAGAGCCGGGAGGTCTCCGCCTTCCTCGACCGTCTGCCCGAAGGGGCCTGTGCGGTGGACCTGAACGGCCGCATCACCTTCATCACCCAGGCGGCGGCCGATCTCGTCGGTGCCGATACGGCCGACCTGCTGGGGGCACTGCCCTGGGAAGTGCTGCCGTGGATGGACGTTCCCCAGGTCGAGGACCGCTACAGGGCCGCACTGATCAGCCGCCAGTCCCAGGTCTTCACGGTCGTACGCCCGCCGGACGTGTGGCTGACCTTCGAGCTGTACCCGGACTCCTCCGGCATCAGCGTCCGCATCAGGCGCAGCGAACCGGCTGAAGGCGCCCAGGCAGCTCACCCGGGGGCTCCTGCGGGTCCCGGCCGCGCCACCGTGCTGTACCACCTGATGCATCTGGCCGCCACGCTCACCGAAGCCGCCGGTGTTCAGGACGTGGTCGAGCAAACGGCCGACCAGCTCCTGCCTGCCCTCGGAGCGCAGGGCATGGTCGTCATGACCGCTGAGGACGGCCGTCTGAAAATCCTCGGACACCGGGGCTACAGTGCCGAACTCCTGGACAGCTTCATCGACGCCCCCCTGAGCTCGGACCTGCCCGGCGTCAGAGTGCTGACCACCGGCGTCCCGGGCTTCTTCGCGAACTTCGCCGAGCTTCAGCGGGTCTATCCGTCCACGGTGCACGAGGACGGGATGGCTGCCTGGGCCTTCCTGCCGCTCATCGCCTCCGGCCGCCCGGTCGGCTCACTCCTCCTCGCCTACAACCGGCCCCACATCTTCGCGCCCAGTGAACGCGCCGTACTCACCTCACTGGCCGGCCTGGTCGGGCAGGCACTCGACCGCGCCCGCCTGTACGACACCGAGCGCGATCTCGCCCATCGTCTGCAGTCGGCTCTGCTGCCCCACACACTGCCCGACGTCCCCGGTCTGAAAGTGGCGGCCCGCTACCTTCCTGCCGCCCGCGGCCTGGGCATCGGCGGCGACTTCTACGACCTCATCCGCCTGGATGAGTGCACCGCCGCCGCGACCATCGGCGATGTACAGGGCCACGACGTGGATGCTGCGGCCCTCATGGGCCAGGTCCGCACCGCCGTCCACGCACACGCCACCGTAGCCGCGTCCCCGGACCATGTCCTGGCTGCCACCAACCGTCTCCTGATCGACCTCGACCCCGGGCTGTTCACCAGTTGCGTCTACGCCCACCTCGACCTGGGCCGCCAGCGCGCCTGCGTCGCCACCGCCGGCCACCCTCCGCCCCTGCTACGTCACACCGACGGACGCACCGAACTTCTCCGTGTCCCGCCGGGCCTGCTTCTCGGTATCGACCCGGATGTCCGCTACCCGACCCTGGAATTCCGCATGCCTCCCGGCAGCGTGCTCGCCCTCTACACCGATGGGCTCGTCGAGGCCCCCGGGGTCGACCTCGACGACGCGACGACGGCTCTCGCCGGACTCCTCGAAGACGCCGACCCGACCGACCTCGACCTCATGGCCGACATGCTGATCCGCCACGCCCCGGCGCCCAGCGACGACATCGCCCTGCTACTCATCAGCCCCCAGCCGTCCGTTTCGGCACCCGACCGCTCACCCGAAGGATGACCGGCAAGGACTGCGGGACCACATCTTCGACGTCGCGATGTCCCGGCCGGGAGTCCGAACCGGTGCCGGCAGTGGCCCCCGGCCTGTCCTGACCAGCGTGGTCACTGCCGGTGCGGGGAAGCGGCCTTGACCACATCACCATCCACCTCGTCGCCGACGGACGATGCCGGCCCCGCTACGGGAAACGCGCCTGCATCCACCTCGGAACCGTCACTCCGCCGCCCTCATGATCCGGCTCCGCACATGATCCGGGAGACAGCACCCGGGAGGGTGCCGGAGGCCGTGGCCGGGCTCCCGGCACGGTCCGTGGCACCCTCTCCGTCAGGACTTCTTGCGGAACTTGGACACCGCGAGCGGGGCCGTCACCGCGGTGATGACCACGGTCCAGCCGAGCGTCACCCAGACCGAGTGGGCGAGCGGGCCGCCCATCATGAGGGCGCGGGCCGCGTCGGCCAGGTTGGACAGCGGGTTGTAGTCGGTGAACGTCTGCAGCCAGCCGGGCATGGTCCCGGTCGGCGCGAAGATGGACGAACCGAACTGGAGCGGCATCAGCACCAGCATCCCCATCCCCTGCACGGCCTGTGCCGTCTTCATGGTCAGCCCGAGCAAGATGAAGATCCACATGATGGCGGCGCCGAACGCGGCCGACAGGGCGATCGCCCCGATCAGCCCGAGCACCGGCTCCTGCAGCTCCATGCCGAGCGCGAAGCCCATGCCCAGCAGGATCAGCGTGGCGACCATCATCCGGCCGAGCTCGACCACGATCTTCGCGATGAGCACCGAGGAGCGGGCGATCGGCATCGTGCGGAACCGGTCCATGACCCCCTTGCGGAAGTCGTCGTTGACACCGGAACCGACCGCCATGGCGATGTTCATGCCCATCATCGCCATCAGACCGGGGATCAGGTAGTTGAGGTACTCCTGCCGCCCGCCACCCATGCTGCCGCCGACCGAGCCGCCGAAGACGTACACGAACAGCAGAGTGAAGATGACCGGCATCAGGAGCGCGTCGAACATCGACTCCGGATCCTTCTTGATCTGGAGCAGGTTGCGCCGCACCAGCGCCCCGATGTGGCGCAGGTTGTTCCGCAGCCCGATCCGGCCCTCGTCGCGGAGCTTCGCGGCCGGTGCGGACGTGGCCGCGCCGGTGGGGGTGGGCGTCAGAGTCGTCGTGCTCATGCCGCGACCTCCTGGGGAATCGTGTCGGTGACGGTTGCCTTGTCGCCCGTGATGGCGAGGAACACCTCGTCCAGGCTGGGCAGGGCGGTGGCGACGTGGGCGAGCGAGAAGCCCCGGGTGCCGAGCAGGCCGATCACGGCGGTCAGCTGCTCGTCGCTGAGGATCGGTACGTACAGCAGTCCCTCGTCCGGAACCGCCTGGGCGCCCGCGACACCGTCGAGACCGGCCTCCCGCAACGCCTGCGCCATCGCGGCCAGTTCGGCCGGGTCGGAGGGCCGGATCTGCAGGGTGCGGCCGCCGACCTTGGCCTTGAGCTCGTCGACACCGCCCCTGGCGATGATCTTGCCGTGGTCGATGACCGTGAGCTCACTGGCGAGCTGTTCGGCCTCTTCCATGTACTGGGTGGTGAGCAGCACGGTCGCCCCCTCCGCGACCATCCGCTGCACCTCGTCCCAGACCTCGTTGCGGGTACGGGGGTCGAGCCCCGTCGTCGGCTCGTCGAGGTAGAGGACGGCCGGGCTGCCGATCATGGAAGCGGCCAGGTCCAGCCGGCGCCGCATGCCGCCGGAGTAGTCCATCGCGGCCTTCCTCGCCGCGTCGGTGAGCGAGAAGCGCTCCAGCAGCTCGTCGGCGCGCGACCGGGCCTTCTTGCGCGGCAGGTCGAGCAGCCGCCCGATCATGTAGAGGTTCTCCCAGCCGGACAGCTTCTCGTCGACCGAGGCGTACTGACCGGTCAGGCCGATGGTGCGGCGCAGCTGCCGGGGCTGCTTCACCACGTCGTAGCCGGCGACCACGGCGTGTCCGGCGTCCGGCACGATCAGGGTGGAGAGGCAGCGTACGAGGGTGGTCTTGCCGGCGCCGTTGGGGCCGAGCACGCCGAGGACGGTGCCTTCGCGCACGTCGAGGTCCACGCCGTCCAGTGCTCTGGTCTCGCCGTAGTGCTTGACCAGCCCCCGCACCTCGACGGCGTTCGCGCCGTTCGAGCCGTTTCTGCGGTTCTTGTCGATTCGCGTCATGTCCACCATGTGACCAGTCGCCACCGACAGCGCACCGACAGATCGCTGACACCGCCCCCGCACGGCCGACAGCCCGCCGATGGGGGAAGTCGGCGGGCTGTCGGTGGT
Organism: Streptomyces sp. B1I3; assembly: GCF_030816615.1. NCBI lineage: Bacteria > Bacillati > Actinomycetota > Actinomycetes > Kitasatosporales > Streptomycetaceae > Streptomyces > Streptomyces sp. B1I3. Next base: position 5,734,832 of record NZ_JAUSYD010000001.1, read on the forward strand.
GCCGCAGTGGTCGGTGGGACGTCAGTGGAAGGTGTGCTCCGGCTGCGGGAACGTGCCGCCGACGACCTCGTCGGCGAACTCCTTCGCCGCGTCACCCAGCATCTGGCGCATGGCGGCGTACTGCTTGGTGAAGCGCGGCACCTTGCCGCCGGTCAGCCCCGCCATGTCGGTCCAGACGAGTACCTGGGCGTCCGTGTCGGGCCCGGCGCCGATGCCGACGGTCGGGATGTGCAGGGTGCGGGTGACCTCGGCGGCCAGCTCGGCCGGTACGAGTTCGAGGACGACGGCGAACGCGCCCGCGTCCTGCACCGACTTCGCGTCGCGCAGCAGCTGCTGGGCGGCCTCCTCACCCCGGCCCTGCACGCGGTAGCCCATGGCGTTGACGGACTGCGGGGTCAGGCCGATGTGGCCCATGACCGGGATCCCGGCCTCGACGAGCAGCCGGATCTGCTCGTGCGAGCGCTCGCCGCCCTCCAGCTTGACGGCCCCGACGCCGGAGTCCTTGATCAGGCGGGTCGCGTTGCGCAGGGCCTGGACCGGGCCCTCCTGGTAGGACCCGAAGGGCAGGTCGGCGACGACGAGGGCGCGCTTGGTACCCCGCACGACGGCGGCGGAGAGCATGACCATCTCGTCCATCGTGACGGGCACGGTGGTCTCGTAACCGAGGTGGCAGTTGCCCATGGAGTCGCCGACGAGCATGACCGGGATGCCGGCCTCGTCGAAGACGGACGCGGTCATCGCGTCGTAGGCGGTGAGCATGGGCCACTTCTCGCCGCGCTCGGTGGCGGCGGCGATGTCGTGGACGGTGATGCGGCGGGTGCTCTTGCCCCCGTACAGCGCCTTGCCGGCGGCGGGGGAGGGACCTGCGGGGGGTGTGGCGGACTGGTTCTGCGCAGCCTGCAGCGACATGGCCAACGGCTCCTTCGTCATCTCGAGGCACCCTGACGGCGTCCCCGGATCCCTTCCATGGTGGCATCCCGGGGCCGTTCCCGGGAAGTGGGCCCCACCGGGCGGTGTCTCCCGTGAACGATGCCCGACGGCCCGATGAAGACCTTTCAATACGAGACGGTGTCGTATCGAAATAACATTAGGGTGTTCGCATGTCCATACCGTCCGCCGCCCCTGCCGCCGCGCCCCGCGTCCCGGAGGCGGTCCACCGCCGCCGCTGGGCGATCCTCGCCGTCCTCATGTTCAGCCTGCTCATCGTCGTCCTGGACAACTCGATCCTGAACGTCGCGGTCAAGACGATCGCCAGTCCGGCGCCGACCGGCATCGGCGCCACTCAGAGCGAGCTCGAGTGGTCGATCAACTCCTACACACTCGTCTTCGCGGGCCTCCTGTTCACCGCCGGACTGCTGGGCGACCGCATCGGCCGCAAGAAGGTCCTCCTGGCCGGCATCCTCGTCTTCGGCATCGGCTCGGCCCTCGCCGCGCTCTCGACATCGCCGGGCGAACTCATCACCTGGCGTGCGCTGATGGGCCTCGGTGCGGCGTTCGTGATGCCCGCCACCCTCGCCGTCCTGATGAACGTCTTCGAACGCGACGAACAGCCCAAGGCCATCGGCATCTGGGCCGGCAGCGTCGGTCTCGGCATCGCGATCGGCCCGATCACCGGCGGAGTGCTCCTGGAGCACTTCTGGTGGGGCTCGATCTTCCTGGTCAACGTCCCCGTGGTGGTCGTGGCGCTGATCGCCATGGTCCTCCTGGTCCCCGACTCCCGGGACCCGAACCCGGGCCGCGTCGACCCGCTGGGCGTCGTCCTGTCCGTCGTCGGCCTGGTCCTGCTCGTGTACGGCATCATCCGCGGCGGTGAACTGGCCTCCTTCACCGACCTCACCGTCCTCGCTCCGCTGATCGGCGGTCTGCTGGTGCTGGCGGGCTTCGTATGGCACGAGAAGCGCAGCAGCCACCCCTCCATCGACATCTCGTACTTCAGCAAGCCGGCCTTCTCCGCCGCCGTGGCCGCCATCGCGCTGGTGTTCTTCGCGCTGATGGGCGTCACGTTCTTCTCGGCCTTCTACCTGCAGAGCGTGCGCGGCTACACCGCCCTGCAGTCCGGGCTGCTGATCCTGCCGCTCGCCGTGGCGCAGATGGTCTTCTCGCCGCGCGCCCGGCTGGTCGTGGACCGGTTCGGCGCCCGCGCGGTGTGCACCGTCGGCATGCTGCTGGTCGCGGGCGGCCTCGCGGCCTTCGCCCTCTTCGACGCCGATACGCCCGTCTGGGTGCTGTGCCTGGTCTTCTTCGTCCAGGGGACGGGCATGGCGCACATCATGCCGCCGGTCACCGTCGCCGTGATGCAGGCGCTGCCCCGCGAACGGGCCGGCTCAGGCTCGGCCATCAACAACACCTTCCGCCAGGTCGGCGGTGCGCTCGGAATCGCCGTACTCGGCTCGGTGCTCTCGACGGTCTACCGGGGTGAGATCGAGGGCCACCTCGGCAGCGTCCCGGCCGGGGCGAGAGACGTCGCCGGCGAGTCGATCGAGGCGACGCTCGGCGTGGCGGCGAAGCTCGGCCCCGCCGGCAAGCCGCTGGTCGCCGCGGCGAACGACGCGTTCATCGGGGCGATGCACGTCACGGCCCTGGGATCGGCCGCGGTCGCCCTGGTCGGCGCGGTGGTGGTGGGCGTGTTCCTGCCGGGCAGGACGGGCGCTGCGCAAGGCCCGCGGCAGCCGGAGCGCGTGCCCGCCCGGGCCGGTTCCGGCCCGTCGGGGGACTGAGGCCGGAGCGAGCGGCCGGGCGCTCCGCCCGGCCGCTCGCTCCCGGCCGCTCGCTCCGGACCCCCGCGGTCGGCGAGAATCAGGGGTGAACGCCCGGGGCGGACAGGTACGGCGAGAGGTGACCACGTGCAGGCGGCACAGGACGACGCGCACACCCCGGCCGGGGACGGCGGCCCCGAGCCCCGCCGCGGGCGTCCCCGCAGCGCCGCCGCCGAGCGGGCGATCCTCGACGCCGTCGTGGAACTCCTGGAGGCCGGCGAGCCCCTGGCCGGCCTGTCCATCGAGCGCATCGCCCGGACCGCGGGCGTCGGCAAGTCCACCATCTACCGCCGCTGGAGCGGCAAGGAGGAGCTCTTCGTCGACGTCCTGCGGGAGATCGAGCCCGCCGACCCCACCGTCTCCGGCACCGCGGGCCTCGCGGACCTGCGCGAACTGCTGGAGTCGATGCGTACCCGCGGGCTCGCCCAGCGCTCGTCGGTCCTCCTGCACAACGTGTTCGCGCAGATGAAGAGCCACCCCAGGCTGTGGGCGGAGTACCACCGCACCGTGGTCGCGCCTCGCCGTGTCGCGATGCTGGCAGCCGTGCAGCGGGCGGTGGACGCGGGGGAGTTGCGCGGCGACCTCGACGTGGAGCTGATGGACGACCTCTTCCTCGGCCCGATGCTCGTGCGCACCGTCCACCGTCCCGACGCGCCCCTGCCCGAGGACCTCGCCCACCGAATCATCCAGATCCTGCTCGAGGGTCTCGCCCCGAAGCCCCAGGTCACAGCCGGGTGGCCGACGGCAACCCCCGTGTGAGCGTTGTGTCACAAGCGTCCACGCCACCGGCCCGTCCGGAACCCGCGACGCCTCCTGCGACGTCCTGATCGCAGTACGGCCGTCGTCGACGGCAGGAAGAGCGTCGTCCATCGCCTAGGGTCGGGGGGCGCGGCGATGTGTACGGCAAGGCAGTGAGGACAGCGCAATGGTGCAGGCGTACAGGGCGGACACCGAGAACGCCGGTACGGGCCCGCGGCGGCCCGGATCCCGCCTCAGGGTCCTGCGTCGCAGACTCGCGACGGACGTCGGCCTGTGGCGGCGCGGCATCCTCCTCGCGCTCTGTTCGGTCCTGCTGACGCTCGTGATGGTCTTCCACGCGGAGATCCCGAACACCATCGGCAACACGGGCAGCCTCGTCGAGACGTTCCTGCCCTGGTTCGGCCTCCTCGTGCCGGTGCTGCTGGCCCTCGGTCTGCTCCGGCGCTCGGCTACCGCGCTGATCGCCCTGCTCCTGCCGGTCGTCGTCTGGTTCAACCTCTTCGGCGGGCTGCTGTTCGCGGACAAGGCGGGCACCGGTGGCGACCTCACCGTAGCGACGCACAACGTCAACGCGGGCAACCCGGACCCCGCGGGAACGGCGCAGCAGGTCGCGGGCTCCGGCGCGGACGTCGTCGCCCTGCAGGAACTGCCCACCGGCAAGGTCGCGGCGTACGAGGAGGCACTCGCCGGCCGATACCCGCACCACTCGGTGCAGGGCACCGTCGGCCTGTGGAGCACCTATCCGCTGACCGACGCCCGCCCCGTCGACATCAAGCTGGGCTGGACACGCGCGATGCGCGTCACGGTCACCACGCCCGAGGGCCCCGTCGCGGTGTACGTGGCGCACCTGCCCTCCGTACGGGTCAAGCTGAACGCAGGTTTCACCGCCAACCAGCGGGACAAGAGCGCGGACGCGCTGGGCGAGGCGATCGCCGGCGAACGGCTCGGCCGGGTGATCCTGCTGGGCGACCTCAACGGCACGATGAACGACCGCTCGCTGAAAGCCGTCACCGCCCAGATGCGCTCCACCCAGGGCGCGGCGGGCGACGGCTTCGGCTTCAGCTGGCCGGCGTCGTTCCCGATGGCACGGATCGACCAGATCATGGTGAAGGGCGTTGAACCCGTCTCCTCCTGGACCCTCCCCGCCACGGACAGCGATCACCTCCCGATCGCCGCCAGCGTCGAACTCCCCGACGGCGACCAGGCTCTCCCCCTCCCCTGAGGGGTTTGGTTTTCTCCGGAAGCACGCACCCTCCGCCAGGACGGGGTACGACGCGAAGCGCATGACCGGCGAGGCGGGGGCGCGGTCCTGCTCGTGCTGCTCCGGCCCGGCGCAGCCGTCGTCCTCGCCCGGTGGGTCCTGGCCCGCGGCGAGACATCGACGACCGGGTGACGCGTACGGCCGGGCCTCCTGAACGGCTCCGGCGCGGGCCCGCCCGTGATCTTCTGCACAGGGCGGCAGGGGCACCGGCTTCCCGCGCCGGCCCCGTCCGGTCACCGAGCCGGTCCTGACCAGCAACACCACCGCCACCGGGCAGCGGCGACGCCCCTGTTCCGCCGCGCCGCCGCAACGGGCCGTTCACCTCCGGGCATAAAACGTCTGCGACACTTTGTTCCGTACAGATACTTAATCCGGGACCCCACGTCCGGACCGGCAACGAAGCCGACGCTCCCGCCCCCGTCCTCCTGCCGCCCGCCCACCGCGGGCCGGGCGGCACCCACCCCGAAAGAGGTTCATCCCCATGCCCCTGGCCCTGCTCGCCCTCGCTGTGAGCGCCTTCGGCATCGGCACCACCGAGTTCGTGATGATGGGCCTGCTGCCCAACGTCGCGGACGATCTGGGAACGTCCGTACCCACCGCCGGTTATCTCGTCTCGGCGTACGCGATCGGCGTCGTCCTCGGTGCCCCGCTGCTCACCGGCCTCGGTTCCAGGATCCCGCGCAAGCGGATGCTCCTGCTGCTGATGGCGGTCTTCACCGTCGGCAACCTCGCCTCGGCGTTCGCCCCCGACTTCGGCTGGCTGCTCGCGGGCCGTTTCCTGGCGGGGCTGCCGCACGGGGCCTTCTTCGGCGTCGGCGCGGTCGTCGCCGCCCGCCTCGTGCCGGACGGGCGCCAGGCGCGGGCCGTCGCGACGATGTTCCTGGGCCTGACCGTCGCCAACATCGTCGGTGTACCGGCGGCCACCCTGCTGGGGCAGCACCTCGGCTGGCGCGCCACCTTCATGGTGGTCGCGGTGATCGGGCTGGGCGCCATGGCCGCGCTGGCCCGTCTCGTACCGCAGATCCCCGTCGAGGCGCACCAGAACGTACGCCGCGAGCTGAGCGCGCTCGGCAACCGGCAGGTGCTGCTCGGCCTGCTCACCGCCGTCCTCGGCTTCGCGGGCGTCTTCGCCGTCTACTCGTACCTCTCGTCCATGACGACCGAGGCGATGGGCTTCGGGGAGTCGTCGGTGACCCTCGTCCTGGCGCTCTTCGGCATCGGGATGACACTCGGCGCCCTGGCGGCCGGACCGCTGACGGACCGCGCGCTGCGGCCCACGCTGTACGGGTCGCTCGCCGCCCTCGCCGTCGTACTGGCCGTCTTCCCCTTCACCGTCCACGTGCGGTGGGCGGCGCTGGTGATGGTCGTACTGCTGGGCGGGATCGGGTTCATGACGACCACTCCGCTGCAGATGCTGGTGATGAACAAGGCCAAGGACGCACCCACGCTCGCCTCGGCCTCCAACCACTCCGCCTTCAACCTCGCCAACGCCGGTGGCGCCTGGCTCGGCGGCATGGCGATCGCGGCAGGCTGGGGCTGGACGTCACCGGCCCTGGTCGGTGCGGTCCTGGCGGTCGCCGGCCTCGCGGTGGCGGTCACGGCGGGCGTCCTGGACCGGGCGCCGGGAGCCTCCCGCATCGTGGCGGCCGGGACGGCCGTCCGTGACGAGCGGAAGGCCGGCGTGCACTGACGTGCGGGACCCGCGCGCGGGGACCACGGCGGACATGACACAGGGCCCGTACGGCGGTCGAGCACGACCGCCGCACGGGCCCTGTGGGCGTACGGGGTCGAGGACGACCGCCGTACGGGCCCCGCGGCCGTGCAGGCCGGGCCCCGGCCGTACGGCAGGGGCCCGGCGGCCCTACGGGGTCAGCCCGACTCACGCCACCTGTTCGTGATCGGCAGCCGCCGGTCCTTGCCGAAGCCCTTCGGGGAGATCTTGGTACCCGGCGGGTACTGCCGGCGCTTGTACTCCGCCGTGTCCACCATCCGCAGGGTCTTCGTCACCAGCGCCTCGTCGAAACCGGCCGCCACGATCGCTTCCCGGCCCTGGTCCCGGTCGACGTACATCTCCAGGATCCGGTCCAGCACGTCGTAGTCCGGCAGGGAGTCCGTGTCCACCTGGTCCGGACGCAGTTCGGCGCTCGGCGGCTTGGTGATGGAGGCCTGCGGGATCGGCGGGGTCTGCCCACGCTCCTCCGCGGCCCGGTTGCGCCACTTCGCGAGGCGGAAGACCGACGTCTTGTACACGTCCTTGATCGGCCCGTACGCGCCGACCGAGTCCCCGTACAGCGTGGAGTACCCCACCGCCAGTTCGGACTTGTTGCCCGGAGCGAGGACGATCTGGCCCTCCTGGTTGGAGATCGCCATCAGCATCGTGCCGCGCAGCCGTGACTGCAGGTTCTCCTCCGCCAGCCCGCTCAGCCCCAGGGCCCCCATGTACGCGTCGAACATCGGCTCGATCGGCACGGTGCGGAAGTGGAGACCGGTCCGCCGGGCCAGTTCGGCCGCGTCGCCCTTGGAGTGGTCCGAGGAGTACTTCGACGGCATGGAGACGCCGTAGACGTTCTGCGCGCCCAGCGCGTCGCAGGCGATGGCGGCGACGAGCGCCGAGTCGATGCCGCCGGAGAGCCCGATCAGGACGCTGCTGAAACCGTTCTTCGCGGCGTACGCCCGCAGGCCGACGACGAGCGCGGAGTACAGCTCCTCGTCGTCGTCGAGCCGCTCCGCGTACCCGCCGGCGAGCTCCGGCACGTACGCCGGAAGGGGCTCGCCGGTCAGGACCACGTGGTCGATGCGCAGCCCGTCGTTCACGACCCCGGACGGGGCGTCGGCCGCGGCGGCCGGCAGATCCAGGTCCAGAATCACGCTGCCTTCGGCGAACTGCGGGGCGCGGGCGACGACTTCGCCGTCCTTGTCGACGACGATCGAGTCACCGTCGAAGACGAGCTCGTCCTGGCCGCCGATCATCGCGAGATAGGCCGTCATGCAGCCGGCCTCCTGCGCCCGCTTGCGCACCAGTTCGAGGCGGGTGTCGTCCTTGTCCCGTTCGTACGGGGACGCGTTGATCGACAGCAGCAGCCCGGCCCCGGCGGCGCGCGCGGCGGGGACGCGGCCACCGTCCTGCCACAGGTCCTCGCAGATCGCGAGCGCCACGTCGACGCCGTGCACGCGCACGACGGGCATCGAGTCACCGGGCACGAAGTACCGGAACTCGTCGAACACGCCGTAGTTGGGCAGGTGGTGCTTGGCGAAGTTCAGCGCGATCCGCCCGCGGTGGAGCACCGCGGCGGCGTTGCGCGGGGATCCGGCGGGCTGTCCGTAGCGCGCGGCGGCGTGCTCGGACCGGTCGAGGTAGCCGACGACGACCGGCAGTTCGCCGAAGCCCTCGTCGGCGAGGCGGGTGGCGAGGGCGCGCAGCGCCTGGCGCGAGGCCTCGACGAAGGACGACCTCAGGGCCAGGTCCTCGACGGGGTAGCCGGTCAGCACCATCTCGGGGAACGCCACCAGATGGGCGCCCTGCTCGGCGGCGTGCCGGGTCCAGTGGACGATCGACTCGCTGTTGCCGGCGAGATCACCGACGGTCGCGTCGATCTGATTCAGTGCGAGACGTAGTTGAGGCACGCCGCCGAGTCTAATCGTCTTTCTGACGCGATGTCCTGGGGCCCGCCCGAAAGCGGGCCCTTCCCGTCGGAAACCGGTCAGCGCTCGTACCCGAGGACCGTCATCATGCCCGCTTCCGCGTGGTAGACGTTGTGGCAGTGCAGCATCCACAGGCCCGGATTGTCCGCGTCGAAGTCCACTGTCAGCGAGCGCTTCGGCAGGATGATCGCAGTGTCCTTCCGGGCGCCCGCACCGGTTCCCGCCATGGCGAAGGTGTGCCCGTGCAGGTGCATCGGGTGCCACATGTTCGTCGGGTTGGTGAACACCAGCCGCACACGTTCCCCCGCCCTGACCGGATGACGCGCGGCGGGGTCGTACGCCTTCTTGTCGAAAGCCCAGTCGTAGTTCCGCATGGAACCGGTGAGCTTGAAGCGGATCGTCCGGTCCGGCGTGCGGGGGCTCAGCGCCACCGAATCGTCCGGTACCAGCTTCCCGGCCTCCGGCAGCTCGCCGTCCAGCTCCTTCGGCCGTACGGAGGCATCCGGCGCCGTACCCGCACCGGTCCGCAGCACCGCCATCGCCGAGGCCTTCTTGCCCTCGGCGAGCGCGGTCAGCGGGAACACCCCGTCCCCGGCGGTGACCAGCACGTCGTACCGCTCGCCCATGCCCAGCAGCAACGCGTCCACCGTGGAGGGCCGGACCGGGTAGCCGTCGGTGTGGGTGACGGTCATCCGGTGACCGCCCAGCGCGATGCGGAAGGCGGTGTCGCCGCCCGCGTTGATGACGCGGATGCGGATCCGGTCGCCCGGCCGGGCGGAGAAGGTCTCGGGGGACGCAGGGGTGCGCCCGTTGATCAGGTAGTGGGGGTAGGTGACATCGCCCGCGTGGCCGCCCAGCAGCTCGCTGGTTCCGCCCTTCGCCAGCCGCGAGGGCCCGTCGCTGCCGCCACGGGTGGGCTTCCGCGCCTCCGTGGGCATGCCGGTACGGGCGCTCCCGGTACCCATGTCCATCGTCATGGGGCGGCGCCCGTTGGTGAGCTCCGCGAAGACCGCGTCCGGAGTCGAACCGTCCACCCCGTCGAGCCAGTCGTCCAGGACGACGACCCATTCGTGGTCGTACGCGAGCGGCTCCCGCGGATCCTCGACGATCAGCGGTGCGTACAGCCCGCGGTCCGGCTGGAGGCCCGAGTGCGAGTGGAACCAGTACGTCCCCGGCGACCGCACCGGGAACCGGTACGTGAAGTCCGCGCCGGGTTCGATGGCCCGCTGGGTCAGCCCGGGTACGCCGTCCATGTCGTTGGGCACGGTCAGACCGTGCCAGTGCAGGGAGGTCGCCTGCGGCAGGTGGTTGGCCAGGGTGACCGCGAGGGTGTCGCCCGCGGTCACGCGGAGCTCCTCGCCGGGCAGCCGGTCGCCGTAGAGCCAGGTGGGGACGGTGAGCCCCTCGTCCAGTTCGATGCGGGAGGCGGTGGCGGTGAGCGAGACCCTGCGCGGGGGGCCCGCGCCCCGCCGGGACTCGGCCTCCATGACCTCCGGACCGTCGGGGGCGACGTACCGGTCGGCGGGCCGCGCGGTCGGCGGTGTGGGGAGAGGGGCGGCGTGGGCCCGGGAGGCGAGCGCCGCGGTTCCCGCCAGGGCGATACCGGCGCCGAGCATGGCGCGACGAGTGGGCATTTCAGACATATTGCGCACCGTACCGGTATCGGGTATAAGCGGGCCGCTCCGACACCCGGCGGCCCGCGCCCCGGTACTCCGCCACCGCGCGCGTCCCGGCACCCGACGGCCCGGCATCCCTCGCGGGTGCGAGCGGTACCGGGCTGCGGGGGTGGGCGCGTGGGAGCGGCGGGAAGCTCACACATGGAAGGGGAGCTCATACGTGGACGGCGCGGGCGCAGTTCACACGTGGAGCGGGGAGGCCACGCGGGGGAGCGGGGAGGTCACGCGTGGGAGTAGACCCGCTCCGCCCAGCCGGCGACCTGCTCGTCGGAGAGGTGCCGGGCCAGGTCGGCCTCGCTGATCATGCCGATGAGCTTCTTGTTCTCGACGACCGGGAGCCGGCGGATCCGGTGGCTCTGCATCTCGTCCAGCACGGCGTCGACCTCGGCACTCGCGTCGATCCACCGCGGGGTCCCGTCGCAGAGTTCGCCCGCCGTCACCTTCGACGGGTCGTGCCCCGCCGCCACACAGTCGATCACGATGTCGCGGTCGGTGATGATGCCGACCATCTTGTCCTGCTCACCGTTGGCGGAGACGGGCAGAGCGCCGACCTGGTGGTCCCGCATCATCTGCGCGGCACGGTCGAGCGTCTCGTGCGCGGGGATCCAGTGGGCCCCGGTGTGCATGATGTCCTTGGCGGTGGTCATGGGTTCCTCCTGCTTGCCGGTGGGCATGCCGTACGGCCCCGAGACACACCCATTCTCGCGACCCCGGCAAGCTGACGCCACCGCTGCCCTCATGGGTCATCCCGCGCACGCCACCGTCGTGCCCGTGAGGCCCGTCGGGCCTTCGGACCCGCCCGGCGTCACTCGTACGGGCGTACGTGGGGCGTGCGGCGTTCAGGGGCGGGGGGCGGCGCCCCGCGCGGCGAGCATGTCCGACATCAGGTCCAGCTCGGACCGCTGCGCGTCCACCATCGTCCGGGCGAGCCGTTTCTCCACCGGCACGGCGCACCGCTCGGCGCAGCCCTCGGCCATCGCGACGCCGCCTTTGTGGTGGTCGGTCATCAGCTGCAGGAAGAGGACCTCGGCCCCCTCGCCGTCGGCCTCACCGAGCCGTCTCAGCTCCGTCCGGGTCGCCATGCCGGGCATCAGGGCACCGTCGCGGTCCGCGCTCTGCGTGCCGTGTCCGCCGTGCATGTCGTGGCCGCTGTGGGTGCTGGGGGTGTCCGGCATCCAGGCCATCGGACCCTTCCCGTCGGGGGCCGTCTTCGGCAGCCCCCACAGCTCCAGCCAACCCAGGAGCATGCCCCGCTGGTTGGCCTGCGTGTTGGCGATGTCGTACGCGAGGCGCCGTACGTCCTCGTCCCGCGTGCGGTCACGCACGATGAAGGACATCTCCACGGCCTGCTGATGGTGGACGGCCATGTCCCGGGCGAACCCCGCGTCCGCCGACTCCGCCGTGGGCGGGCGGCCGGCCGGGGCCGCCCCGCCGTCCCGCGCCGAGGCGACCGTCGCGGCCCCCGCGAACAACAGCGCGAGCGCCACGGCGGAGCCGGCGGCCCACTGCGCACGCCGGTTGCGCGCCGTACTCACCCGTCGACCCCGCCCGTGCACGGCGCACCCGGCTCGGGGGTCTGCGCGCCCTGGACGTACTTCGCGAAGAACTGCGCCACCCGCCGGTCGTCCGCGCCGTCCACCGTGACCTGCTTGCCCCATGCGCTCAGCATGATCGCCCCGGCCTGGCCCTCGTACGGGCTCATGAGGGAGTACGGGGTACTCCTGACCCGGGACGCGAGCTGGGCGACATCGGCGTCGGACGCCTTGCCGTTGTACGTCACCCAGACCGCGCCGTGCTCCAGGGCGTGGACGGCGTTGACGTCCGGGACGGCCTTTTCGTATACGACGCCGTCGCAGTTCAGCCAGGCCGGGTTGTGGTCCCCGCCGACCGGCGGCTCCATCGGATACGTCACGTCGGTCGTGACGTGGTTGCGTGTCAGCTTCTTCGCGTCCCAGGTCCTCTCGCCCGGGATCGCCCCGGCCGCGGGCTGCTGGTCCTCCGGCTCCGCCTGCTTGCCGTCCTGGGCCCGGTCGCCGCTCCTCTCCTTCGCCTCGGACCTCTCCAGCAGCGTGTACGAGCCGAAGCCCAGCAGGCCGGCGACCACGACGGCGCTCAGGCCTATGGTGACGACGCGGTTGCGGCGGTCGCGCGCGCGGTCGTCGGTGCGCATCTGTTCCACTCGGGTCCTGCGGTCGAAGCTCATGTCGTCGGGTCCTTCTGCCAAGGGGTGAGGAGGGACGGGGAGCGGGACGGAAAGACGGGCGGGCGCACGGTCGCCGGGAGGCCCTTGCGGCCCATGCACACCATGGGCGCCGATCGTAGTGGGTGGCCGAGTGCTCTCTCTCACACCGAGTGCGTAATCTGGGTGAAATCCCGGGTCGTGATACTGGAGTGTCTCCCCTACCCCGGGCGGTGGTGCACGGACCGTCTGAACTGCAAGGATGTGGCTATGGACAAGCAGCAGGAATTCGTCCTCAGGACGCTTGAGGAGCGCGACATCCGCTTCGTACGGCTGTGGTTCACCGATGTTCTCGGGTACCTCAAGTCCGTCGCCGTGGCCCCTGCCGAGCTCGAGCAGGCATTCGACGAGGGCATCGGCTTCGACGGCTCCGCCATCGAGGGCTTCGCCCGGGTGTACGAATCGGACATGATCGCCAAGCCCGACCCCGGCACGTTCCAGATCCTGCCCTGGCGCGCGGAGGCCCCGGGCACGGCACGGATGTTCTGCGACATCCTGATGCCGGACGGCTCGCCCTCCTTCGCCGACCCGCGCTTCGTGCTCAAGCGCATCCTCGCCAAGACCTCGGACCTGGGCTTCACCTTCTACACCCACCCGGAGATCGAGTTCTTCCTGCTGAAGAACAAGCCGGTCGACGGCAGCCGTCCCACCCCGGCCGACAGCTCGGGCTACTTCGACCACACCCCGCAGAACGTCGGCATGGACTTCCGCCGCCAGGCGATCACCATGCTCGAGTCGATGGGCATCTCGGTCGAGTTCAGCCACCACGAGGGCGCCCCCGGCCAGCAGGAGATCGACCTGCGCTACGCGGACGCGCTCTCGACCGCCGACAACATCATGACCTTCCGCCTCGTCATGAAGCAGGTCGCGCTGGAGCAGGGCGTGCAGGCCACCTTCATGCCGAAGCCGTTCTCGGAGTACCCGGGTTCGGGCATGCACACCCACCTCTCCCTCTTCGAGGGCGACCGCAACGCGTTCTACGAGTCGGGTGCCGAGTACCAGCTCTCGAAGGTGGGCCGCTCCTTCATCGCGGGCCTGCTCAAGCACGCCGCGGAGATCTCCGCCGTGACGAACCAGTGGGTCAACTCCTACAAGCGCATCTGGGGCGGCTCCAGCCGCTCGGCCGGCGCCGGGGGTGAGGCCCCCTCGTACATCTGCTGGGGCCACAACAACCGCTCCGCGCTGATCCGCGTCCCGATGTACAAGCCCGGCAAGACCGGCTCGGCCCGCGTCGAGGTCCGCTCCATCGACTCCGGCGCCAACCCCTACCTGACGTACGCGGTGCTCCTCGCCGCGGGCCTCAAGGGCATCGAGGAGGGCTACGAACTCCCGGCCGGCGCCGACGACGACGTCTGGGCGCTCTCCGACGCGGAACGCCGCGCGATGGGCATCGAGCCGCTGCCGCAGAACCTGGGCGAGGCGATCTCCCTGATGGAGAAGAGCGAACTGGTCGCGGAGACGCTCGGCGAGCACGTCTTCGACTTCTTCCTGCGCAACAAGAAGCAGGAGTGGGAGGAGTACCGCAGCGAGGTCACGGCCTTCGAGCTGAAGAACCTGCTGCCGGTGCTGTAGACGCAGGCCGGGCGCTGTCGTCGCGCTCGTACGTGGCTCGGGGCCGACGGTGCGACACCGTCGGCCCCGAGTTGCAGTGTCAGGCAGACGTGACGCTGCCCGGGCCACGGTTCGCCCGCCGGTCGTGTCACGGCGCAGCCGCGCCCACCGGCCCGCATCCACCGGGCGTCCTCGCAGCACAGGTTCCCCCGGTGGCCGTTCGGGCGGGTAAAAGGGCCCGGGGTCGCCGCCGCGTCACCGCTTGCGTCCGCCACCCCCGTCGCCCGTACCGGCGGCGGACCGGGCGGCCAGGTACTCCTCGAACGTGCCCTTGCCGACGGCCTGTTGCGGGGCCAGGTGGCCTCCAGAGCGGAAGCTCCGGTACGCCGGGCCGAAGAGGGGCACCTGCACCACGGGGCGCCTGCGCCCGGTGGCGGCGAGGTACGCGCGGGCCAGCTCCGGGAAGGTCCGCACGGCGGGGCCGCCCATGTCCGCCACCCGGCCGGCGGGCGGGCCCTCCGCCAGTCCGGCCAGGCGGTCGGCGACCTCGGAGACCTCCACGGGCTGGTCGCTCACCCCTGCCGGGAGGATCAGCACGGGCAGTTTCGCCAGGGCCCGGAGGACCGTGGCGACCAGGTCGTGGAACTGCGTGGCCCGCAGCACCGTCCAGCCGAGCCCCGACTCCTCCACCATCCGCTCCACGGCGAACTTGGACCGGTAGTAGCCGAACGGCACCCGGTCGACGCCGACGATGGAGATGTAGACCAGGTGACCCACGCCCGCGCGGCGCGCCGCCGCGACGAGATGTGCGGCGGCCTGCTCGTCGCCGCCACGGGGCCCGGTCGCGCAGTGCACGACGGTGTCCACGCCGTCGACGGCCGCGTCCAGTCCGGGGCCGCCCTCACGCAGATCGACGGCGTACGGCTCTGCGTGCCTGCTGAGTACCCGTACCTCGTGCCCCTGTGCCCGCAGCCGCTCGGTGACGAGGCGGCCGAGCGTTCCGGTACCGCCGGTGACCAGGATCGTGGCCATGCTGTTCAGTCCCTTCCGATGGTGGCGCTCCCGGACGGAGCGCCCTCACCCCTCAGGACCGGGTAGCCCCACGCGATGTGACAGGCCCTGCCGCACGGGCGCCTACGGACGCGCGAGCTGACGCCCTACGAAGGCCAGTTTGTCCGGGTTCATCACCACCCGCACGGCGACGATCTCCCCGTCGCGGCAGTCGAACGCGGCCACTGCGAGCAGCGTGCCGTCCGCGTGCCGGGCGACCAGGGCGGGCGCGCCGTTGGCCTCGGTGACCGTGAACCCCACGCCGTCGAGGAACCGTTCGGACATGCCCACGAGGAGGCGGGCGACCTTCTCGCGGCCTGCCACGGGCCGCCGGGCCGTGGAGACCTTGCCGCCGCCGTCGCTCCACCAGGTCGCATCGGCCGCGAGGAGCTTCTCCAGACCGGCGAGGTCGCCCTCCCGCGCAGCCGTGACGAACATGGTCACGAGTTCCTCCTGCCGCTCCCGCCCGGCCGGAAAGCGGTTCTCGGACGTGGCGATCCGCTGTCGCGCCCTCCGGTGGAGCTGCCGGCAGTTGGCCTCGCTCAGGTCGAGGACGCCGGCGATCTCCCGGTGCCCGTACGCGAAGGCCTCCCGCAGTACGTAGACGGCACGCTCGGTGGGCGTCAGCCGCTCGAGCAGGACCAGCACGGCCAGGGACACCGTGTCCCGTTGCTCTGCCGACTCCAGCGGACCGAGTGCCCCGTCCGAGGTGACCACGGGCTCCGGCAGCCAGGCCCCGACGTACCTCTCGCGCCGGGCACGGGCGGAGGCCAGCCGGTTGAGACAGAGGTTGGTGACGACCTTGGCGAGCCAGGCCGCCGGCGCCTCGACCGCTGCGCGGTCGGTGGCGCTGAAGCGCAGGTACGCGTCCTGGACGGCGTCCTCGGCCTCCTCGGCGGAGCCGAGCATGCGATAGGCCAGTCCGAACATGCGCGGGCGGTGGGGCTCGAACTCCTCGGCGGACGCGGTCGTCATGTGGTCAGCCTGCCAGACCCCCTGCGCCGGGCCGCCAGGTGTCGCCAGGGCCACGGAACCCGTCCGGCACGGCCCGGCCCACCCGATCCGTGCTTTGCTCGGCGGGCCGATGACGGAGCGGGAATGGGGGAGGGGCGCGTGAGCGAGGGCGGACTCGACGAACAGCTCAGGGCGGCGGTACGAGCGGGCGACGCCGACGCGGTGAGGAGCCTGGTGGGGAGCGGCGCGGACCCGGACACGGTCGGCGCGGACGGCCTGCCGGTGCTCTTCGGCGCGGTGGCGGCGTACGACGCGGCGGTCGCCGAGGCGCTGGTGGAGGGTGGGGCGGACCCCGACCGGGCGCTGCCGGACGGCACCACGCCCCTGTGGCGAGCAGTGGACGGCGGCTCCCCCGCCGTCGTCTCCGCGGTGCTGGGCAAGGAGCCCCGGCTACGGCTCCCGGAGGCCGCCCGCGAACAGCTGCTCACTGTGGCCCGGAGCTGGTACGAGAGCGGTGCGGCCGGGGAACTGCGGCGCAGGACAGGCGCGGCGGGTCCCGCCGTGACGGTCCGGGTGCACGACGACGAGTACAACCACGTCGATGAGGTGTCACTCGGCGGACTCGTCGTACGGGCCGGGCACGGTGCCGTTCTGACCTCACTGGAATGGGCCTTCGGCATCCTCACCCCCGTCGACGAACTGATCGGCCGGGCCGTCGGCCGGCCTGACGAGGACGATGTGCACTGGTCCGCGGTCCGATGGGTCCTCACCGCGCGCCGCGACGCCGGGACATGGTCGGCGGTGGTGGTCCACCGTCACCACCCCGCTCCGGCGCACCGCCGCTTCGTGGCGGATCTCCTGTGGTCGCGAGGGGTGTCGCTCGGCAACGACACCTGCAGCGAGAAGAGGGACAGCGTGTTCCTGATCGGCTGGGCGGCGGAGGAGAGGGACAGTGTGATGCTCGCGAAGGTGCTGCACGCCCTCACCGAGTACGAGGACCCCGGCCAGGAGGCCGTCGGACTGCGCTACGCCGCCCATGCCGATCCCCGGGTCCGCCGTGAGGTGCCCTGGGCCCTCACCCAGGAAGGTGTCTCCCGCAGCCCGGCGTCCTGTGCCGCGCTGCTCACTCTCCTGCGTGACCCGGACGCCGAAGTGCGGCGCGAGGCGTGTGCGGCCGGGGCGCGGGACGACGGCATGATCGCCGGGATCACCGAGGCCCTGCTCATGCTGGCCGAGGAGCCGGACGCCGCCTCGCGGACGGCAGCCGCGGCGGGTCTGGCCGCATCCCGGGACCGTACGCCAGCCGTCGCCGACACCCTGGCGGCGCTGCTCGGCGAGAGCGATCAGCTCGTGCGCCTGGAGGCCGCCTACGGGCTGGCCCGGCGGGACGATCCGCGCACCGCCGAGGCGATCGGACGCGTCGGGCCGCTCGGCCCCGGCTTCGAGCACGACCACCGGGCCCACGCGCTCCTGGAGTGGCGGTGGCGGCAGCGGGAGGCGCGGTGACGTACGGACGGCGGCCCGCAGCTTCCAAGGCCCACCGCTTTCCGGCGCGCAGCTTCCCGGCCGCAGCGGAGCCGGAGTGCCCGCCCCGGCGGGTTTCCACGGAGTGCCGGATTACCGGGGCGGGTGACCGGGGATCAGGCGCCGGTGCAGGTGAGGGTGCCGGGCGCGGTGGCCGCACCGCCGGTGGCCGGCGAGGGGTCAGCGGGCCACGCGTGCGCGCCTGTTGACGGGCCCCGCCCACCGACCGCGGGTCACCGTCCGCGTGCCGGTCCTGTCGGCCGGCGGCGCGCCCGTGACCCCGCGGTGCCCGTGACCCCCGTGGCGCCCGCGAAAGGGCAGAACCCGGCCGGTGGCCGGGCCCGTTCTGGTAGTCTGCCGCTTCCCGAGACCGGGACCGACCCAGGAGGTGAGACCCATTACCGCTGTATCAGTACGGGTGCTCACCCCTCGCCGTCGCGTGGCCGACACGGCATAGGCGACCGCGGAGCGCCCATCGGATTTCCCCGAAAGGCTCCGCCGCATGTCTCAGTCGACTCCACCGCTCACCGTCTCCTCGATCGTCACCACGCTCCGCGCCGCCGGCTGCGTGTTCGCCGAGGACGAGGCGGAACTGCTCCTGTCCACCGCCCCGGACCCCACCGAACTCGCCGCGATGGTCGAACGCCGGGTCGCCGGGCTTCCGCTCGAACACGTCCTGGGCTGGGCCGAGTTCCACGGAATGCGTATCGCTGTGGACCCAGGTGTCTTCGTACCGCGACGCCGTACCGAATTCCTCGTCTCGCAGGCCGCGGCGCTCGCCCCCGCCGGGGCGGTGGTCGTCGACCTGTGCTGCGGCTCCGGCGCGTTGGGTGTGGCACTGGCGTCGGCGCTGCCCGGCGCCGAACTGCACGCGGTCGACGTCGAACCCGCCGCCGTACGCTGTGCGCGGCGCAACGTGGAAGGGCTCGGGACGGTGTACGAGGGTGACCTCTTCGCGCCGTTGCCCGTCTCGCTGCGCGGCCGCGTCGACGTCCTGCTCGCCAACGTGCCCTACGTCCCCACCGACGACGTCGGGCTCCTGCCGGCCGAGGCGCGCATCCACGAGCCGCGGGTGGCACTCGACGGCGGCGGCGACGGGCTCGACGTCATGCGCAGAGTGGCCGCCGAGGCGCCGGACTGGCTGGCCCCGGGAGGCAGCCTCTTCGTCGAGACGAGCGAGCGCCAAGCGGCACGGGCCCGCGAGACCGTGGGCGCCGGCGGACTCACCCCGCGCGTCGTCGTCTCCGGGGAGCTCTACGCGACCGTCGTCATCGGGACCCGGCGTCCGTGAACTGCCAGCGGGTCTGACCGTACGGCTCGCCCTTCGCGAAGCCGAAGGCCGTACGCGGGGGCACCGCGAAGACCTCCGCGCGGCCGCCCGCGCCGTTGGAGAACATGCCGTCGGTGACACCGAAGTGCCAGTCGCTGCCGTACTTGGCCTCCCATGCACCGGCCAGCGCGATCAGCCGCTCCTCGTCCGTCACCCGGACCGCCCGGCCCTCGACCACGACGTCGAAGCCCTCGTTCAGCGTGTTGGCGCCGGTGGTCAGGACGACCTCCGGGTTGGCTGCCAGATTCCGCGCCTTGCGCTCCGCCGCGCCCGTACAGAAGTGCAGCGCACCGTCCGACCAGAGGCCGATCAGCGGTGTGACGTGCGGGCGGCCGTCGGGGCGGACCGTGGACAGCCAGTACAGCTCCGCACCCTCCAGCAGCGCGACCGCGTCCGCCCACGGGCGGGCGGTGGCGTCCTCGCCGCTGTAGCGGGTGTCCAGGGCGGTCTCGGGGGTGGCGTTGCGGTCCGTGTCCGGCATGACGGGCCTCCTGTGGATGCGGTGTGTGCTCGTACGGAGTGCGGTGCGTGCTCGTCCAGGTCATCGTGCCTGTGAAGTGCCGACTCCGCCGCCGCTCCGAATTCGCCGGCGCGCGGCTAGGCTCGGAGGTCGGACATGTGTGTGGTCGGCGGGCAGGAGAGCGCGGGATGACGACGGTGCCGGGACGCAGGAGCAGTACGTTCACCCGACTGCTGCGGCACGGTTTCACCGACCCGTCCGCCGCCGAACGGCTGCTGGACCTCCCCGAGCTGTCCACCGTGCGGTCCGATCCCGTCCTCTTCGACGCGCTCGGGGCGACCGCCGACCCCGACCTGGCCCTGCGCGGCCTCGTGCGGCTCGTCGAGGCCGAGGAGCCCGACGGGCGCCAGGTGCTGCTCGACACGCTCGTCACGGCGAAGCCGCTGCGCGACCGGCTGCTCGGCGTCCTCGGCGCGTCCGAGGCGCTCGGGGACCATCTGGCGCGGCATCCGCGCGACTGGCAGGCGCTGGTCACGTACGAGGCCACCGACCTCCATCCCGGGGTCGCGGAATTCGAACGCATGCTCGCCGGCGCCGCCGACCCGGACTCGCTGCGGGTCGCCTACCGCAGGTCCCTGCTGTCGATAGCGGCCCGCGACGTGTGCGGGACGACCGATGTCGCCCAGGTCGCCGCCGAGCTGGCCGACCTGGCGACGGCCACGCTGCGCTCCGCGCTCGCGATCGCGGGTGCCGCGGCGCCCGCCGACGCCGCGCAGTGCCGGCTCGCCGTCATCGCGATGGGCAAGTGCGGGGGACACGAGCTGAACTACGTCTCCGACGTCGACGTGATCTTCGTCGGGGAGCCCGCCGAGGGGGCGGAGGAGAGCGCGGCCCTGCAGGCCGCCACCCGGCTCGCCGCCCACATGATGCGGATCTGCTCCGACACCACCGTCGAGGGGACCATCTGGCCCGTCGACGCAAACCTGCGCCCCGAGGGCCGCAACGGACCGCTCGTGCGGACCCTCTCCTCGCACCTCGCCTACTACCAGCGCTGGGCCAAGACCTGGGAGTTCCAGGCGCTGCTCAAGGCCCGCCCGGTCGCCGGTGACCGGGGACTCGGCGCGGAGTACGTCGAAGCCGTCTCGCCCCTGGTCTGGCAGGCCGCCGACCGGGAGAACTTCGTCGGCGACGTACAGAAGATGCGCCGCCGAGTCGTGGACAACATCCCCGTCGACCGCGTCGACCGGGAGCTCAAGCTCGGCCCGGGCGGGCTGAGGGACGTGGAGTTCGCCGTACAGCTGCTGCAGCTGGTGCACGGGCGCAGCGACAGCACGCTGCACGCCGGCTCCACGCTGGAGGCCCTGCGGGCGCTCGCCGACGGCGGATACGTCGGGCGGGCCGACGCGGCGCAGCTGGACGAGGCCTACCGCTTCCTGCGGGCCATGGAGCACCGCATCCAGCTCTACCGGCTGCGCCGCACCCACCTGGTGCCCGAGGACGAACCCGACCTGCGGCGTCTGGGGCGCTCCCTCGGCCTGCGCACGGATCCCGTCGCCGAGCTCAACAGGGCGTGGCGGCGGCACGCCTCCGTCGTGCGGCGGCTGCACGAGAAGCTGTTCTACCGGCCGCTGCTGGACGCCGTGGCCCAGCTGGCACCCGGCGAGAGCCGGCTCAGCCCGAAGGCCGCCGTCGTCCGGCTGGAGGCCCTCGGCTACGCCGATCCCGCCGCCGCGCTGCGGCACCTGGAGGCCCTGTCCTCGGGGGTGTCCCGCAAGGCCGCCATCCAGCGGACGCTCCTGCCGGTGCTGCTCGGCTGGTTCGCCGACTCCGCCGATCCGGACGCGGGCCTCCTCGGCTTCCGGCAGGTCTCCGACGCGCTCGGCAAGACCCCGTGGTACCTGCGGCTTCTACGCGACGAGGGTGCGGCGGCCGAGAACCTCGCCCGTGTCCTGTCGGCCGGCCGCCTCGCCCCCGACCTGCTGATGCGTGCCCCGGAGGCCGTGGCCATCCTCGGCGCGCCGGAGGGGCTCCGGCCCCGCGACCGTGCCCACCTGGAGCAGGAGGTGCTGGCCGCGGTCAGCCGGGCGCCCGGGGCCGAGGCGGCCGTCGCGGTGGCGCGCGGGATGCGGCGGCGAGAGCTCTTCCGTACGACGGCGGCCGACCTGATCGGCTCGTACGGCACCGAGGAGAAGCCGGCCGAATCCGATCCCGGGGCGCTCGTCGACCGGGTCGGCTCCGCCGTCACCGACCTGAACGCGGCCACTCTCTCGGGGGCCCTGCGCGCGGCCGTACGCGCACGATGGGGCGACACCCTGCCGACCAGGTTCGCGGTCATCGGCATGGGCCGGTTCGGCGGGCACGAGCTGAGTTACGGCTCCGACGCGGACGTCCTGTTCGTGCACGCGCCGCGCGAGGGCGTGAGTGACGAGGAGGCGGCCCGGGCCGCGAACACCGTCATCACGGAGATGCGCAGGCTGCTCGAACTGCCGACGGCCGACCCGCCGCTGCTGATCGACGCCGACCTGCGGCCGGAGGGCAGGAGCGGGCCGCTCGTGCGCACCCTGAAGTCGTACGAGGCCTACTACCGGCGCTGGGCGCTGGTGTGGGAGAGCCAGGCCCTCCTGCGGGCGGAGCCGGTGGCGGGGGACGAGGAGCTCGGGCGCGCGTTCATCGAGCTGATCGACCCGCTGCGTTATCCGGTGGAGGGGCTGGGGGACGACGCGGTGCGCGAGATCCGGCGGCTCAAGGCGCGGATGGAGTCCGAGCGGATGCCGCGGGGCGCGGACCCCACCCTCCACGCCAAGCTGGGGCGGGGCGGGCTCAGCGACGTCGAGTGGACGGTACAGCTGATGCAGATGCAGCACGGCTGGGCCGAGCCCGGGCTGCGCACGACGCGTACACGTGAGGCGCTGGCCGCGGCGTGCGCGGCGGGGCTGATCCCGGCCGAGGAGGCCCAGACGCTGGACGAGGCGTGGGTGCTGGCCACGCGGGTGCGCAACGCGGTGATGCTGGTACGCGGGCGGCCGGGGGACACGTTCCCCTCGAACCCGCGCGAGCTGACGGCGGTGGGCCGCTACCTGGGCTACGAGCTGGGACACGTCGGGGACATGCTGGACGACTACCGCCGGATCACGAGGCGGGCGCGAGCGGTGGTGGAGGAGCGGTTCTACGGGGCGGCGGGGTGAGAGGCCCGGCGGGAGGCGGCGGTGCCGCCGGCCGCCTGACGGGCCCGGGAGGACGCCCTCAGTCGCCGGGCTCCGGGGCCGCGGCGGGGGCCGATCCCGGGAGCAGGGCACGCAGGCGCCCGCCCCCTGCGCCGGAACGCGGGACCACCTTCGGCAGACGGTGCGGAAGCGACCCGTACCAGCCGTACGAGACCGCGTAGCCGAACGTCAGGCAGGCCATTCCGCCCACCGCGTCCAGCCAGAAGTGGTTCGCGGTCGACACGATCACGATCAGCGTGACGAACGGGTACAGCAGGCCCAGGATGCGGGCCCAGGGTGCGGTCGCCAGGGCGCATATGGTCAGACCGCACCACAGGGACCAGCCGATGTGCATCGACGGCATCGCCGCGTACTGGTTCGACATGTGCTTGAAGTTGCCCGAGGCCATCGACCCCCAGGTCTCGTGCAGCATGACCGTGTCGATGAAGCCCGTTGCCCTCATCAGGCGGGGAGGGGCCAGCGGGAAGAGGTAGTAGCCGAGCAGCGCCACCGCCGTGGTCGCGAAGAGGATCAGGCGGGTCGCCGCATAACGGCCCGGTTGGCGGCGGAACAGCCAGATGAGCACACCGATGGTGATGACGAAGTGCAGCGTCGCGTAGTAGTAGTTCATGGACACGATCAGCCATGTCACCGAATTGACCGCGTGGTTGACCGTTTCCTCGAAGGCCAGCCCGACGCTGTGCTCCAGGGACCAGATCCGGTCGGCGTTGCGCAGGGCAGCCGCCTTCTGCTCGGGCACGGCGTTGCGCACCAGCGAGTAGAGCCAGTAACTGACCGCGATCAGCAGGATTTCGAACCACAGGCGCGGGCGCCGGGGGGAGCGAAGCGAGCGCAGGCGCCAGGACCACTGGGGGCGGGGCCCCGGAGGCTCGGCGGCGGTCGCTCCGACCGCGAGGGGTGAAGGGGTGACCGCCGTGCGGTCTTCCTGTGTAGTCACGTGCGATTCACCCATAGGCGCAGAGTCTGCCAGATACGTTCCCGTGTGCCCGATGATCCTCCGGTCGGGTACCGGCCGCACATTCTGTACCTTACGGCCAGGTGCGCGGTCCTGAGCGGGCCCCACGGGTCCTGCCGCCCGCCGGTCCGGTCCCGGTCGTGCCCCGTGCGGTCACCGGCGTGACCGGGGGCCCGGCGAGGTGCCCGGCCCCGCCGCGGTCGAGCCGCGGACGACCAGCTCGGGCATGAAGACGAATTCGCTGTGCGGAGCGGGGGTGCCGCCGATCTCCTCCAGCAGCGTGCGCACCGCGGCCTGTCCCATGGCCGTCACCGGCTGCCGGATCGTGGTCAGCGGCGGATCGGTGAACGCTATGAGCGGGGAGTCGTCGTAACCGACCACCGAGAGGTCGCGCGGCACCTCCATCGACAGCCGGCGGGCCGCCCGGATCGCGCCGAGCGCCATCATGTCGCTGGCGCACACCACCGCGGTGCAGCCGCGCTCCATCAGGGCCGAGGCCGCCGCCTGGCCACCCTCCAGCGTGTAGAGGGAGTGCTGGATCAGCTCTTCCACCGCGTCCGCGGCAAGGCCGAGCTGCTCCGCCATCGTGGCGTGGAAGCCCTCTATCTTGCGCAACACCGGCACGAAGCGTTTGGGGCCGACCGCGAGGCCGATGCGCTGGTGTCCCAGTGCCACCAGGTGCGTCACCGCGAGCCGCATCGCGGCCCGGTCGTCGGGGGAGATGAACGGCGCCTGCACCTTGGGGGAGAAGCCGTTGACCAGGACGAAGGGAACACCCTGCGCACGAAGTTGTTCGTAGCGCTGCATGTCGGCGGAGGTGTCGGCGTGGAGGCCGGAGACGAAGATGATGCCCGAGACCCCGCGGTCCACGAGCATCTCGGTGAGCTCGTCCTCCGTCGAGCCACCGGGCGTCTGCGTCGCCAGCACCGGTGTGTAGCCCTGCCGCGTCAGCGCCTGGCCGATGACCTGGGCGAGGGCGGGGAAGATCGGGTTCTCCAGCTCGGGCGTGATGAGGCCGACCAGTCCGGCGCTGCGCCTGCGCAGGCGCACCGGGCGTTCATAGCCGAGGACGTCGAGCGCCGCGAGGACGGATTCACGGGTAGCCGCGGCGACACCGGGCTTGCCGTTCAGTACACGGCTGACCGTCGCTTCGCTGACCCCCGCCTGAGTTGCGATATCGGCAAGCCGTGCGGTCATGGAAGTGGACTGTACCGGGCGCGTGTCGGATTGCCCACCATGCGCCGGATTCGGGCCCCACGGCTCCGTGGCGGAGCTCTGCAGCGGCCTGCGCAGCAATATCTTGCAAGGCCTTGCGGCCCCTCCCCGCTCACGGCGATCGGATCGTCGTACCGCCCAGGGAGGCGGCCTGGCCTGCTGCGGGCAGGGCGGAACGGGCTCCGTCAAGAGGCTTGACGGCAACCTTGAGGACACGCCAATGTAACGATCAGCGGCGCTTGCAGAAATCTTCCGCAAGGTCTTTCGGTCGTCTTTCATCCTTGTTACGTTCACGTCGACCCGGCGCCGCGACGGAGCGGTACGGCAGTTGAAGGAGTTCAGATGCGACGTGGCATAACGGCCACCGCCCTGGTCGCGGCCCTGGCGCTCGCGGCGACCGCCTGCGGCAGCGACGACGAGTCCGGCGGCAGCAAGAGCTCGGGCGAGCTCTCCGGCACGGTGACGTGGTGGGACACCTCGACCGTCGGCAGCGAGGACAAGGTCTTCAAGAAGATCGCCGAGGGTTTCGAGAAGAAGCACCCGAAGGTCGACGTCAAGTACGTCAACGTGCCCTTCGGTGAGGCGCAGAACAAGTTCAAGAACGCCGCGCAGGCCGGCGCCGGCGCCCCCGACGTCATCCGCTCCGAGGTCGCCTGGACCCCGGAGTTCGCGGACCTCGGCTACCTCGCTCCGCTGGACGGCACCTCGGCGCTGAAGGACGAGGACGACTTCCTCGAGCAGGCCGCCGCGTCGACCGAGTACAACGGCAAGACGTACGCGGTTCCGCAGGTCATCGACTCCATGGGCATCTTCTACAACAAGAAGATCTTCGCGGACGCCGGTGTCGAGGTCCCCAAGAACATCGGCGACCTGAAGACCGTCTCCAAGACGATCAAGGAGAAGACCGGCAAGACCGGTCTCTACCTGCGCGGCGACGACGCCTACTGGTTCCTCTCCTTCCTCTACGGCGAGGGCGGCGACCTGGTCGACG
Organism: Streptomyces sp. B1I3; assembly: GCF_030816615.1. Taxonomy (NCBI): domain Bacteria; kingdom Bacillati; phylum Actinomycetota; class Actinomycetes; order Kitasatosporales; family Streptomycetaceae; genus Streptomyces; species Streptomyces sp. B1I3. The sequence goes on from NZ_JAUSYD010000001.1 coordinate 5,760,419, forward strand.
CCTCGTCCAAGACCGTCACGGTGGACGAGCCCGAGGGCGTCAAGGCCTTCAAGACCGTCAAGGAGCTCGTCGACTCCGGTGCGGCGAAGACCGATGCCACCGACGGCTGGGAGAACATGCAGTCGTCGTTCAAGGACGGCAAGGTCGCGATGATGATCAACGGCCCGTGGGCCGTCGCCGACACCCTGACCGGCAAGGAGTTCACCGACAAGGCGAACCTGGGCATCTCCCCGGTGCCGGCCGGTTCCGCCGGGCAGGGCGCCCCGCAGGGCGGCCACAACCTCGCCGTGTACGCGGGTTCCAAGAACCTCGAGGCCTCGTACGCCTTCGTCGAGTACATGACCTCGGTGGAGACCCAGGCGCAGACCGCCGGTGAGCTGAACCTGCTCCCGACCCGCACCTCGGCGTACTCCAAGCAGGAGGCCGCGGACAGCGAGATCGTCCAGTTCTTCAAGCCCGTCGTCGAGACCGCCGTCGAGCGTCCCTGGATCCCGGAGACCGGCAGCCTCTTCGCGCCGCTCGTCACCGAGTACACCAAGGTCCTCACCGGCCAGACCACGCCGGAGAAGGCCGCTTCGACGACCGGCGACTCCTACCGCAAGCTCCTCGAGGGCTGGAAGTAACCCAGGAAGGCAGGCCGGCTGATGGCTGTCCACACCAGCCAGTCGGTGGCGAAGGCCGCGGGCGACGACGTCGCCCGCGGCCGGAGCCGCGGTACTGGTAACCCCCCGCCCCCGAGCAGGCTCCGGCGGGCCATGTCGGTCCACTGGTACGCCTGGGTCATGGTCGCCCCGGTCGTGATCGTGATCGGCGTGATCATCGGCTATCCGCTGGTCCGCGGCGTCTACCTGTCGCTGACCAACGCCAATGAGCGCAACGTCGCACGGTCCATCGGTGTCAACGAACTGCCCGCCACCTACGAGTTCGTGGGCGTCGACAACTACGTCGACGCGCTGACGGGTACCCAGTTCCTCGGCACGCTCGGCTGGACCCTGGTGTGGACGGTCTCCTGCGTGGGCATCACGTTCTGCCTGGGCATGGGCCTCGCCAACATCCTCAACCGCCGTATCGCCGGACGCTCCGCCTACCGCATGGCCCTGATCCTGCCCTGGGCCATCCCCGGTTTCGTCTCGGTCTTCGCCTGGCGCTTCCTCTACAACGAGGACCGCGGACTGCTCAACAAGGTCCTCGGTGGCGCCGGCATCGACGGCATACCGTGGCTGAACGACCCGACGTGGGCCAAGTTCTCGGTCATCGCCGTCAACGTCTGGCTCGGCGTGCCGTTCATGATGGTCGCCCTGCTCGGCGGGCTGCAGTCGATCCCCTCGGAGCAGTACGAGGCCGCCGAGATGGACGGCGCCACCGCCTGGCAGCGCTTCCGCCACATCACGCTTCCCGGACTGCGCCCGGTGTCCACCACGGTGATCCTGCTCTCCACCATCTGGACCTTCAACATGTTCCCGGTGATCTTCCTGCTGACCCGCGGCGGACCCGGCGAGGCCACCCAGATCCTGGTCACCCAGGCGTACAAATTCTCCTTCGAGATCAGCCCGCGCGACTTCGCGCAGTCCTCCACCTGGGGCGTGCTGATCCTCGTACTCCTGATGCTCTTCGCCATGGTGTACCGGCGAGTGCTCCGCACGCAGGGAGACAACTGGTGACCACCGCAACGGCAACCACCCCCCGCCACGGCACACGCAAGCCCCGGCTGCGCGGCGACCGTTCCCCGGCCGCCTCCGTGGCCCTGCACCTCACCCTGATCATCGCCTCGGTGATCGCGGTCTTCCCGGTGCTGTGGGTCCTGCTGACCTCGCTGAAGCCTGCCAAGTTCGCCACGACGACGGACTTCTTCAAAGAGACGACGTTCGAGAACTACACGAACCTGATCAGGGACACCGAGTTCCTGAGCTGGTTCGGCAATTCCGTGATCGTCGCGGGACTCTCCACCGTCATCGGCGTCTTCGTCTCCGCCACCACCGGCTACGCCGTCAGCCGCTTCCGCTTCCCCGGCAAGCGCGGGCTGATGTGGACGCTGCTGATCACCCAGATGTTCCCGGTCGCCGTCCTCATCGTGCCGATCTACAACATCATGTCGAGCATCGGCCTGCTCAACCAGCCGGCCGGCCTCGTCATCACCTACCTCACCATCTCCGTGCCGTTCTGCGCCTGGATGATGAAGGGCTTCTTCGACACGATCCCGCAGGAGATCGACGAGTCGGGACAGGTCGACGGGCTCACCCCCTTCGGCACGTTCTGGCGGCTCATCCTGCCGCTCGCCAAGCCCGGTCTCGCCGTCACCGCCTTCTACTCCTTCATCACCGCATGGGGCGAGGTGGCGTACGCCTCCGCCTTCATGGTCGGTGACGAGAACCTCACGCTCGCCGGCGGACTGCAGAAGTTCGTCAACCAGTACGGAGCCCAGTGGGGCCCGATGACCGCGGCGTCCGTGCTGATCGCGATCCCGGCCGCCCTGGTCTTCCTCTTCGCGCAGAAGCACCTGGTCACCGGCATGTCCGCCGGAGCCGTGAAGGGCTGACGCGCCCAGGCCCGTACGACCGAACGCACCCGTCACGGCGGCGCCGGACCCCCGACCCGGTCCCGGCGCCGCTCCCCACCCAGACACCCCAGGGACGACATGACCCAGCACCTCGCTGCCCCCTCCACCGGCACGTCCGACGACGCCCCGGGACACCGCACCGGCTGGTGGCAGGACGCGGTGATCTACCAGGTCTATCCGCGCAGCTTCGCCGACGGCAACGGCGACGGCATGGGCGATCTCGCGGGCATCACCGCGCGGCTCCCCTACCTCAGGGACCTCGGTGTCGACGCCGTCTGGCTCAGCCCCTTCTACGCCTCGCCCCAGGCCGACGCCGGTTACGACGTCGCCGACTACCGGGCCATCGACCCCATGTTCGGCACGCTGCTCGACGCCGACGAGCTGATCCGCGAGGCCCACGACCTGGGCCTGCGCATCATCGTCGACCTGGTGCCCAACCACTCATCCGACCAGCACGAGTGGTTCAAGCGCGCCCTCGCCGAAGGCCCGGGAAGCCCCCTGCGCGAGCGTTACCACTTCCGCCCCGGCAAGGGCGCCGACGGCGGACTCCCGCCCAACGACTGGGAGTCCATCTTCGGCGGGCCCGCCTGGACGCGGACCACCGACCCGGACGGCACGCCCGGCGAGTGGTACCTGCACCTCTTCGCGCCGGAGCAGCCCGACTTCAACTGGGAGCACCCGGCCGTCGCCGACGAGTTCCGCTCGATCCTGCGCTTCTGGCTCGACATGGGCGTCGACGGCTTCCGCGTCGACGTCGCCCACGGCCTCGTCAAGGCCGAGGGACTGCCCGACCTGGGCGCGCACGACCAGCTGAAACTGCTGGGCAACGATGTCATGCCGTTCTTCGACCAGGACGGTGTGCACGAGATCTACCGCAGTTGGCGCATCATCCTCGACGAGTACCCCGGCGAGCGCATCGCCGTCGCCGAGGCGTGGACCCCCACCGTCGAGCGCACCGCCAACTACGTGCGTCCCGACGAGATGCACCAGGCCTTCAACTTCCAGTACCTCTCCACCGCGTGGAACGCCGACGAGCTCCGTACGGTCATCGACACCTCGCTCGCCGCGATGCGTCCGGTGGGCGCCCCCGCCACCTGGGTGCTCTCCAACCACGACGTCACCCGGCACGCCACCCGGTTCGCCAACCCGCCGGGTCTGGGAACCCAGATCCGTACCGCGGGCGACCGCGAGCTCGGGCTGCGAAGGGCCCGCGCGGCGACCCTGCTGATGCTGGCACTGCCGGGCTCCGCCTACGTGTACCAGGGCGAGGAGCTCGGCCTGCCGGACGTCACCGACCTGCCCGACGAGGCCCGACAGGACCCGTCGTTCTTCCGCGCCGAGGGCCAGGACGGCTTCCGCGACGGTTGCCGGGTGCCGATCCCGTGGACCCGCGGAGGCAGCTCGTACGGCTTCGGTGACGGCGGCAGCTGGCTGCCGCAGCCCGCCGGCTGGGGCGAGCTCTCCGTCGAGGCGCAGACCGGCCGGGAGGGCTCCACCCTGGAGCTGTACCGCGCCGCGATCGCCCTGCGCCGCGAGCACCCGGGGCTCGGCGCCGGTACGGACGTGGAGTGGCTGGCCGCCCCCGAGGGCGTGCTCGCCCTCGGCCGTCCGGGCTTCGTCTGCACCGTCAACACGACCGGCGCTCCGGTCCGGATGGCCGTCCCCGGCACCCTGCTGCTCGCCGGGGCCCCGGTGACCGTCGAAGGCGACACGTTCGAACTGCCCGCCGACACCACGGTGTGGTGGACGGTGTGACCGTCCCCGCCCCCAGGACCGGGCCGGCGCTGCGGCTCTCCGACATCGCCGGTCAGGCCGCGGTCAGCGAGGCCACCGTCAGCCGGGTGCTGAACGGGAAGCCGGGCGTCGCGGACACCACGCGTCAGCGGGTGCTCGCGGCGCTCGACATCCTCGGCTACGAGCGTCCCGTACGGCTGCGGCAGCGCAGCGCCGGGCTGATCGGGCTGGTGACGCCGGAGCTCACCAACCCGATCTTCCCGGCGTTCGCGCAGTCGGTGGAGCAGGTGCTCGCCGGGCACGGCTACACACCCGTGCTCTGCACCCAGCTGCCCGGCGGCGCCACCGAGGACGAGCTCGTCGAACAGCTCGTCGAGCGCGGTGTCGGCGGGATCGTCTTCCTGTCCGGGCTGCACGCCGACACCTCTGCGGACCCGGCACGCTACGCCGCGCTCAGCGACCGTGGGGTCCCCTTCGTCCTGATCAACGGGTACAACGAGCGCATCAGCGCCCCGTTCGTCTCACCGGACGACACGGCAGCCGTCCGTATGGCCGTCGGGCACCTCGCCGAGCTCGGCCACCGGCGGATCGGCCTGGCGATCGGGCCGCAGCGCTACGTGCCCTCCCGGCGCAAGCGCGAGGGGTTCGTCGAGGCGGCCGTGTCCGTCCTCGGCATGTCCCGCGAGGAGGCCGAACTCATGGTGTGCTCCACGCTGTTCGGCGTGGAGGGCGGCCAGGTCGCGGCGGGCGCCCTGCTCGACCGTGGCTGCACAGGCATCGTCTGCGGCAGCGACCTGATGGCGCTCGGCGTCGTCCGGACGGCCCGGGGGAGGGGGCTGGACGTGCCCCGGGACGTCTCCGTGGTGGGCTTCGACGACTCCCAGCTCATCGCCTTCACCGACCCGCCGCTGACCACGGTGCGCCAGCCGGTGCAGGCGATGGCCTCGGCGGCCGTGGGGGCGCTGCTGGAGGAGATCGGCGGAAGCCCGGTGCAGCGTACGGAGTACGTGTTCCAGCCGGAGCTGGTGGTACGCGGGTCCACGGCGGCGGCGCGCGGCGCCTGAGGCGGTGCGGCAGCGGGTAGCGAGGGGCCGGGTCCGGAGGGGGGACCCGGCCTTTCGCGTGCCCGGCCCCGTCGGCGCCCGCGGCGAGCAGCTGTAACGGGACGGTCAGCTCTCGGAGGCGTACGTCACGAAGGCTTCCCAGGCGGTCGTGGTGAACCCGAGGCGCGGTCCGGGCAGATCCTTGGAGTCCCGCACATGCACCGCTCCGAGCGCGGTCGCCACTTCGACGCAGTCATTGCCGTCACCGCTGCTGCTGTAGCTGCTCCTGAGCCACTCGAGCTCGGTGGCTCCCTTGGCAGAGGGCTTGTGAATCATGTTTCTCCAAGCAGTTGCTCAATGAAGGCCAGCGACTCACGTGGCGTAAGAGCCTGCGCCCGGATCATGCCATAGCGCAGTCCGAGGATCCTCAGTTGCTTCGGGTCGGAGACCGGACGGCCGTTGAACGCGCCTTCGGATCGCCCCACCGCACTGCCGTCGGCAAACCTCAGAACCTCGATCAGCCCACCCGTCCCGGGATGCTCCTCGCGACACGTCGGCATCACCTGGAGTGCCACGTTCGGCAACCGCCCTACCTCCAGCAGATGTTCGAGTTGGCGGCGCAGAACCATTGTGCCTCCGACCGGGCGGCGGAGTGTCACCTCTTCCTGGACAAAACTCAGTGACGGGAGTGGGACCCGGTCGAGCATGGATCGTCGGGCCGAGCGAGCAGCCACCACCCGGTCCATCTCGTCCTGCGTGTAGGCCGGTAGCCACGAGGCGAACAGCGCCCTCATGTGCTCCTCGGTCTGCAACAGGCCGTTGATGTTGTGGTGGTGATACGCCTCCAGTTCGACGGCTTTGGCTTCCAGCTTCGCGAGGTCCCGCACCTTCTTCGGGTAACGCGCCTCCTCCAACTCCCGCTTCAGGATCGCGAGTTTCCCGCCCGCCCCCAGCACCTCGTCCGCCCTGTCCAGGAACTCCGGCCGGGGGATGCGCCTGCCGCCCTCCACCTTGTAGACCAGGTCCTCGCCGTAACCGATCGCGGCCCCGAACTCACCGGCACGCATGCCTGCCGCTTCCCGCCAGGCCTTGATCTGCCGGCCCACCGTGGCGACCATCGCGACCCCCGACTCGTCGTCCGGATCGACGTCCCAGCCGTGATCGTCCGCTCCGTGGTCCCCGCGATCCGTACCAGCCTCGTCCACGCTCATCCGTGCCCCACTTCCGACGCGCCTGCCGTTCCTGCCCAACCTCTGTCGTTCCCGGCGAGTCACCCCGGACAGCCGGGACAGCACCGGACAGGAGCGGGACAATCACCGTACGTAACGTCTCTGTCGCTTCCCACGCTACGCAGGCGGGACCACGCTGAGTGACGTGACCCAAGAAACCACCCGAACCGAACATTCCACTCCCACTCGGCGGTTCACCGTGCTGCTCTCTCCCACCCGCCGGGGTGCCAGGCTCGCCCGTCTGCTCGCCACGGCGCATCTGGGCGACTGGGGCCTGCCCACGGAGGCGGCCGCGCACATCGTGGGCGAACTGGCCACGAACGCCGTCGTTCACGGCCGCGTACCGGGCCGCGACTTCCGTGTGCACCTCTCGGTCCACCACGACGCGCTCCTCCGCATCGAGGTCACCGACACCCGGGGTGAGCGGCTGCCTCCCGTGCCCGGCGCCGCCCCGGCCGCCGACGCGGAAACGGGGCGGGGCCTGCTGATCGTCGGGGCACTCGCGGACCGCTGGGGCGTCGACGTCGGGCCGGTGCCGCGCAAGACGGTCTGGGCCGAGATCGACCTCGTACGGTGACCCCTGCCACCGGGTCGCGGGAGCCCGCGACCCGGTGCGCCGGGACGTGGTGGCCCACCACGCTGTGCGCCTGTGCTGTGGCCGGTGGTCCGGCGTCTCCGTCAGTGACGTGCTCGTCAGCCGCGCGGCCCGGAGGCCGAGAGCGCGGCGGCCGTCTCGCGCGCGAACGCTTCCGGGTTGTCCAGCATGATGTTGTGCCCGCAGTCCGGGACCGGGACCACGCGCACACCGGCTTCGGTGAGCGAACCGTGGTCGGCGGGCGCGCCGTCGGCCTGCGGGAACAGGTACGTTCGCGGGATCTGAAGCTCCAGCAGCAGCTCACGCATGGTCGGAGTGGTCCCGCGGGTGAGGTGCACGGCGCTGCGGTGGAGAGCCTCCAGGCCGGTCAGGCGCATCGTGGACCACCAGTGGGGCCCCGCCAGGTCACGGATCTGCCGCCAGTCGCCCGCCAGGAAGTCGGCCTCGGAGAGGGCGGCGATCCCGCCGCTCCCCGGGGCGCCGGGTACCGGCGTCGAAGGATCGAGATTCGCGTCCACCAGCACCAGGCGTGACACCAGGCGTGGGTGACGAGCGGCCAGGACGACGGCCACGGACCCGCCCATGCTGTGCGCCACCAACTCCGCGCCGGTGACGCCCGCGTGCGTCAGAGCGGTGGCCAGTGCATCGGCGTGTGCTTCGAGGCGGTAGTCGAAGTCCGTCGGGCGGTCGCTGATGCCGTGCCCCAGCAGGTCGACGAGCAGGGACCTGCGGCCCGTGAGCAGCGGATGGGCGGCGGCCTGTGCGAAGTAGGCGGGGGAAGTTGAGCCGAGGCCGTGTACATAGACCCGGGCCGGTCCCTGCCCGGGCAGCTCCACCCAGCGGATCCGGTCCCCTCCGGGGGTCACAACGGCGTCGCGCACTCTTCGCTCCTCCTGGCTCATCGCTGATCGGCAAGAGCGTAGCCCGTGAGCCGGGGCGGTCTCCTGGGGGCTCAGGACGGGGCGGCGGTGGCCCGGTGGTGGCGCGGCATCAGCCCAGGCCGGTCGCGACCACCAGGCCCGCGACGGCCCGGGCTGCGCCCTTCACGACAGGTGTGCGCCGGCGGTGGTCCGCGGTGCAGGCGGTCTCGGTGTCCTCCGCGAGCCGTAATCGAGGGAGAGGAGCAGGACGAAAGGCGATGGCTGTGCGTACGAACACCCGCTCGCGGGTGCGCAGTGGTCGTCCGGTGCTCATGGGACGCATCCAGCGGGCCGACGCACGGGAGAGGTCCGGAAGTCGGCCCGGGATGGGCCGGCGGGGAAGCGACGTCCGGACCTCTCCGCGCAGTGACCGGCCCGGCCGGCCGGGCGCGTGGGACCCGGCGTGCCGGCCCCCCGGCCGGCCGGGCCGGAGTCGGGATGAACTTAACAGTCCCGCAATAAATTGCGTAAGTCCTTGCAGGAAGAAATCTCCGAGATTTCGGCGAGATGAGCGGGGTGTGTTCGCGTCGTGTCCAGGGGGTTGACCAGGGCAGGCCGGACTCGTACGGTCTGCTGCACCCCAGGTTTTGCATTCTTGCTGCAAGAACCTTCAGGAGCCTTGACGGCACGGCGCGTTGCCCGGTGAGGCTGCTCCGCCATCCCCCGCACTTCCCCCACCGCAGGAGGAACGTCATGGCACGCAGACCACTGTCTGCCTCGCTCGCCCTGGTCACCGGCGCCGCCGTCCTGGTCATCCCCACCGGACTCGGCGGCGCCGGCACGGCCCAGGCCGCGCCGCCCGGTGAGAAGGACGTCACCGCGGTGATGTTCGAGTGGAAATTCGCCTCCGTCGCCAAGGCCTGTACCGAAAGCCTCGGCCCGGCCGGTTACGGCTTCGTCCAGGTCTCACCGCCCCAGGAGCACATCCAGGGCAGCCAGTGGTGGACCTCGTACCAGCCCGTCAGCTACAGGATCGCCGGCCGGCTCGGTGACCGTACGGCCTTCGCGAACATGGTCAGCACGTGCCATGCCGCGGGCGTCAAGGTCATCGCCGACTCGGTGATCAACCACATGTCGGCCGGTTCGGGCACCGGCACGGGCGGCTCCTCGTACACCAAGTACGACTACCCGGGCACCTACTCCGCCGGCGACATGAACGACTGCCAGTCGCAGATCACCAACTACGGCGACCGGGCCAACGTCCAGAACTGCGAGCTGGTCGGCCTCGCCGACCTGGACACCGGCGAGGAGTACGTACGCGGCAGGATCGCCGGCTATCTCAACGACCTGCTCTCCCTGGGCGTCGACGGCTTCCGCATCGACGGCGCCAAGCACATACCGGCCACCGACCTCGCGAACATCAAGTCCCGGCTCAGCAACCCGGGCGTCTACTGGAAGCACGAGGCGATCTACGGTGCGGGCGAAGCCGTCTCGCCCTCCGAATACCTCGGCAGCGGTGACGTCCAGGAGTTCCGTTACGGCCGCAGCCTCAAGCAGGTCTTCAAGAACGAGAACCTCGCCGGCCTGAAGAACTTCGGCGAGGGCTGGGGCTTCATGGAGTCGGGCAGATCGGCGGTCTTCGTCGACAACCACGACACCGAGCGCGGCGGAGACACCCTGAACTACAAGGACGGCGCCGACTACACCCTGGCGAGCGTCTTCATGCTGGCCTACCCGTACGGCTCCCCGGACGTCCACTCCGGCTACGAGTGGTCCGACAAGGACGCGGGCCCGCCCAACGGCGGTCAGGTCAACGCCTGCTACAGCGACGGCTGGAAGTGCCAGCACGCCTGGACCGAGATCGCCTCCATGGTCGGCTTCCGCAACGCCACCCGCGGCCAGGCCGTCTCGAACTGGTGGGACAACGGCGGCGACCAGATCGCCTTCGGCCGGGGCACCAAGGGCTATGTCGCGATCAACCACGAAGGGTCCCCGCTGACCCGCACGTTCCAGAGCTCCCTGCCCGCCGGTGACTACTGCGACGTCCAGTCCGGCAAGGGCGTCACCGTCAACGGCTCGGGGCAGTTCACCGCCACCCTCGGCGCGAACACGGCCCTCGCCCTGCACGCCGGGGCCCGCACCTGCGCCGGAGGCGGTGGCACGACCCCGGACCCGAACCCCGGGACGGGGCAGTCCGGCGCCTCCTTCGGCGTCAACGCCACCACCGTCCCCGGCCAGAACATCTACGTCACCGGCGACCAGGCCGCGCTCGGCAACTGGCACCCCGGCAGCGCCCTGAAGCTCGACCCGGCGACGTACCCCGTCTGGAAGCTCGACGTCGGCCTGCCCGCCGGGACGACGTTCGCCTACAAGTACGTCCGCAAGGACGCGAGCGGCAACGTCACCTGGGAGAGCGGCGCCAACCGCACCGCCACCGTGCCGGCCTCCGGCAAGGCCACGCTGACCTCCGACGTCTGGCGCGGCTGACCCGTACGTCCGGCGGGCCGGGGACGCGAGGGTGAGCGTCCCCGGCCCGCACCGCTCCACACCGCCCGACCCCGAAAGCCGAGGAGTACCCGCCCGTGTCCCGAACCACCCTCCGGCGGGGAGCCGTAGCCGCACTGTGCGCGGCGCTGCTCCCCGTCGTACCGGCGGCATCCGCGTCCGCCGCGCACAGACCCCCGGCCCCGCCCTCGGACGCGAAGCTCGCCCAGGAGCCGGCCAGGCACGACCTGACCCGCGAGCAGTTCTACTTCGTGCTGCCCGACCGGTTCGCCAACGGCGACACCACCAACGACCGAGGCGGGCTGACCGGCTCGCGGCTGGAGACCGGCTACGACCCCACGGACAAGGGCTTCTACCAGGGCGGTGACCTCAAGGGCCTCACCCAGCGGCTCGACTACATCAAGGGCCTCGGCACCACCGCGATCTGGCTCGCCCCCATCTTCAGGAACCGGCCCGTCCAGGGCACCGGCGAGAACGCCTCGGCCGGCTACCACGGTTACTGGATCACCGACTTCACCCAGGTCGACCCGCACTTCGGCACCAACGCCGACCTGGCGAAGCTGATCGACAAGGCCCACGGCAAGGGCATGAAGGTCTTCTTCGACGTCATCACCAACCACACCGCCGACACCGTCGACTACGCCGAGAAGAAGTACGGCTACAAGCCCAAGGGCGCCTTCCCGTACCTCGACAAGGACGGCCGCCCGTTCGACGACGCCGCGGGCATGGCGCAGGTGGACGCCGGCTCCTTCCCGTACACCCCCGCCAACACGGGCGAGAAGGTCCCGTCCTGGCTCAACGACACCACGATGTACCACAACCGGGGCGATTCGACCTACGCCGGCGAGTCCACCGGGTACGGCGACTTCTCCGGCCTCGACGACCTGTGGACCGAGCGTCCCGAGGTCGTCTCCGGCATGGAGAAGATCTACGAGAAGTGGGTCCGCGACTTCGACATCGACGGCTTCCGCATCGACACCGTCAAACACGTCGACCTCGACTTCTGGACCCAGTGGGCGACCGCCCTCGACGGCTACGCGGCGAAGCACGGGCGCGACGACTTCTTCATGTTCGGCGAGGTCTACTCCGCCGACACCGCGATCACCTCGCCCTACGTCACGCGGGGCCGCCTCGACGCGACGCTCGACTTCCCCTTCCAGGAAGCCGCCCGCCAGTACGCCTCCCAGGGCGCGCCCGCCTCGAAGCTCGCGGCCGTCTACGGTGACGACTACCGCTACACCACCGACAAGGCCAACGCCTACGAACAGGTGACCTTCCTCGGCAACCACGACATGGGCCGGATCGGCACCTTCCTGAAGCAGGACAACCCGAAGGCCGACGACGCCGAACTGCTCGACCGCGCACGCCTGGCCGACGAGCTGATGTTCCTCGGCCGGGGCAACCCGGTGGTCTACTACGGCGACGAACAGGGCTACACCGGCGCCGGCGGCGACAAGGACGCCCGCCAGCCCCTCTTCGCCTCGAAGGCCGCCGACTACCTCGACGACGACCAGATCGGCACCGACCGTACGCACGCCTTCGACGCGTACGACACGAAGCACCCGCTCTACCGCTCCATAGCCACCCTGTCGAAGCTCACCGCGGAGCACCCGGCGCTGCGCGACGGCGTGCAGACCGAGCGTTACGCGAAGGACTCCGTCTACGCCTTCTCGCGTACGGACACCAAGCGCCCGTACGAATACGTCGTCGCCGCCAACAACGGCACCGAGGCGAAGACCGTGAAGCTCGCCACCGAGTCCGCCGGCATGGACTTCCGGACGCTGTACGGCGGCTCCGGCACCGTCCGCAGCGGCGCGGACAAGACCCTCGAGGTCACGGTGCCCGCGCTGTCCAGCGTCGTGCTCCGCGCCGGCAAGCCGCTCGGCGCCCCCGCGACCAAGCCCTCGGTCACCCTGAAGGCCCCGGCCGCCGGAGCCACCGGCACCGTCGAGATCAGCGCCGACGTGGACGGTGGAGACCTGAACCGCGTCGTGTTCGCCGCGCAGACCGGCAACGGGAAGTGGCGCACCCTCGGCTCCGCCGACCACGCCCCGTACAAGGTCACCCAGCACCTCGACGAGTCGGTGGAGGCCGGGACCGCGCTGCGCTACAAGGCCGTCGTCGTCGACCGGGCAGGACGCACGTCGAGCGTCCTCGCCTCCTCCACCGCGGGCCAGGCCCCGCCGGCCCCGAAGCCCGTCGCCGTCGAACGCGACCACGCCCTCGTCCACTACAGGCGCGCGGACGGCGACTACGAGGGCTGGCAACTGAAGTCGGGCGACAGGAGCGCCGACTTCATCGGCCGGGACGCCTACGGCGCCTTCGCCTGGATCGACCTCGACGAGGGTGCCTCCACCGTCCCGTACACGGTCGAGAAGGCCGGGAGCGCGGACGGGCCACAGCGCACGATCGACCTCGCGAGGACCGGACAGGTCTGGGTCGAGCAGGGCAAGGACGGCCAGGCCACCGAAGCGCCCGAGGGCGCCGAGCCGCCGCAGGACACCTCCAAGGCCGTCCTGCACTACCACCGGGCCGACGGGAACTACGACGGCTGGGGCCTGCACACCTGGACCGGAGCCGCCGCCCCCACGGACTGGGCGAAGCCCCTGCAGCCCGTGCGGACCGACGCCTTCGGCGCCACCTTCGAGGTCCCGCTCACCGACGGCGCCACCTCGCTCAGCTACATCCTCCACAAGGGCGACGAGAAGGACCTGCCCAGCGACCAGTCCCTGGACATCGCCACCTACGGGCACGAGGTCTGGATGCTGGGCGGGAAGCCCGGATACCTGCTGCCGCAGGCGGGCGGCGTGCCCACCCCCGACCTCACCAAGGCCGAGGCCCAGTGGATCGACGCGGACACCGTCGTGTGGAAGGTGAAGGCCACCGACGCCACCAGCCAGCAGCTCGTGTACGCGAAGGAGGGCGGCATCTCCGTCGTCGACGGCGCGCTCTCCGACGAGGGCCGGTGGCTCCGGCTCGGTGCGACGGAGCTCACCGCCGCCCAGAAGGCGAAGTACCCGCACCTCAGGGACTACCCGGCGTTCACCGTCGACACCCGTGACCGGGACAGGGTCCGCGCGTCCCTGCGCGGCCAGCTGATCGCCACCCAGCGCGCCGCCAACGGCGCCCTGCTCGCCGCCACCGGCGTACAGACCGCGGGCGTACTGGACGAGTTGTACGGGAAGGCCGCGAGCGGGGCCGCGCTCGGGCCCGTCTTCCGCAAGGGCACCCCGACGCTCTCCGTCTGGGCCCCCACCGCCCGCACCGTCTCGCTCGAACTCGACGGGAAGACCGTCCCGATGCGGCGCGACGACCGCACCGGCGTCTGGTCGGTCACCGGGAAGAAGTCCTGGGCGGGCAAGCCCTACCGGTACTCCGTCCAGGTCTGGGCGCCCACCGTCCAGAAGCTGGTCACCAACAAGGTCACCGACCCCTACTCCACCGCGCTGACCACCGACTCCGCCCGGAGCCTCGTCGTCGACCTCGACGATCCGGAGCTGGCGCCGCGCGGCTGGTCCGCCCTGAAGAAGCCGGCGGCCGAACCGCTGCGCGACGCGCAGATCCAGGAACTGCACATCCGTGACTTCTCGATCGCGGACAGCACCTCCGAGCACCCCGGTGAGTACCTCGCCTTCACCGACACCCGCTCCGACGGGATGAAGCACCTCAGGGAGCTCGCCGACTCCGGCACCGGCTACGTGCACCTGCTTCCCGCCTTCGACATCGGGACCATCCCGGAGAAGAAGTCCGACCAGCAGAAGCCCGCCTGCGAGCTGTCCGTCTACGCCCCCGACTCCGAGGAACAGCAGGCCTGCGTCACGAAGGCCGCCGCGAAGGACGCCTTCAACTGGGGCTACGACCCGCTGCACTACACCGTCCCCGAGGGCTCGTACGCCTCCGACCCGAACGGCACCAGGCGCACCGTCGAGTTCCGCCGGATGGTCCAGGGCCTGAACGGCGCCGGGCTGCGGACCGTCATGGACGTCGTCTACAACCACACCGTCGCCTCCGGCCAGGACGACAAGTCCGTCCTCGACAGGATCGTGCCCGGCTACTACCAGCGGCTCCTGGAGGACGGCACCGTCGCCACCTCGACCTGCTGTGCCAACACCGCGACCGAGAACACCATGATGGGCAAGCTCGTCGTGGACTCGATCGTCACGTGGGCCAAGGAGTACAAGGTCGACGGCTTCCGCTTCGACCTCATGGGACACCACCCGAAGGCCAACATCCTCGCGGTCCGCAAGGCCCTCGACGAGCTGACCGTCGCCGAGGACGGCGTCGACGGGAAGGAGATCATCCTGTACGGCGAGGGCTGGAACTTCGGTGAGATCGCCGACGACGCCCGCTTCGTCCAGGCCACCCAGAAGAACATGGCCGGCACCGGCATCGCCACCTTCTCCGACCGGGCCCGCGACGCCGTGCGCGGCGGCGGCCCCTTCGACGAGGACCCCCGCGTCCAGGGCTTCGCCTCCGGCCTCTACACCGACCCCAACACCTCGCCCGCCAACGGCACCGAGGCCGAGCAGAAGGCCCGGCTGCTCCACTACCAGGACCTGGTCAAGGTCGGGCTCACCGGCAGCCTCGCCGACTACACCTTCACCGACACCCAGGGCCGCACGGTCAAGGGCTCGGCCGTCGACTACAACGGGGCCCCCGCCGGATACGCGGCGGCCCCCGGCGACGCCCTCGCCTACGCCGACGCCCACGACAACGAGTCCCTCTACGACGCCCTCGCCTTCAAGCTGCCCACCGGCACCACCACCGCCGACCGGGCCCGCATGCAGGTCCTGGCGATGGCCACCGCGGCCCTCTCGCAGGGTCCGTCGCTCTCCCAGGCCGGTTCCGACCTGCTGCGCTCCAAGTCGCTCGACCGCAACTCGTACGACAGCGGCGACTGGTACAACGCCCTGCACTGGGACTGCCGCGAGGGCAACGGCTTCGGACGGGGACTCCCGCCCGCCGCCGACAACAAGGACAAGTGGTCCTACGGCAAGCCGCTGCTGACCGCCGCGACCCTCACCCCCGGGTGCGCCGAGATCACGGGAGCGTCCGCCGCATACCAGGACCTGCTCACCATCCGCACCACCGAGAAGGAGTTCTCCCTGGCCACCACGGAACAGGTGCAGACGGCCCTGTCCTTCCCGCTCTCGGGCACGCGGGAGACGCCCGGCGTGATCACCATGCGCCTGGGCGAGCTGGTCGTCGTCATGAACGCCACCCCGGCCACGCAGAGCCAGGAGATCCCGGAACTGGCCGGAAAGGCGTACGCCCTGCACCCCGTCCAGGCGGCGGGCGCGGACGCCACGGTCAAGAAGTCCTCGTACGAGGGGAAGTCGGGCGGCTTCACCGTGCCGGGTCGCACGGTCGCCGTGTTCTCCCGGCGCTGACCTCCCTTCCCCACCGGCCGGCCCCCGGCTCCGTGCCTCGTCGGCCCGGAGCCGGGGGCCGGCCGTCCGTCCGGCGGTGGGTCCCTTGCGCGGGCGGCGTGAGCACGCGAAGCTGACGTCGTACACGAACATGCACGCCGTACACGTATGCGTACCCGTCCCCGCACCAGGAGCGTTTGATGCCGCAGATCACCGTCGACTACTCCGCCGAGCTCGACGACAGCTTCGACCGCCGCGGCTTCGCCCTCGCCCTGCACCCGCTCGTCGCCGAGACGGTGTCGACCGAGGTCCCCGCCTGCAAGACCCGGTTCCACCGGGCCGAGGAGTCCGTCGTCGGTGACGCCCCGGCGGGCGACTGTGTCGTGAACGTCTCGATCGCGATGCTGCCCGGCCGGGCCCCCGAGACCAAGGCACGTCTGACACAAGCCGTCCTGGAACTGCTGGCCGGGCACCTGAAGCCCGTGGACGGTCTCACCGTCCACGCCTCGGCCGAGGTCAGGGACCTGGACGCGTCCTACCGGAAGGACTGAGGAAGCCGCTGGGCCGGGGCGGCGGGCGCCAGCACGGAGAGCCGCGCCAGCAGCTCGCCGAAGGGGCCGTCCGGGGGTTCCTGGGCGAAGACCCGCAGCATGATCCCCGCCATCTCCTGGTCGTACGCGGCGCTGACGGCGGCCAGCGCCGCGAAGTCGTGGACCAGCTGCAACTCCAGCTCGGCGCGCGCGATCCGCTTCCCGTCCAGCCAGAGCTGGGCCGTCGACTCCGCCAGTGACACCCAGGACCGCACGACCAGCTCCAGTCGCGCGGGGGGTGTCTCGACCCCGAGATGCGCGACGATCTGCTCGTACGCGGCCTGCCGTACCCCGTCGATCAGGGCGTTGGCCGTGGAGGAGCCGCCTGCCGGACCTCCCCGCAACAGCGCGGCGAAGCCGGGGCCGTGCTCCTCCACGAAGTCGAAGAACCGGCCCATCACCCGCAACAGCCGTCCCCCCAGAGGACCTTCGTGCGGTTCCAGGAAGCGGCCGGCCAGCTCGTCGGCGGCCCGCGCGAGCGCCGCCTCGTACAGGCTCTGCTTCCCCGGGAAGTAGTGGTAGACGAGCGGACGCGAGATACCGGCGGCCGCCGCGATCTCGTCGATCGACACGTCGTCGGGCGAACGGTGGCTGAACAGCTCCAGCGCGACGCCGAGCAACTGCTGCCTGCGCTCGTCGACGCCCATCCTGCGCCGCTCACCGGTCGTCATGCCGACAGCCTAACGGGACAGGTCACCGGCCCCCGGGCCCAGCCCCACCGGCCGGTTCGCGAGGACGGGGCGGCTGCCCGCCGAGCCGCCGTCCCAGGCGAGGGACCGGCTGCGCCCCGGCCCGTCAGCGCAGGGCCCGTACCCGGCTGCCGTCCGCCAGCAGCCCGTCCAGCCGGGCCCGGTCGCCCGCCCGGGCGCGCACCGCCAGCAGCCGCCCCTCCGTCCGCCCCCGGACCCCGCCCGTCGCGGAGAGGGAGGCGAACTGCCGGGAGCCCGCGGCGAGTACGTACCACCGCCCGCCGGCCGACCTCCACAGCACGCCCGCCAGCACCCGGGGGCGGCGTACCCCGCAGTCGGGCGAGTCCTGGGCGTGGGCCGCGACCGTCCCCGGGGCGCGGGTGCCGCCCGGCCCCCCGGGCGGCTGGAACTGGGCCAGCGCCCTGCTCCCCGTGCCCCGCCAGGTCTCCGCCCGGGTGCAGAGCCACAGTGCGGCCCCCTCCCCCTCGGGGAGCCGCTGCCTCGCGTACGGCCAGGAGTTCACCGACCGGACCCCGTTCGAGCGCACCGCGGGCAGGAGACAGGCGGTGCGCGCCCAGCTCTCCCGCTCGGCCGGGCCCGCCACATCGTGCGGAGCGGACGGCGTACCCGAGGTGAGGCGCACGGGCGTGAGCTCGCCGAGGTCCGTCAGCAGCCGCACCCCCGTGGCGTCCCGGACCTCCAGGACCTGCCAGGAGTGGCAGCCGGCCGGACCCCCGGGCCCGGTCAGCGCGTCGGTCACCCCGTCCGGGTCGCGGTGCAGTGGCCGCGCCGCCTCGCGCGGCACGAGCAGGTCCCGTACGGCCACCTCGCGCACCCAGGGAGCGGTGAGGTAACGGATCCGGCCGCCGCGTCGCTGCACGACGAGCGCGCTCGCGGCCACCGCGTCCGCGCCGTCCACCCGGGCGAAGTCCAGGGCGACACCCCCGGCCGGACCGGCGTCGCGCGGCTCGGCGTAGCGCACGATGCGCAGCCCGTCGTGGAACAGCACCACGACAACCGGGCCGACCTCGCCCGCGTACAGCAGCTGCGGCGGGCCCATCGGCGGTCCGGCCGGTGTCCCTGGCGTCGCCGAGGAGGCCACCCCCGGGCCGGGCCGCGCCCACGCGGCGAGGGCGCGGCCCAGCAGCCTGCTGTCCCCGGCGCGGTGACCACGCGTGGGCCAGGCGGTGAAGTCGGTACGGGCCGAGCTCCGCCAGAAGCCGGCGGCCACCCGGTGCAGCGCCGAGGGATCCACGGCCTGTTCGGCGGCCCTGTGACGGGAGTGAAGCGGGGACGCGGCCTGCGGGCCGCGCAGGCCGTCGTCCGGCATCAGCAGCAGCGTCCCGCACACCAGCAGGGCGGCCAGCCCCGCGACGAGGGCACGCCCGAACCGCCGGCGCCGGGCCGGATCGGTCGGCCTGACCTGCAGCGAACACGCGTCGAACTCCGGTGACGCCAGGAGCGCGTGGCGGGCCGGGAGCGCGTCGGCCTCCCGCAGCGCCGCCTCCGGCTCGGACACGCCCGCCACACCGAGGACCCGGCACACCTCCGGGTCATCGAGCCCCTCCAGCCCTCGCAGCACATGGGCGGCCCGGCAGGGGCCGGAGACCCCGGCCAGCGCCTGCTCCAGGGCCAGCTCGTCCGCCCCGCAGGAGTGCGGGAACAGCCGCAGCCCCCACACCTGGGGCAGCAAGGGGGGCAACTGCACCCGGCGGGGCAGGGCGAACCGGCGCAGCGGAAGACCCGCCTCCAGCGCGGCACGCACCACCCGCAGCCGTACACACGCGTACGCCCGCCCCGCGTCCGCCGGGACGTCCGGGGCGCGAGGGATCTCCGAAGCCGGCGCAGGCGCCGCCTCCGGATTCGTGGGGCGGGCCCTGGGCAATGACCGCTGGACGAGCCAATGGGCGGTCAGGACGCGACGGTTGCGGCCAAGTGTGGGCGGAAGGATGAGATATCCGATCCTGACGAGCCGGGCGTAGTGCTCCGTGAGGGCTGCCTCGGCCCGCTCCGCACCGGCCTGTTCCGCGTACGGGTGTCCGGCCGAGGACGGTACTGCTCGCAGTGGGGGCACGTTCAGCAGAACGAGCGAATGGTGCGATGGTCACCCCGGAGTGCCGTGGAGCGCCCCGGAGTTTCCCTGGAGTGCCTTGGGGCCTTGGAGCCGTGGAAAGCCCTGGAGTGCGAGCCGTCCCGTGCGGCCGTTCACCGCACACCGGGTCGCCCCCGCCTCCGGCAGGCCGACGACGGCGGTATGTGGTGAGCCCGGCCGTCGCGCTGCGCTGACACCCCGCCGCAATCCGTGGTTTCGGCGCGCCGGAGGGGGCCACCGGGGCACGATGGCCCGATGGTGAAGCAGTCGGAGTGGCGACGAGGGCAGGGCCTGCGGGCCGCCGGAGCCGTACTGGCGGGGCTGGTCCTGCTCGCCGCGTGCGGTGGCGGAGCGGACGGCGACGACGAGCCCGCCGTACCGCCGGCCGCGAGCGGCACCCTGGAGCAACTGGCGGCGAAGGCACGGTGCGAGCCCGACCTCCAGACCGACGCCGAGGAGATCCGCCAGGCCGACTGCGCCACCGGCGAGGGGCGTTATGTGCTGGCCACGTTCGCCACCGACCGCGGCCAGCGGGAGTGGATCAACGAGGCCAACGACTACGGCGGCTCCTACCTCGTCGGCCGGAAGTGGGTCGCGGTCGGCGACGCGAAGGTGGTCGCGGCGCTGCGCGGCCGGCTCGGGGGGACGGTGGAGACCGCCTCGCCGCACCACTCGGGGAACAGTGGCGGTGGGGGGAGCGAGGGCGGGCACTCCGGTCACCACGGGAGCTGACCGCGCAGGAACAGGGGGAGGTGCCGCTGTGTGGGGGAAACGGGGGCGTCAGGTCCGCGTCAGCGGCACTTGCGTCCGCCGTTGACGCAGCTCACCACCTTCCTCATCAGCTGGTCGTCGAACACGTTGATGAAGTCACCGTGATCGGTGACGGGCTTGTGCAGCTGCTCCGGGAAGGAGTCGACGGCGAAGCCGGGGCCCGGCGGCACGTCGTACACGATGCGCTGCACCAGCTGCGGGATGGCCTTGAATCCGTTCGGGCACCGCCCGTCGTCCTGGGCGAACGCCACATGGGTGCGGTGGTTGGCGCTGTCGGTGTTCCGGCCGTCCCAGCAGCTCTGGAAGGCGAAGGAGCGCACCACCTGGCTGCCTTCGGGGCAGATCGGGTACTTGTCCTTCAGCTGCCGGTCCTCGAACCCGGTGCAGCTCCACGAGGCGTTGGCATTGGCGTCCCCGTTGGTGAAGGCCTTGGCGTCGCCGGTGATGATCCGCAGGAAGCGCGGCATCGCCGTGACCTTTCCTGCCGGGGAGCCGACGAATTTCAGCGTGACCTGGGACGGAGTCCGGATCTCCCCGGTGTTCTGGTCCTTGCCGCCGCCATCGGCGCCCACGTCGTTCTCGTCCTCCCCGTTCTGGAGGCGCAGCACCGGCCAGTAGTAGGTCGATCTGTCACCCTGATTCCGGCAGGTCGTCTCTCCGCCGGCCAGATCGTCGTCACCGGAAAAGGCGTCCGTGGCCTGGTTTCCGACGTAGTCGTGCATGTGGTGGGCGCCGTTGCTCACTCCGGGAGCGGCGATGACGTTGTCCGGGTTGAATTTCCCGTTCTCATTACGGCCGCAGTCGGTCGTGAACGTGCCGCGAGAGGCACCCCGGCGATTGCGCGGGCGGTCGACATTGGGCTGAACGGACTCGATGTCGACAAAATCGGACGCCTCGGGGCCGTTGCCCCCCTGGTCGCCGCCCTGATCCTGTTCGCCGTCCTGTCCTTGGCCGGCGCCCTGGTCGGTACCCTGGCCGCCGTCCTGGCCCTGGTCGGTACCCTGGCCGCCGTCCTGTCCTTGATCGGCGCCTTGGTCGGTACCCTGGCCGCCGTCCTGGCCCTCGCCGCCGTCGCCACCCTCGTCGCCCGGGTCGTCGGCGCGCAGACTGCACGGCGCCAGCCCGTCCAGGTTCTGCGGGCGGGCCCTCGCGGTGCGCTCGATCGCGATGCCGATCCGGTCGAGGCTGGCGGCGCGCTTGCTCCTCAACGGCCCGAGCACCGCGTTCTCCGCCAGGTCCGGATCCCGGGCGATCTGTTCCTTCCGGTCCGCGAACTGCCGGTAGGCGTCGGTGATCTGCGTATCCATGGCCGCCAGTTCGCGATCGACCTCCGGACGGGCCCCGCCGGGCACATCGGGAAGGGCGATATTCGCGTCGGGGCAGTCGATGGTGGACATCTGGCGACCCGCGTTCCAGGACCGTCCCGGAGGCGCGCCGGACGCGCCTTCTCCCGCACTTGCGTAGACATTGACCGCGACCAGCCCACCCCCGCCCAGAAGCAGTGCGGCCGAGGCGGCCATCGCCCGGTTGGCCAGTGTCGAACGTTTCTTGCGCGATGTGCGTCCCATGGAACTCCTCTGCTTCGAGTCAGAAGCGTGACGTTCCATACGGACCCGGCGGCGGGTCCGTTCAGCACCGTGCGGAATTCGTGCAACTCTCCACGGCCGTAACGGTTCGAACACCTGAAACGGCCACGGGTCCTGTCTCACACGAACGCGGCCGCGGAGCCGCCCGCCGGGTCAGCCGTGGTCGAGGTAGGCGAGTACCGCGAGCACGCGGCGGTTGTCGTCGTCCGACGGCGGCAGGTCGAGCTTCCCGAAGATGTTCGAGGTGTGCTTGGCCACCGCACGCTCCGTGATGACCATCTGCGACGCGATCGCGCCGTTCGAACGGCCCTGCGCCATCAGCTCCATGACCTCACGCTCCCGGGGGGTGAGACCGGCCATCGGCTTGTCCTGCGACCTCCGGGACAGCAGCTGCGAGATCACCTGCGGATCCATCGCCGTGCCGCCCGCCGCCACCCGGCGCACCGCGTCGATGAACTGGTCCGCGTCGAACACCCGGTCCTTCAGCAGGTAGCCGATGCCGCCGTTGCCGTCGGCCAGCAGCTCTCGCGCGTACAACTGCTCCACGTGCTGGGACAGGACGAGCACCGGGAGCCCGGGCCGCGCGCGCCGGGCGGTCAGCGCGCACTGCAGGCCCTCGTCCGTGTGGGACGGCGGGAGCCGGACGTCGACGACGGCGACGTCCGGCTCCAACTCGGCCAGGGCCCTGGAGAGTTCGGGCCCGGTCTCCACCGCTGCCGCGATCTCGAAGTCGTAGGCTTCGAGCATGCGCACCAGGCCGTCGCGGAGCAGGAAGAGATCTTCGGCTAGGACAACGCGCAAGGGATCTCCATGGTCACCATGGTGGGACCGCCCACAGGACTGCTGACGGCCAGTACGCCGTCGAATGTACCCAGTCGGCGTTCGATTCCGCTCAGTCCCGAGCCTGATCCGATGGCCGCACCGCCCTTGCCGTTGTCCGTGACGGAGATCCGCAGCATGCCCCCGGCGTGGTGCATGTCCACCCAGATGCGGTCGGCGCCCGCGTGCTTCACCGCGTTCGTCAGGGTCTCGCTGACGGCGAAGTACGCGGCGGACTCGACGGGTGCCTCGGCGCGGCCCGTGAGTTCCACCGTCACCTCCGTCGCGAGGGGCAGCCGCAGCGCCAGGGCGCGCACCGCGTCCCCGAGCCCACGCTCGGCGAGGACCGGCGGGTGGATGCCCCGCACGAGGTCACGCAGTTCGGTGAGGGCCTCGGCGGAGGACTCGCGGGCCGTCGCCAGCAGCTTCTTCGCCTGCGCCGGGTCCTTCTCGATCAGTGCCTCGATGGTGCCCAGATGCATGCCCATGGCGACCAGCCGGGCCTGCGCCCCGTCGTGCAGGTCCCGTTCGATGCGCCGCAGTTCGGACGCCGCGGTGTCCACGGCCTCGTACCGGGTCTCGGTGAGCCGGTCGATGCGCAGCGCCAGTTCCTGCTCGTGGGTGGGCGCGAGCATCGCGCGGGCGAGCACGAAGTGCAGTCGCAGCAGCGGCCGGGTCGTCCACAGGCCGACGTGGAAGAGGACGACACCGAGGCCGGCCGCCGCCAGTGCGGTCGCCTGGCCGCTGACCGGCACGAAGCCGTACCAGTACGCGTCGTCCTCGAAGACCCGCCACAGACCGGCCGCCAGTACGAGTCCTTCCACCGGGTAGACCATCAGGGCGCAGGCCAGGACCAGGAGTACGTAACCGGCCGTCATGTCCACGAACAGCCACCGCAGGTCCCGCCACGTCGCGGGGTCCTTCAGTATCAGCGTGGTGCGCTCCACCTGTCCGGTGAATCCGGTGCGCGGATCGCGGGGGAACGGCCGGTAGGCGACCGGGATGCGGACGTCCGACCAGGTGGCCGCGAGCGACCGGCGCCGATCGGCGTGCCTGCGCACCGCCTCCGTGATCCAGGGGGTGGTGACCAGCCCCACGCCCAGCAGCACGAAGACGATCGAGAGCACCGACAGGACGAACAGGGTCGTCGATCCCGCGATGCTCGCGAACGACAGGACGAACGCCCGCCCGGCGTCCTGCAGCGAGCCCCGTACCCGGTTTCGTGTCGCCCGTGTCGCACGTGTCGCGGTCATCGTGTTCTCTCCCCTCGCCGGGACCGTCGGGTCCCGTCCGGCGATCAGTGTCACCCGCGCAGTCCCGCGACCATCAGCCGTTTCACCACCCGGGCGGGGTGTACCTGGCACCACCCCGGGACCTCGCCCTGTGCTCCCCGGAGTGGGGGGCCCGGCGGCTGGGGCGCCGGGCACGCCGTTCCTAGATTCGGAGGCGTCCTGTTCGACGCTCATCCCAGGAGGCGACACCGTATGAGGCGCAACCTCGCGGCACGCATCGGTGTGTGGAGCGCACACCACCGTAAGACGGCCGTTCTCGGCTGGTTGCTCTTCGTCGTGCTCGCAGCGGGCGCGGGTGGGGCGTCAGGCATGGTCGAGATGTCCGAGTCGGAGAACGGTGCCGGAGACTCCGCCCGGGCCGAACGCATCCTGGAGGACGCCGGGCTCGGCCGTCCCGCCGGGGAGCTGGTCATGGTGTCCGCGCGCCGGGCCGGTGAGTGGCGGACGGCGGCCGGCGAACTCGCCACGGCCCTGCGCGGGACCGGTGAGGTCCAGGGCCTCGCGGATCCGGTCGTGTCGAGGGACGGCAGGGACGCGCTGCTCACCTTCGAGATGAAGGGCGACGCGGCGACCGCGGCGGACCGGGTGCAACCCGTGCTGGACGTGGTGTCCGAGGTCGGCGCGCACCGCGGTGACGTCCACATCCACCAGTTCGGCGAGGCCAGCGCCGGTAAGTGGCTCGGCGATCTGCTCTCCGAGGACTTCAGGAAGGCCGAGTACACCGCCGTGCCCCTGGCGCTGGGCATCCTGCTGGTGGCCTTCGGCGCCGTCGTGGCCGCGCTGCTGCCCGTCGGGCTCGCGCTGACCGCCTGCATGGCCGCATTCGGCCTGCTGTCGCTCGCCAGCCACCAGTTGCACCTCTACCAGACGACGTACTCCGTGATGTTCCTGATGGGCTTCGCCGTCGGCGTCGACTACTGCCTCTTCTACCTGCGGCGCGAACGCGACGAGCGCGCGGCGGGGCGTGACGCCGAGACCGCGCTGCGCATCGCGGCAGCCACCAGCGGTCGCGCCGTGCTCGTCTCCGGGCTCACCGTCATGGTCGCGATGGCCGGCATGTTCCTGTCCGGGCTGCTGCTGTTCAAGGGCTTCGCGCTCGCCACGATCATCGTCGTCCTCATCGCCGTGCTCGGCTCCGTGACCGTCCTGCCGGCCCTGCTGTCCTGGCTCGGCGACCGGATCGACGCGGGACGCGTGCCGCTGCTGAACCGGCGCGGCAGGCGCGGGAAGCGGCCGAGCGGCGGCATCGCGGGCAAGGTGCTGCGGCCGGTCCTGGGCGCGCCGAAGCTCTTCGCCGTCGCCTCCGTCGTCGTACTGCTCGCGCTGGCCGCCCCGGCCCTCGGTATGAAGACCGAACAGCTCGGCCTGGAGCAGCAGTTCGGCTCCGACTCACGGCTGGCCGTCGCCTACACCCGCATCTCCGGCAGCTTCCCCGGCGGCCCCGACCCGGCCCTCGTCGTGGTGAGGGCCGACGACATCGACGCGCCGGAACTCCGCACGGCGCTGAGTACGTTCGCCCGGGTGACCGTCCACCGGGAGCGGAACGTCGCCGAGATCGAGGTCCCGCTGCCGGACGGTGAGAAAGATCTGGCCGACCTGCGCGACCGGCGGCTGCCCGACGCCTTCGGCGGGACGGGCGCCGAGGCCTACGTGACCGGTGAGCTGGCCTCGTCCGTCGACTTCAACGACCAGCTGAAGCGCGGCATCCTGCCCGTCTTCGCCTTCATCACCGCCGTGACCTTCCTGCTCATGCTGTTCTGCTTCCGCTCCTACGTGATCGCGGTGACCGCCGTCCTGCTCAACCTGCTCTCCGTCGCCGCCGCGTACGGAGTGATGACCGCCGTGTTCCAGCACGGCTGGGGCGCCGGTCTCATCGGCTCGGAGGGCGTCGGCGCCATCGAGTCCTGGATGCCGCTGTTCGTGCTGGTGGTCCTGTTCGGCCTGTCCATGGACTACCACGTGTTCGTCGTCTCCCGGATCCGCGAGGCCCATGACAGCGGGCTGGACACCCGGTCGGCCATCGACACGGGCATCCGGCGCACCGCGGGAGCCGTGACGGGCGCCGCGGCGATCATGGTGGCGGTCTTCTCCGTCTTCGGGACCCTGTCCATGCAGGACATGCAGCAGATGGGTGTCGGCCTCGCGGTCGCGGTGCTGCTGGACGCCACGATCGTCCGGATGGTGCTGCTGCCCTCGGCCATGGCACTCCTGGGCGAGCGGAACTGGCGGGTGCCGCGCGGACTGTCCCGGCTGCCTGCCCCGGAGCACAGAGAGCCCGCGGAGCCGGCCGGGCCCGGTACGGAAGCGGTGCCGGCGGAAACGCGCGGCTGAACGTCCGCGCCCCACGAGGCGGCAGGAGGTCCCGAGGCCGGAGCCTCCTGCCCGTACGCGCGTCAGGGCGTGTACTTGTACCCCACGCGCCGCACGGTCTGGATCGACCGGCGGTGCTCCGCGCCCAGCTTGCGGCGCAGCCGGGCGACATGGACATCGACGGTGCGCCCGTCGCCCACGTGCCCGTAGCCCCAGACCGTCGTCACCAGCTGGTCGCGGGTGTGGACCCGGTGGGGATGTGCCACCAGGTGGGCCAGCAGCTCGAATTCGAGGTACGTGAGGTCGAGCGTGACGCCGTCGACGGCAGCGGTGCGCCGGGTGGAGTCGATCCGTACGGGACCCTCCGCCGGAGCACCGGCGCCCTGCTCGGGCACCGACTGCCGGTACGGGGAGGCGGCGACGGCCCCGGCGAGGGCCGGCTGCTGGTCGGCGGGGACGAGCACCAGGTAGCCGACCATCGGCGGCCGGCCCGGCAGCGCGGGCAGTGTGTGCTGCGGTGCGGGCAGCCACGTCGCCCCCGGCGGCAGGAAACCGGCCGGATCGGCGAGCTCCACGACCTCGTCACGGTCGACGGCCCGCAGTCGGTGGCGGTTGGGGGAGAGGGCGTTACGGGAAGCGGTGGCGGCGGACGCGGCGGGAAGGGTACGGCTGTTGGCCATGGGAGTCAGCTCTTTCGCGCGAGGAGTCGTCGAGGACGTACGTCGTGCGCGCGGGCCGAAGACCGGGGTGAGCGGCTTTAGAGGGCCTGCGCGTTCCACGCGCGGCAACACACCCGGTCGAAGTCGTGGTGCTGACGGGAGGGCCAGAACGGCTCGAGGTCGCTGCGACCCGATGCGGTGTGCTGGAAGCTGGCCATGCCCCCATTGAACCAGAGATCGCGCCGCACAGCAGTGCCCTCTCACCCGTCGATACGGACCCTGGCCGTTACCCGCCTGACCAGGCGGAGGACGGGGGACGAGCGGTCACCGCCACCGGCACGGCGAGGGGCGCCCACCGTGTCGGTGGACGCCCCTCGCCGTGCCGGTGGCGGCGGGATCAGACCTGGCCGGCCTTCTCCAGCGCGGTGCAGCAGGTGTCGACGATCAGCCGCGTGACCACGTACGGGTCGACGTTGGCGTTCGGGCGGCGGTCCTCGATGTAGCCCTTGCGGTCCTGCTCGACCTGCCACGGGATACGGACCGATGCGCCGCGGTCCGAGACGCCGTAGCTGTACTCGTTCCACGGGGCGGTCTCGTGAAGCCCGGTCAGACGGTCGTCGATGCCGGCGCCGTAGTGCTTGACGTGGTCCATCGGCTTGGAGCCCTCACCGAGCGACTCGCACGCGGTGATGATCGCGTCGTAACCCTCGCGCATCGCCTTCGTGGAGAAGTTGGTGTGCGCGCCCGCGCCGTTCCAGTCGCCCTTGACGGGCTTCGGGTCCAGCGTCGCGGAGACGTCGAAGTCCTCGGCGGTGCGGTACAGCAGCCAACGGGCGATCCACAGCTGGTCGGAGACCTCCAGCGGGGACAGCGGGCCGACCTGGAACTCCCACTGGCCGGGCATGACCTCGGCGTTGATGCCGGAGATGCCCAGGCCCGCCTTCAGGCAGTTGTCCAGGTGCTTCTCGACGATGTCACGGCCGAAGATCTCGTCGGAGCCCACACCGCAGTAGTAGCCGCCCTGCGCGGCGGGGAAGCCGCCTTCGGGGAAACCGAGCGGACGGTGGCCGTCGAAGAAGGTGTACTCCTGCTCGATGCCGAAGATCGCTTCCTGGCCCTCGAAGCGCTCGGCGACGGGGCGCAGCTCGGCACGGGTGTTGGACTCGTGCGGAGTCATGTCGATGTTGAAGACCTCGCACAGGACGAGGATGTCGTCGCCGCCGCGGATCGGGTCCGGACAGGAGAAGACCGGCTTCAGGACCCGGTCGGAGGCGTGCCCCTCGGCCTGGTTGGTGCTCGAGCCGTCGAAGCCCCAGATGGGCAGCTCCGCCACGCCCTGCGTGGGACTCCCGGCCATGATCTTCGTCTTGGAACGGAGCTTGGCGGTCGGCTCGGTGCCGTCGATCCAGATGTACTCAGCCTTGAACGTCACGGAAGCCATCCTTCTGCGGGTGCTGCGGTCTATGGTGCGCAGCTTGGCAAGACGCGATTTCCCGTCCGTTGCCCGGATGTGAACCCCGTGTTACCGACGTTTCGCGGAGGGGCCGGACAGCAGGTCCCCGCCGCACGGAGGCGTCTCACCCCGCGGCACATCGGATACGTTCGCCCGCTGGGCGGCCCGCAGCGGGCGGCATCCCCACCGGGCGGCGCAGATGCCGCGGGCGGGACCGGGCACACTGGCCGCATGACCACACCTGCTGCCCCCGCCCCCGGACCGGCCCCCCGTACGCCGATGCGGATCGGGCTCGTCGGTGCGGGCCCCTGGGCGCGCATGACCCAGGCCCCCGCGCTGGCCGCCCACCCCGGCGTCGTACTGAGCGGTGTCTGGGGACGCCGGCCGGAAGCGGCGACCGGGCTCGCCGCCGCCCACGGCACCGAGGCGTACACGGACGACGCCGGCATCGACGCGCTCCTGGCCGCGAGCGACGCGGTGGCCTTCGCCGTGCCCCCGGACATCCAGGCGCCCCTGGCCGCGCGCGCCGCGGCAGCCGGATGCCACCTCCTGATGGACAAGCCGGTCGCCACGACGGTGGCAGGGGCCCGCGAGGTCGCCGAGGCCGCCGAGCGGGCGGGCGTCGCCTCCGTGGTCTTCTGCACGCTGCGGTTCGCCGCCGGGACGGCGGGGTGGATCGCCGAACAGGCCGCGGCGGACGGCTGGTTCACGGCCCGGGCCCTGTGGCTCGGAGCGCTGTACGCCCCCGGCACGAGCAGCGAGTTCGCCGCCTCGCCGTGGCGTCGCGAGAAGGGCGGCCTGTGGGACGTGGGCCCGCACGCGCTCTCCGTGCTGATCCCGGTCCTGGGCGACGTGACGGAGGTGGTGGCCGCCCGCGGCCCCGCCGACGCGGCACACCTGCTGCTCCGGCACACATCCGGCGCCTCCAGCACGGTGACGCTCGCACTGGACGCACCGGTGGGCGCGGTGGGGACGGAGGTCGAATTCCGGGGGGAGCGGGGGACGGTGGGCCTGCCCGAGGGCGGTGGCGACGCGCTCGGAGCGTTCCGGGCGGCCGTGGACGGGCTGATCGAGGCGGCGCGTACGGGGGTGGCCCACCCCTGCGACGTACGGTTCGGGCTGCGGCTCACCGAGGTGCTCGCGCAGGCCGAGGCACAGCTGGGGCCGGTGACGGCGGCCTGAGCCGGAGGCGTTCCGGCGCCCGCCCGGAGCCCGGCTGCCGCCCGAGGTGCGGGCGCCGCGGGCGGCGGGGCACGCCCCCGCTGCGCGTCCTTCCCGGGATCCGCCTACATCAGCCGGGGCCGGAGCTCCAGCCACGCCTCGGCCTCCTCCCGCAGCCGAGGGTCCCGGACGCGGGGCAGAAGGTCGCGGGTGGCGAGCGAGAGGCGCTTGGCCTGCCGCGAGAGGTTCACCGCCGTGAGGTTCTCCAGGGAGTAGGCCGTGGTGTCCCGGGTCGCCACCTCTGCCCGGGACGCGCCGATGCCGTCCAGGCACATCCGTACCGTCTCGTCCGGTGGCAGCAGCGCGTGCGAGGCCAGCTGGAGCAGCATGTCCGTACGGTCGAGGGCCCCGGCGGCCTCGCACCCCTCCAGCAACCAGCGACCGAGCTCCGCCCAGACGGCACGCTCGGCGCCCACGCGCCCGGTGATCCCGGTACAGCACGCCGACCACAGGGACCACCACCAGCGGGCCCGCTCGGCCGGCTCCTCGGGCCGGCGGCGCACCACCCACCGCTCCCGGGCGTCCCGGTCGAGTCCGGCCAGATGTTCCGTCCGGCTTCTGGCCGCCTCCCGCGACCAGGTGGCCCGCTCACTCCGGGGCCCCGGCAGGAACCAGGACGGGGCCGTGGCCTTGAGCACCGCCCCGTCCTCCTCGTCCACCAGCAGGCCGACACGGCTGTCCACGCGCACGAAACGCCGGCAGCCCAGCCCGTCGGGGTCCACCTCGACGAGAGGGAAGCCCCGTGCGTCCAGAGCCGCCGCCAGGACGTCGATGCGCAGCGGCACGCCGAAGCGGTGGGCCTGCACCATGACGTAGAGCCCACGCCACTGTTCCGTGGGCGAAGCGCGCTGCCAGGCGAACTCGGCGAGGGCGTAACTGCGCAGCAGCTGCCGCGCGTCGCCGCTCTCCGCGTGGTCGTCCCCGAGGAGGCGGGTGACCTCGTCCGGGTGCGAGGAGGCGTCGGCGCCGTCCACGGTGCCGCTGATCACGAAGTCCGCCACGAGGGCCGTGGGGGACGCCTCCTGGTGCGGTCTCATTCCTTCGCCTCCCCGGCGAGCGCGGTGTACGCCCCTTGCAGGAACCGCCGTACCGCCGCCGCCTCCCGGTCGTCGAAGGTCCGCAGCAGCTCGGCCATCCCGGCGAGGGTGGGCCCGAAGAACTCCTGCCCCAGCTCCACGGCCCGTGCGTCCACCGTGAGCAGGACCTGGCGGCGGTCCCGGTCGTCACGGCTGCGGGTGACATGACCGAGGCGCTCCAGCCGGTCGATGAGCGCCGTCGTGCCCGCGCTGTTGAGGCCGAGCTGGGCCCCGAGCCGGCCGGCGGTCGCCGGCGTGCCCGCCCGCGCGGCGTCGAGCAGGCAGATCAAGGCGCGTACGTCCGTGGGGTGCATCCCGTGCCGGGCCGCGAACTCCGCCTGCCGCAGCCCGAATTCGATCGTCACCCGGCGCAGCAGATGGACGGTCGCCATCTCCGGGCTCCGGTCCGCCGGTGAACCGGCCGCAGTGCTCATGGGCTCACGTTACCTCGCTCAGCGAGATAACGTGGGGCCGGGAGGCACACATGCGAACCCTGAAC
This sequence comes from Streptomyces sp. B1I3, assembly GCF_030816615.1. Taxonomy (NCBI): domain Bacteria; kingdom Bacillati; phylum Actinomycetota; class Actinomycetes; order Kitasatosporales; family Streptomycetaceae; genus Streptomyces; species Streptomyces sp. B1I3. The sequence goes on from NZ_JAUSYD010000001.1 coordinate 5,791,368, forward strand.
CCCGAAGCCCTGCGAGCGTTCCACGCGGCGTACGACGAGGTCCTGACCAGCCACTGGCCCGCCACGACCACGCAGACCGACATCCCGACCCCCTACGGCACCACCCACCTCAACAGCTGCGGCCCCGAGGGCGCTCCGCCGCTGGTCCTGCTGCCCGGCGGCGGAGCCACCTCCACGGTGTGGTTCGCCCAGGCCGCCCGCCTCGCCCGTACCCACCGCGTCCACGCGGTCGACCTCGTCGGCGACCCGGGCCGCAGCACCGCGGGGGAGCGCCCGGTCCGTACGGCGGCCGACCTCACGGCCTGGCTCGACGCTGTGCTGGACGCGCTGGGCGTGGAGCGCACCGCTCTCGGCGGCCACTCGTACGGAGCCTGGATCGCCCTCCGGTACGCCCTGCACGCCCCGCGTCGCGTCGGACGGCTGGTCCTCGTGGACCCGACCCTGTGCTTCGCCGGCTTCCGCCCCGGTTACCTGCTGCGCGCGCTGCCGATGCTGATCCGTCCGACGGAGGGACGGACCCGCTCCTTCCTGGCCTGGGAGACGGGCGGTGCGGAACTCGACCCCGCCTGGGTACGTCTGCGGGACGCCGCCGTCCACTTCCCCGCCGCCCGCCCGGTCACCGGCCCGCGTCCCTCGCCCGAAGCCCTGCGGGCGCTCGACGTGCCGACGCTCGTCCTGACGGCGGGGCGCGGACGGGCGCAGGACGCCGACCGCGTCGCCGCGACGGCGGTCCGGCTGCTCCCGCACGCCGAGACGGCGACGATCCCGGACGCCACGCATCACTCGCTGCCGCTGCACCCCCCGGAGGCCGGGGAACTCGCGCGGGCCGTCGAGGACTTCCTCACCGCGCCAGTGCGTCCCGTACCGCCTCGTCCGTCCGGGCCACCACGGCGCTCCCGTCCTGCGCGGTGATGATGGGGCGCTGGATCAGCTTCGGATGCTCGGTCAGCGCGGTGATCCACCGCTCCCGCGCATCGGCGTCCTTCGGCCACTCCTTGACCCCCAGCTCCTTCGCGTCCGCCTCCTGGGTCCGCGTGATGTCCCACGGCTCGAGCCCCAGCCGGTCCAGGACGGCGCGGATCTCGTCGGCGGACGGCACGTCCTCCAGGTAGCGGCGGACGGTGTACTCGGCGCCCTCGGCGTCGAGCAGATCCACAGCGCTGCGGCACTTCGAGCAGGCGGGATTGATCCAGATCTCCATGGGGCCCAGGGTACGGGAGGGGTCCGCGAAATGGCCTCTGGCCAGGGGCGATTGTCAGTGGTGGGCAGTAAAATGGAAGCAGTTCGTGAGGGTTCCACCACCGTGCCAGGAGGTTGCCGATGGCCGTTGCCACAGTCACGACCGAGCCGCTCAACACGTCCCTGCCGAAGAAGCCGCTCCCCGCGGGGCGGCCGCGCGAGTGGTACGTCTCCCACAACCGCCGCCTCAAGGCCATGCGCCTGGCGATCGCCCTGCTCGACACGGGCGTCTACCAGCCGTCGACCGCCGACAACACCAGGATCCGCGCGACAGCCGAGCGCCTCGCCATCCACCCGCCGTCCGACACCACCTGCCGCATGGTCAGGGCCCTGATCCGCTACGGCCGCTGACCCACGCCGCCTGTGCCCCCACGACCGCCCGGGGGCACAGGCGGCCCGTCCCCCGCACGCTCCCGGCGCCGCCACCACCGCACCGCCGAGGGCACCCGGGGGACGAGGCCCACGAGGAGGAACAGCGAGGACCACGGCACCCGCCACCAGGGCGTCACGCTCGCCGGCGGCGACCAGGGCGACGGGGGAGGAGAACGCGGAGGGCCGCCGTCCCGTGCGGGACAGCGGCCCTCTCGGCTGCTGCTGGGGAGCTCGAGCTCCCGGACGACCTAGAGGTCGAAGTACAGCTCGAACTCGTGCGGGTGCGGGCGCAGCTGGATCGGGGCGATCTCGTTCGTGCGCTTGTAGTCGATCCACGTCTCGATGAGGTCGGGCGTGAAGACGCCGCCGGCCTGGAGGTACTCGTGGTCCTGCTCCAGGGCCTCGAGGACGGCCGGGAGGGAGGTCGGGACCTGCTGGACGCCCGCGTGCTCCTCGGGGGCCAGCTCGTAGAGGTCCTTGTCGATCGGCTCCGGCGGCTCGATCTTGTTCTTCACACCGTCCAGGCCGGCCATCAGCAGGGCCGAGAACGCCAGGTACGGGTTGGACGACGGGTCCGGGGCGCGGAACTCGACGCGCTTCGCCTTCGGGTTGGATCCCGTGATCGGGATGCGCATCGCGGCGGAGCGGTTGCGCTGCGAGTACACCATGTTGACCGGCGCCTCGAAGCCCGGGACCAGGCGGTGGTAGGAGTTCACCGTCGGGTTGGTGAAGGCCAGCAGCGACGGGGCGTGCTTCAGGATGCCGCCGATGTAGTAGCGGGCCATGTCCGACAGGCCGGCGTAACCCTGCTCGTCGTAGAAGAGCGGCGTGCCGCCCTGCCACAGCGACTGGTGGACGTGCATGCCCGAGCCGTTGTCGCCGAAGATCGGCTTCGGCATGAAGGTCGCGGTCTTGCCGTTGCGCCAGGCGACGTTCTTCACGATGTACTTGAAGAGCATCAGGTCGTCGGCCGCGGCGAGCAGCGTGTTGAACTTGTAGTTGATCTCGGCCTGGCCGGCGGTGCCGACCTCGTGGTGCTGGCGCTCGACCTGGAGGCCGTTCTTGTCCAGCTCCATGGAGATCTCGGCGCGCAGGTCGGCGAAGTGGTCGACCGGCGGGGTCGGGAAGTAGCCGCCCTTGTAGCGGACCTTGTAGCCCCGGTTGTTCTCGACCGCACCGGTGTTCCAGGCGCCGGCCTCGGAGTCGATGTGGTAGAAGCTCTCGTTCGCCGACGTCTGGAAGCGGACGTTGTCGAAGACGTAGAACTCGGCCTCGGGGCCGAAGTAGGCGGTGTCGGCGACACCCGTCGAGGCGAGGTAGGCCTCGGCCTTCTTGGCCACGTTCCGCGGGTCACGGCTGTACTGCTCGCCGGTGATCGGGTCGTGGATGAAGAAGTTGACGTTGACCGTCTTGTCGCGGCGGAAGGGGTCCACACGGGCCGTCGACAGGTCGGCACGGAGCGCCATGTCGGACTCGTGAATGGCCTGGAAGCCGCGGATCGACGAGCCGTCGAAAGCCAGTTCCTCGGCCGGGTCGAAGGTCGCTGCGGGGATCGTGAAGTGCTGCATCACACCCGGCAGGTCGCAGAACCGGACGTCGATGAACTTGACGTCGTTGTCGGCGATGTACTTCTGAACTTCGTCGGCGTTCTGGAACATCCAACTCCTCCTACTCCCGACCCGGGAAAGGGCGGGGTTGCAGCTCGTTGTGCGGCCAGTGCGGTGGCACACGCTGGCCCCGACCATAGGCAGGGCGGATTTCTCCGGCGTGACCCATTTGTTTCGCCCAAGTTAACCAGGCGGGGGGCGAGCGGCGCCTCAGCGACGTGTCCGGTGCCCCGCCCGTCCGTGCGCAAACACGGGCGCAGTACCGTGTACGGGTGGACAACAGGCAAGCAATCGGATCGTGGCTCTCGGGCCCGCGCGCGGCGGCCGAGGACATGGGCGCCGACTTCGGGTACCGGGGCCGGCGCCTCGGTCTGCCCCAGGAGGGCCCGGGGTCCGTGGCCCCGCTCGGCCGGCGCTTCGGGGCCCTCTTCATCGACTGGGCCGCCTGCATGCTGATCGCATACGGACTGATCGCTCGCGGTGACCAGCAGTCGGCCGGGAACTGGGCGCTCGGCGTCTTCCTCGTACTGAGCCTGCTCACGGTCGGAACCATCGGTTCCACCCCGGGCAAGCGGATCATGGGCCTGCGGGTCGTCGCCGAGGACGGCGGCCGGCTCGGTGCCGTGCGGGTCGCCCTGCGGACCGTGCTGCTGCTCCTGGTGATCCCGGCCCTGGTCTGGGACCGCGACAGCCGCGGCCTCCACGACCGGCTGGCCCGCGCCGTCCAGGTGCGCATCTGACGTAAGCGGACGCGTCCGATCCGTGGACCGTTCGATCCGTGGACGTGCCGGGGCCGTGGGGGCACGTCCGATCCGTGGACGTCTCCGGAGCCGTGGGGGCACGTCCGGTCCCTGGTTGTCTCCGGGCCATGGGCTGCGCGGACGGTTCCGGGGCGCCCGCGGGAACAGCGGACACGCGTGAGGGCGGCCCCGGACAACGAGTCCGGGGCCGCCCTCACGCGTGTCCTGCTGCCTCAGCGCATCTTTCCGCCGCGCGGCATCCGCATGCCCTTCGGCATCGGGCCCTTCGGCAGCGGCATGTTGCTCATCAGGTCGCCCATCGCCCGCAGCCGGTCGTTGGCCGCCGTGACCTGCGGGCCGGTCAGGACCCGGGGAAGCTTCAGCATCGTGGTGCGCACCTTCTTCAGCGGCACCTGGCCCTCTCCGTCACCGACGATGATGTCGTGCACCGGCACGTCCACCACGATCCGGGCCATGCGCCTCTTCTCCGCGGCCAGCAGGCTCTTCACCCGGTTCGGGTTGCCCTCGGCCACCAGCACGATGCCCGCCTTGCCGACGGCCCGGTGGACGACGTCCTGGCTGCGGTTCATCGCGACCGCGGGTGTCGTGGTCCAGCCCCGGCCCACCCGGTCCAGCACGGCCGCGGCGGCGCCCGGCTGCCCCTCCATCTGCCCGAAGGCCGCGCGCTCGGCACGCCGTCCGAAGATGATCGCCATTGCGAGGAAAGCCAGGACGAAGCCCAGGATGCCCGCGTAGACCGGGTGCCCGATCAGGAAGCCGATCGCGAGGAGGACGCCGAAGGTGACGATTCCCACACCCGCGACGACAAGACCGATCTTGGGGTCGGTCCGCCTGGTCATCTTGTAGGTCAGGGCGATCTGCTTGAGCCGCCCCGCGTTCTCGGCGCTGTCCGCGCCTTCAGTTTGTGCCTTCCTCGCCATGTACAGAAGTTTACGTGGCCCCGGAGTGACCTAGGAACGGCGGGCCGACACGGCGCCCAGTACGTGCTCGGCCTCGACGCGGTCCTTGGCCCGGCGGCGGTCCTCCAGGACCGCCGTCCAGGCGTTCCGGCGGGCGGTGCGCTGGCCGCTGCTCAGCAGCAGTGACTCGACGGCGCGCAGTGCGGTGGTGACGGACGGGATCGCGTGGGCGCGAACCGGTGCTGCCTGCATCGTGGGTGTTCCCCCTCGGAGCGGATGCGCGCACCGAGGTGCGCACTGGGTAGCGGGAAGCGGTGACCCGCAGCGGCCGGCAAGGCCGCTGCCGTCTGTGTACCTAGGGTCACTGCTCGGTGTTACCAGTGCATGACCGGTCGGTCAAACACCAATGAAGCCCAGATTTCGGCGCCGCGCACGCCGACGCGGCCCATACGGGGCCCCGACCTGCGGGGAGCGTACGGACCGCGCCGAATGGGCGATTACCGCCCAGTAGTGCCTTGTGCGCGGATTCACACGGCCGGGGCGGCCGTGGTGGCTCCGGTGGCCGAGCCGGCGAGGGCGGAGGAGGCCTCGCCCCGTCGCTCCATCGCCTGCTGGAAGAGACGGCCGGCGCGGTAGGAGGACCGCACCAGCGGGCCGGACATCACACCGGAGTAGCCGATGGCCTCCGCCTCGTCCTTCATCTCCACGAACTCGTGCGGCTTCACCCAGCGTTCGACCGGGTGGTGCCGCGGGGAGGGGCGCAGGTACTGGGTGATCGTGATGAGCTCGCAGCCCGCGTCGTACAGGTCCTGGAGCGCCTCGCTGACCTCCTCACGGGTCTCGCCCATGCCGAGGATCAGGTTGGACTTCGTGATCAGGCCGGCCTCGCGGGCCCGCGTGATGACGTCCAGGGAGCGCTCGTACCGGAAGCCGGGACGGATCCGCTTGAAGATCCGGGGGACCGTCTCCACGTTGTGCGCGAGCACCTGGGGGCGCGAGGAGAACACCTCGGCGAGCTGCGCGGGCTCCGCGTTGAAGTCGGGGATGAGCAGCTCGACCTTCGTGGCGCCGCCCTCCCGCTCCGCGGTCTGGGCGTGGATCTGGCGCACGGTCTCCGCGTACAGCCAGGCGCCGCCGTCCTCCAGGTCGTCGCGCGCGACGCCGGTGATCGTGGCGTAGTTCAGGTCCATCGTCACGACGGACTCACCCACGCGGCGCGGCTCGTCACGGTCCAGCGCCTGCGGCTTCCCCGTGTCGATCTGGCAGAAGTCGCAGCGCCGGGTGCACTGGTCGCCGCCGATGAGGAACGTCGCCTCGCGGTCTTCCCAGCACTCGTAGATGTTCGGGCAGCCGGCCTCCTGGCACACGGTGTGCAGACCCTCGCCCTTCACGAGCTTCTGCATCTTCGTGTACTCGGGGCCCATCTTCGCCCGGGTCTTGATCCACTCGGGCTTGCGCTCGATGGGGGTCTGGCTGTTTCGGACCTCCAGGCGCAGCATCTTGCGCCCGTCGGGTGCGACACCGGACACTCCGGCACCCCTTTGCTTTCGCTGCATTGGATTCTTCGGCGAACACCAGGGTACGCCCGTGGTTAGAACGGTCTTACGTATGGCCAACCTGTGGCCGACAGGGCCTATTCCCTACACCGAGGCGGCCGGCTCCTGCGGAGCGACGACCCGGGGCGCGAGATCGGCGTTCTCCAGGACGTCCCGCAGGTGCCTCTCGACGACCGGGAGCACCTGGGCGATCGTGATCTCGCGGCCCAGCTCGTAGGAGAGTGAGGTGACGCCCGCGTCCCGGATGCCGCACGGCACGATCCTGTCGAACCAGGTGTTGTCGGGATTCACGTTCAGCGCGAAGCCGTGCATGGTGACGCCCTTGGCGACCCGGATGCCGATCGCGGCCAGTTTGCGGTCCTCGCGGCGCTGGCCGGCGTTGGACGGTGCGTACTGCGGGCCGTTCAGCCGGGCGTCGAACTCCTCGTCGTGCAGCCGGGGGTCGAAGTCCAGGGACAGTCCGCCCGGCGCGGGACGCTCGTCGACCGGGTCGCCGAGCACCCAGACACCGCTGCGGCCCTCGACCCGGGACGTCTCCACGCCGAAGTCGGCGGCCGTACGGATCAGGGCGTCCTCCAGCCGCCGCACGTGCGCGACGACGTCGACCGGACGCGGCAGTTTCTGGATGGGGTAGCCGACGAGCTGGCCCGGGCCGTGCCAGGTGATCTTCCCGCCGCGGTCGACGTCGATGACCGGCGTGCCGTCCAGGGGGCGCTCGCTCTCGGTCGTGCGGCGTCCCGCCGTGTACACGGGCGGGTGCTCGAGGAGCAGGCAGGTGTCGGGGACGGTGTCCTCGAACCGGGCGGCATGCACCTCGCGCTGCTTCTGCCAGGCCTCCTGGTAGTCCACCGCGTCCTCGCCGAACCCGAGACGGACAAACCGCAGCTCACTCACTTCGGGTGCCTCCCTACTCGCGGTGCCGGGAGGCCGGGGGGTGTCCCCGGAACCACGTCACCATGCACTGATGTGCGCCCCCGGCAACTGTACGACCGCTCCGCGGCGCGGTGTCCGGCAGGTCGCGCGCCCGGGGTTCGCGGGGCCGGTCCGGTGTCTTCTGTCAGCGATGCCCACAATCCTCACACGATCGGATGAATGTGGAGCGAAGGTCGTCGGCGGCTTCGTCGGGGCAGTTAAGTTCGCGCCGTTCCATAAGGGCTGCCCGCCCGGCCCCGAAGGCAGGAGACCGTACAGCTGATGTCGGAACGACCTCCGCAGCGCACCCCGAACCGGCGGCTCGCTGCGCTCATCGCGGAAGCCGGGTTCTCCCACGCGGGTCTGGCCCGCCGGGTGGATCAGCTCGGCCTCGAACACGGCCTCGACCTGCGGTACGACAAGACCTCGGTCACCCGCTGGCTGCGTGGCCAGCAGCCCCGGGGCACCACTCCGGCACTGATCGCCGAGGTCTTCACCCGGCGCCTCGGACGCCGGCTCTCCGCCCAGGACCTGGGCCTGGACGCCTGCGCGCCCGTCTACGCCGGCCTGGAGTTCGCGGCGACGCCCGCCGAGGCCGTCGACATCGTCAGCGGCCTGTGGCGCAAGGACTCGGGCAGCCACGCGGAGCTGCGCAAGATCGCCTTCACCCCGGCCGGGCTCGTGGTCCCCAGCAGGGACTGGCTCATCGGGCGGGCCGACGACCGGGTGGGGAGCGTGGGCCCGCCGTCCCAGGCGGGCGCAGAGACCGTCCTGCCCGCCCCGCGCGCACCCGCGGACGCCAACGGGCCGCGTACGGCGAACGGCCTCCGGACGAACGGTCCGCACCAGAGCGACGGTCTCCCGCCGAGCGGCCTCCACCGGACCGACGGTCTCCCGCCGAACGGGCCGCGGGCCAACGGCCTCCGGCCGTCCCCCGGCCCTCACCCGGCCAACGGCGCCGGAACACTGCACGCTCCCGGCGCGGGCCACGGAGCCGGTGCCCACGGCGGCCGGGCCGGCGCCCGCGGCCCGGGCCACTCCCGCCCGCCCGTGCCCGCCGCACCGCCACCGGCCGTCCCCCGCCAGCGGCACACCGACCGCGGCCCGGGCCAGCGGGTCGGGAGCGGTGACGTCGCCGCCCTGCACTCGGTCGGTGAGCTCTTCCGCACGCTGGACAACGCCTACGGCGGCGGCCACGCCCGCCAGGCCCTCGTCAGGTACCTGGAGCACGAGGCCGAACCCATGCTGCGCGGGAGCTACGGCGAGGCGGTCGGCCGCCGGCTGTTCTCCGCCGCGGCCGACCTCACCAGGCTGGCGGGCTGGACCTCGTACGACATCGCCGCCCACGGGCTCGCCCAGCGCTACTTCGTCCAGGCCCTGCGGCTCGCGCAGGCCGCAGGCGACCGGGCGTACGGCGCGTACGTCCTGGTCACCATGAGCAGGCAGGCCGTCTATCTCCAGCACGGCAGGGAGGCCGTCCAGCTGGCCCGCGTCGCCCAGCAGGGCATCGGCTCGTCGGCGCCGCCCGTCGTCATGGCCCTCATGCACGCCGTCGAGGCGCGCGGCCACGGCGTGCTGGGCGAGACCAGGGCCTGCGTCGCCGCACTCCTACGGGCGGAACGCTCGCTGGAGGCCGCCCGGCCCGGGGACGACGTGCCCCACTGGGCGCGCTACTTCGACGAGGCCCAGCTCGCCGACGAGCTCGGCCACTGCCACCGCGACCTGCAGCAGTACCGCGCCGCCGCGCAGCACGCCGAGCGGTCGCTCCAGCTGCGCGCTCCGGCGTACGCCCGGAGCAGGCTGTTCTGCCGGGTGGTGCTCGCCTCCGCACGGCTCGGACTCGGCGAGCTGGACCAGGCCTGCCTGCTGGGTGCCGAGGCGGCCCAGCAGGCGTCGGAGATGCGTTCGGTGCGCGCGACGGAGTACGTGAAGGACTTCGAGCGCCGCCTGGAGCCGTACCGCGACGCGGTCGCCGTACGCGGCTACCGGGACCGCGTCGCCGCCCTCGGCTGACCGTCCGGCCGGCCCGCCGTCACGCGGCGGCGGGCAGTGCCGTCCCGTCACCCGGCCCCTGCCGCACCCCCAGGTCCGTCAGGATCGCGGAGGCCGCGCGCCGTCCGGAGTGCAGGGCGCCCTGGACCGTGCTCGTGTCGCGGTGGTCGCCGCAGACGTACAGACCGGCCAGCACCCGGACCGGGCGCCGCAGATCGTGCGGGGGCGACATCGCGGGCACCGCCTCGGGGTCGTGACGGGCCGCCAGGAGCTCCCAGTCGTGCGTGGGCGTGCCGTACAGCCGGGCGAGATGGGCGCGAACCGTCCGGTCGAGGTCCGCCGGCGGGGGGCCGAGCACCGTGGAGGTGATCAGCGTCCGGCCCCGTGGCGCGCGCGAGGGGTCGACCGCGCTCATCACGGCGGTGTGCGACACCGGGCCTGAGCGGTCCGCGTCCAGCAGCAGACGGGGACCCGTCGGCGGGGGGACGGGAGCCGCGTGGTGCAGGACCGTCACCGGATGGAACGCCGGTGTCCGCAGACCGGGCAGCAACTCCGCGGCGGCGCCCGCTCCGGTGGCCAGCAGCAGGGACCGGCAGCCCAGCTCCCCGTGTTCCTTGGTGCGCACGGAGGTGATGTCGGCAGCCGTGACGTGGACCCCGGTGCGAACGGTCCCGGGCGGCAGGGCGGCTGCCAGCAGCCGAGGGAGCGTGGCCGAACCGCCCGCCGGCACGCAGAGCCGGCCGCGCGCGTAGCTGCGCAGGGTGAGGTCGGCGCAGCGGCTCGACGTGGCGAGCTCGGGGTCACCGAGCAGCGCGGAGAGCAGCGGGCGCAGGAAACCGTCGACCGTCCGCGGCGGGAGACCGCGGGCCGACAGGGCGGGGAGCGCCGGCCGGTCGGGCCGGGCCACGATCCGGGCGGTGGGAGTGACGGCGAGACGGGCCAGCCAGGCACCCAGTCTGGCCTGTTCGATGGCCCCGCCCAGCGGAGCCCTGGGGGCGCTCGGGCGGGAGCGCACCGCCTTGAGTGCGCCCCTCGCGCTCCGTACGTCCCCGGCGCGGTACTGGCGGCCTCCGCTGTGCACCAGTACTTCCGGGGCGAAGTTCCGCAGGACGAGTCCGTCGAGTCCCGGCGTGCCCCTCAGCTCCGGATACGCGGAACTGAGCAGGGGCCCCAGGTCGTCGAGCAGGAAGCCGTCCACCTCCTGGGTGGCCATGCGGCCCCCGACGTGGGGGGCGGCCTCCAGGACGCTGACGTCCACCCCTGCGCTGATCAGCCGGTGGGCCGCTGACAGGCCGGCGATCCCGGCCCCGATGATGACCACATCCGCGTGGTGTGCCGTGTGTGCCGTGAGCACGAGCCCCTCCCCGATTCGGCGCGACTGCTGGGGGGCTCCTGCCCTCAACAGGGCTCCGGAATGCCCCGGTTCGGATCGAGGCTAGGCGGATGGCCGATGCGGACACAGTCGCGCGCACCCCGGGCACCGGTGCACGGGGTCGCACGGCGGCCCGGCCGGTGCGCGCCGGGCCGCCGGCCGCGGGCACCCGGGCGCCGACGGCCGAGGGCTGACCTGCGCCGCTTCCCGGGCCCGCCGGCCCGGCCCCCGGCAGGCGCCGGCCGTACTCAGCGCAGCGCGGCGCGGATGGCGGCGTCGATGCCGGGGAAGGCGAACGCGAAGCCCGATTCGAGAAGTTGGCCGGGCAGCACCCGCTGGCTGCCCAGGACGTCCTCGGCGAAGTCGCCGAGCGCGATCCGCAGCGCGGGCGCCGGCGCGGTGAACAGCGTCGGGCGGTGCAGCACCCGTCCCATGGCGGCCGTCACCTGGCCGTTGGTGACGGGGGAGGGACCGGTGAGGTTCACCGGGCCCGCGAGGGACTCCGTGTCCAGGATGTGCCGCATCGCCGCGATGTGGTCGTGCAGGGCGATGAAGCTCCAGTACTGCCGCCCGTTCCCGAGCCGCCCGCCGAGCCCGGCCCGGAACAGCGGGAAGAGACGCCCCCACGCCCCGCCCTGCCGGGCCACGACCAGGCCGGTCCGGGCGTACACCGTCCGCACGCCCGCCTCCTCGGCCGGGGCCGCGGCCTCCTCCCACTCCACGCACACGGACGGCAGGAAGCCCTCACCGGGCGGCGCGCTCTCGTCGACCGCGCGGTCCCCCGTGTCGCCGTAGTAGCCGATCGCGGACCCGGCGAGCAGCACCCTCGGCGGTGTGTCGAGCGAGGCGACGGCCTCGGCGATCGCCGAGGTGCCCAGCACCCTGCTGTCCCGGATCTCCCGCTTGTACGCCTCGGTCCAGCGGCGGTCGCCGACCCCGGCACCGGCGAGGTGGACGACGGCGTCGCAGCCGACCAGGCCCGCCACGTCGACGTACTGCCGCTTCGGGTCCCACTCCACCTCGTCACCGGTGGCGGCGGGGCGCCGGACGAGCCGCACCACCTCGTGCCCGTCGGCCCGCAGCGAGCGCACGAGCGCCGCCCCGATGAGTCCGGTCGATCCGGTGACGGCGATACGGGAGTGCGGCATGGCGTCCATCCTGCCCCATGGGCCCTGCGGTACCCGGCAACCCCGCATGGCACAGTGGCCGCATGTCCGTGCCTGAGTTCCGCGCCCTCCTGCCCGTCCGTCCCGCCACGGCGGGGGACCGGTCCGCACTCGGGGAGCTCGACCGGGCCACCTGGTCGACCCTGCACGCCGTACAGCCGAGGCCTCAGCCCCCGTACGAGCCCTTCTTCGACGACCGGAACCGGCCCGAGGACCACCTCGTCGCCGAGGCCGTCACCGGGGCGCAGGAGACGCACGTCGCGGGGTATCTCCGTCTGGCCTCGCCCACGCCGCTCGCCTGCAACGCGCACGTACGCCAGATACAGGGGCTCGCCGTGGCCGAGTGGGCCCGGGGACACGGCGTGGCCCGGGCACTGCTGCGCGCCTCCTACGCCGAGGCGCGGCGTCAGGGGGCCGGGCGGATCACGCTGCGCGTGCTCGGGCACAACACGCCCGCCCGGGCGCTCTACGCCTCCGAGGGATTCGCCGTCGAGGGCGTCCTGCCCGGCGAGTTCTTCCTGCACGGGCGCTACGTCGACGACGTCCTGATGGGCCGTTCACTCACGGCCTGAGGGGTCACGGCCTGGCCGTCCGCAGCCGGGGCCGGCCCGCCTCGCCCAGGACCGGGGCGAGGCGGGCCGGCCGACGGCTCCTCAGTCCGCGCCGAAGCGGTCCCAGAGCGCGGGGAAGCGGTCCGCCAGCACCGCGTCGTCCTCGACGTCGAAGGGCGTCCCCGCGGGTTTCGCGGCCTGGGGCGGCAGGCCCAGATCCGGGGCGACGGCTCCGGTGAGTTGTTCGTAGGCCTCGTCGGCGGCATAGCCGAGCTCCTCGCCGTCCCCGTCGAGCTCCTCGTCGAAGTCGTCCAGCAGGTCGGCCAGGCCGTCGGGGTCCTGCACCGCGCCCTCGAAGACCTCCCGGCCCTGCCCGATCAGCCAGCAGCGGAAGTAGTCGAACGCGTCGTCGCCCGCCCTGCCGAGCAGCACGGCGGCCGCACCCCACAGGTCCCAGCGGTACGCGCGGTTGTAGCGGGCCTCGAAGTGCCGGGCGAAGTCCAGCACGGAGTCCGGGTCGAGCCTCACCAGCCGTTCCACGAGCAGGTCGGCATGGTCCTCGGGGTCGCCGTCTGCGGCCTCGCGGGTGCTGTCGACGATCTCCCAGAACTCCGTTTCGTCCATCACGGGTCCAGCATCTGCCTTGGCGGCGGCCGACGCACGCGGAGACACCGAATTGAAGCCTTCAGCGATAGAGGTCGCGCAGGCGTTCGGCGGCATCGGCAAACAGTTCGCGCAGCGCGGCCGGTGCGAGGACCTCCAACTCCGGTCCGAGGGCGAGCAGCCGGCCGTAGGCGACCTCCAGGGACTCGACCGGCAGAGTCACCGTCAGCCACCCGTCCGCGTCGGGCTCTCCGGCACCCGTCAGCGCCTCCTCGGCGGCCGCCCTGTCGACGGCGTGCGGCAGCTGCCGCACGCCCGCTCCGGTCAGCCGCACGGTCACTTCCGTACGCAGGATCGAGCGGGCGAACTGCTCCGCCCGCTCCTCCCAGAAGCGCGGCAGATCGAAGGTCCCGTCCCGCACGAAGCGGGTCCCGGACACGGCGACCGCCGTGAACCGGTCGATGCGGTACACCCGGAAGTCGTCCTGCGCCCGGGCGCACAGATACCAGACGCCGGCCTTCAGCACGAGCCCGTACGGGGACAGCTCCCGCTCCACCTCGCCCCTGGCGCCGCTCCGATAGCGGGCCAGCACCCTCCGGTCGTCCCACACCGCTTCGGCGACGGCGGGCAGCAACTCGGGCGTCTCGGGCTCCTGGAACCAGCCGGGGGCGTCCAGGTGGAAGCGCTGGGCGGCGGTCCGCGAGGCGTCCCGGAGGGAGGGGAGTAGGGCGGCCGACACCTTCAGCCGTGCCGCGGACGCGGCGTCGTCCAGCCCCATCTCGCGCAGGGCGGAGGGCAGCCCGGACAGGAACAGGGCCTCGGCCTCATGGCGGGCCAGCCCGGTCAGCCGGGTCCGGTACCCGCCGACGAGACGGTACCCGCCGGCCCGGCCGCGGTCCGCGTAGACGGGCACACCCGCCTCCGAGAGCGCTTGGGCGTCCCGGGCCACGGTGCGCTCCGACACCTCCAGCTCCGCCGCCAGTTCGGCGGCGGTCATGGCGGGGCGGGACTGCAGGAGCAGCACCATCTTGATGAGCCGGGCAGCACGCATGGGGCTATTGTCCGGGCACGCGCGGAGAGCCGTTGCGCGGGCGCGTGCGGAACCGCCGTCGCGGACGCGCGCCGGGAGCCGTCACGCGGGCCCGCGACGGCGGCGGGGCAGGCACCGGGCGGACCCGGCACCTGCCCCGCCTGCGTGATCAGAGGCCGTAGCGCTCGCGCGCCTCCTTGACCGTGGAGGCCGGGACCTCGCCACGGCGGGCCAGCTGGGCCAGGGCCGCGACGGCGATCGACTGCGCGTCCACGCCGAAGTGGCGGCGGGCCGCCTCCCGGGTGTCGGAGAGGCCGAAGCCGTCCGTGCCCAGCGAGAACCAGTCCTGCTCGACCCACTGGCTGATCTGGTCCGGTACGGCACGCATCCAGTCACTGACCGCGAGGACCGGACCGGGCGCACCGGAGAGCGCCTGGGTCACGTACGGCTCCCGCTGCTCACCGCGGAGCATCGCCTCCTCGGCCTCCAGCGCGTCCCGCCGCAGCTCGCCCCAGGAGGTCGCGGACCAGACGTCGGCCGTGACGTTCCAGTCGGCGGCCAGGAGTTCCTGGGCCTGCAGCGCCCAGTGGATCGCCGTACCGGAGGCGAGCAGCTGGAGGCGCGGCGCGTCCGCCACTGCGGGCACGCCCTCCTTGAAGCGGTACAGCCCCTTGATGATGCCGTCCTGGACGCCCTCGGGCATCGCGGGCTGCGGCTTCGGCTCGTTGTAGACCGTCAGGTAGTAGAAGACGTTCTCGGCCTCGGGGCCGTACATCCTCCGCAGACCGTCCTTGACGATCACCGCGATCTCGTACGCGAACGCCGGGTCGTAGTTGAGCGACGCCGGGTTCGTGGACGCGATCAGGTGCGAATGGCCGTCCGCGTGCTGGAGGCCCTCACCCGTCAGCGTCGTGCGGCCGGCCGTGGCGCCGACGATGAAGCCCTTGCCGAGCTGGTCGGCGAGCTGCCACATCTGGTCGCCGGTCCGCTGCCAGCCGAACATCGAGTAGAAGATGTAGAACGGGATCATCGTCTCGCCGTGCGTCGCGTACGACGAAGCGGCGGCGATGAAGTCGGCCATGGCGCCGGCCTCGGTGATCCCCTCGTTGAGGATCTGGCCGTCCTTGGCCTCCTTGTAGTACATCAACTGGTCGCGGTCGACCGGCTCGTACGTCTGGCCCATCGGCGAGTAGATGCCGGCGGAGGGGAACAGCGACTCCATGCCGAAGGTCCGGGCCTCGTCCGGGACGATCGGCACCCAGCGCCTGCCGGTCTCCTTGTCCCGCATCAGGTCCTTCACCAGGCGGACGAAGGCCATGGTGGTGGCCATCTCCTGCTTGCCCGACCCCTTGTACAGGGCCTTGAAAGCACGCTCCTCCGGCTCGGGCAGCGCTACGGCGTGCACCCGGCGGGCGGGGGCCGGACCACCGAGGGCGGCACGCCGCTCCTGGAGGTAGCGGACCTCGGGGGAGTCTGCGCCCGGGTGGCCGTAGGGGACCAGCCCGTCCTCGAAGGCGCTGTCCGGGATCGGGAGGCCGAGCAGCTCGCGCATGCCCTTGAACTCGTCGATCGACAGCTTCTTCATCTGGTGGTTGGCGTTCTTGGACTCGAAGCCCTTGCCGAGCGTGTAGCCCTTGACCGTCTGGGCCAGGATCACGGTCGGCGCGCCCTTGTGCGCGAGGGCGGCACGGTAGGCCGCGTACACCTTGCGGGCCTCGTGGCCACCGCGGGAGCTGTAGAAACACTCGGCGATCTTCGCGTCGCTCAGGAGTTTCGCCAGCTCCGCGAGGGCGGGCTCGGCGCCGAAGAAGTGCTCGCGGATGTAGGCCACGTCGCGCGTCGCGTACGTCTGGAACTGCGCGTCCGGCACCTCGCGCAGGCGGCGGATGAGCGCGCCCGTGGTGTCCAGCTGGAACAGCTCGTCCCAGGCGCTGCCCCAGAGCGTCTTGACGACGTTCCAGCCGGCCCCGCGGAACGCGCCTTCCAGCTCCTGGACCACGCGGAAGTTCGCGCGGACCGGGCCGTCGAGACGCTGCAGGTTGCAGTTGATGACGAAGGTCAGGTTGTCGAGCTGCTCACGGGCCGCGAGGGCGAGGGCCGCGGTCGACTCGGGCTCGTCCATCTCGCCGTCGCCGAGGAAGGCCCAGACGTGCGAGTTCGACGTGTCCTTGATGTTGCGGTTGGTCAGATAACGGTTGAAGCGCGCCTGGTAGATCGCCGAGAGCGGGCCGAGGCCCATCGACACGGTGGGGAACTCCCACAGCCAGGGAAGCCGCCGCGGGTGGGGGTAGGACGGCAGGCCGTCGCCCCCCGACTCCTGGCGGAAGTTGTCGAGCTGCTGCTCGCTGAGGCGGCCGTCGAGGAAGGCGCGGGCGTAGATGCCGGGCGAGGCGTGGCCCTGGATGTAGAGCTGGTCGCCGGAGCCGTCGCCCTCCTTGCCGCGGAAGAAGTGGTTGAAGCCGGTCTCGTACAGCCAGGCGGCCGAGGCGAACGTGGCGATGTGACCGCCGACGCCGTACCGGGCGCCACGGGTGACCATCGCGGCCGCGTTCCAGCGGTTCCACGCGGTGATCTTCGATTCCATCTCCAGGTCGCCGTCGAAGGCGGGCTCCGCGGCGGTGGGGATGGTGTTGACGTAATCGGTCTCCAGCAGCTTGGGCAGCGCGATACCGGCGCCCTCCGCGTGCTGGAGCGAGCGCCGCATCAGGTACGCGGCACGGTGCGGGCCCGCGGCCTTGGTGACGGCGTCCAGGGAGGCCGCCCATTCGGCGGTCTCCTCGGGGTCGCGGTCCGGGAGCTGGTCGAGCTCGCTCGGAAGCTTTGCTACGGGGTCGGTCATGATCGCCGCCTTCCGGTATGGAGGGGGGTGGAGAAGGCCCTGACTGGCAGGACAGGGCGATCGGGCCGGTGGGCCCGCGACTGAACTGTAAGTCGCCGATCGATGATCGATCAAAGGGTGAAGGGCAAAACTTCTCGATATGAAGAAAAGTGGCATGCGGTGCCGCGAAACAGGGCACGGAGTGACGGGACCAAGGGGGTAAAAGGGGCGCTGACCTGCACGGTCGAGCGCACGGCCTCACACATGGGCACGTGCGCGGACAGCGTTCAGGCGCGCGGCGCGCACCCCAGGACGTGTTCCTTGACCAGCACCGCGATGTGCGGGTCCCGCCGCGCGAACGCCTCGATGAGCGCCTCGTGCTCCTCCGCGTACGACTTCTGCACCGTGCCCAGCCAGCGGATCGACAGGGCCGTGAACACCTCGATGCCGAGGCCCTCCCAGGTGTGCAGCAGGACCGCGTTCCCGGCGGCCCGCACCAGCTCCCGGTGGAAGGCCACGGTGTGCCGCACCTGCGCCTCCCCGTCGGCCAGCCGGTCCGCCTCGTACAGGGCCGTCACGTGCGGGGTGAGCGCCGAGCAGTCCTCCCCGAGGGCCGGGGCCGCGAGTTCCGCCGCGATCTGCTCCAGCCCGGCGCGTACGGGGTAGCTCTCCTCCAGGTCGGCCGCGGTGAGATTGCGGACCCGGACGCCCTTGTTGGGCGCCGACTCGATCAGCCGCAGCGTCTCCAGCTCGCGCAGCGCCTCGCGCACCGGTGTCTGGCTGACCTCCAGCTCGGTCGCGATACGGCGCTCCACGATCCGCTCGCCCGGCTTCCATCGCCCGCTGACGATCCCGTCCACGATGTGCTCGCGGATCTGTTCGCGCAGCGAGTGGACGACGGGCGGGGTCATGGGGGGCTCCTTCGGGGCGAACCGGTGCTGCTCTCCACCAACTCGGCTGCCGGAACGGCCGGTGGTCCCTAGACCATACGGCGGCGCCCCCGTCCGGAAGTGTTCCGGACGGGGGCGCCGCTGGTGAGGCTGGTTACAGCCGCAGGGATCAGAGGCCGAGCTCGACCTCGAACTCGCCCGCCTCCAGGATCGCCTTGACCGCGGTCAGGTAGCGGGCGGCGTCCGCGCCGTCCACCAGACGGTGGTCGTAGGAGAGCGAGAGGTACGTCATGTCGCGGACGCCGATGACGGTGCCCTCGGCGGTCTCGATGACCGCCGGACGCTTGACGGTGGCACCGATGCCCAGGATGGCCGCCTGGTTCGGCGGCACGATGACGGTGTCGAACAGGGCACCGCGCGAACCGGTGTTGCTGATGGTGAAGGTCGCACCGGACATGTCGTCCGGAGTGAGACCGCCACCACGGGCCTTGCCGGCCAGCTCGGCGGTCTTCTTCGAGATGCCGGCGATGTTCAGGTCGCCCGCACCCTTGATGACCGGGGTCATCAGACCCTTCTCGGCGTCCACGGCGATGCCGATGTTCTCCGAGTCGAAGTACGTGATGGTGCCCTCGTCCTCGTTGATCCGGGCGTTGATGACCGGGTGGGCCTTCAGCGCCTGGGCCGCCGCCTTCACGAAGAACGGCATCGGGGACAGCTTGACGCCCTCACGGGCGGCGAAGGACTCCTTCGCCTGGTTGCGCAGCTTCATCAGCTTGGTGATGTCGACCTCGACGACCGTGGTCAGCTGGGCCTGCGAGTGCAGCGCCTTCATCATGTTGTCGCCGATGACCTTGCGCATGCGGGTCATCTTGACCGTCTGACCGCGCAGCGGGGACGCCTCGAGCTTCGGCGCCTTCGCCGCGGCCGGGGCGGCGGCGGCCGGAGCCGGAGCCGCGGCGGCCTTCGCGGCCTCCGCGGCGGCGACGACGTCCTGCTTGCGGATGCGGCCACCGACGCCGGTGCCCTTGACCGAGCCCAGGTCGACGCCGTTCTCGGTGGCGAGCTTGCGGACCAGCGGCGTGACGTACGCGCCCTCGTCACCGGCGGGCGCGGCCGGAGCGGCCGGCGCGGGGGTGGCGGGTGCCGGAGCGGCCGGCGCGGGCGCCGGGGCGGCCGGAGCCTGAGCCGCCGGAGCGGCGGGTGCTGCCGGAGCCGGTGCCGGTGCCGCCGGTGCCGGGGCCGCCGGGGCTGCCGGAGCCGGGGCTGCCGGAGCGGCGGGCGCGGGAGCAGCGGCGGCCGGAGCCGCCGGAGCGGCCGGGGCCTGAGCAGCCGGAGCGGCGGCGGGGGCCGGAGCGGCCTCTGCCGGAGCAGCGGCCGGGGCGGAACCCGGAGCGCCGATGACGGCGAGCTTGGCGCCCACCTCGGCGGTCTCGTCCTCGCCGACGACGATCTCCAGCAGCACGCCGGCGACCGGCGCGGGGATCTCGGTGTCGACCTTGTCCGTGGAGACCTCAAGCAGGGGCTCGTCCTCCGCGACCTCCTCGCCGACCTCCTTCAGCCAGCGGGTGACGGTGCCCTCGGTGACGCTCTCGCCGAGCGCGGGGAGGGTGACGTCCGTGCCGGAGGCGGAGGAAGCGCCGGCGGCGTCCTCGGCGGCCGGGGCCTCGGCCGGAGCCTCGGTCTCGGTCGACGGGGCGGTCGGGGCCTCGGCGGCTGCCGGGGCGGGGACCGCGGCCGGCTCGGCCGCCGGAGCGGCCTCGGCGGCAGGTGCGCCCGAGCCGTCGTCGATGACGGCCAGCTCGGCGCCGACCTCGACGGTCTCGTCCTCGGCGACCTTGATGGAGGAGAGGATGCCGGACGCCGGGGCGGGGATCTCGGTGTCGACCTTGTCGGTCGAGACCTCGAGCAACGGCTCATCGGCCTCGACGTGCTCGCCCTCGGCCTTCAGCCAGCGGGTGACGGTGCCCTCGGTGACGCTCTCGCCGAGCGCCGGAAGGGTTACGGAAACCGACATGGTTTCGGTTGCTCCTTACGAAAGTGCGGAAGTGGTCGGTCGTCGCGCCCGGGACTGAATCAGTCGTGGGAGTGGAGAGGCTTGCCGGCCAGGGCCAGGTGTGCCTCGCCCATGGCCTCGTTCTGCGTCGGGTGGGCGTGGATGAGCTGCGCGACCTCGGCCGGCAGCGCCTCCCAGTTGTAGATCAGCTGAGCTTCGCCGACCTGCTCGCCCATACGGTCACCGACCATGTGGACGCCGACCACGGCACCGTCCTTGACCTGGACGAGCTTGATCTCGCCCGCGGTCTTCAGGATCTTGCTCTTGCCGTTGCCCGCGAGGTTGTACTTGAGGGCGACGACCTTGTCCGCACCGTAGATCTCCTTGGCCTTGGCCTCGGTGATGCCGACGGAGGCGACCTCGGGGTGGCAGTACGTCACCTTCGGCACGCCGTCGTAGTCGATCGGCACGGTCTTGAGGCCGGCCAGCCGCTCCGCCACCAGGATGCCCTCGGCGAAGCCGACGTGCGCGAGCTGCAGGGTGGGGACGAGGTCGCCCACGGCCGAGATCGTCGGGACGTTGGTCTGCATGTACTCGTCGACGAGGACGTAGCCGCGGTCCATGGCGACCCCGGCCTCCTCGTAGCCCAGACCCTGCGAGACCGGGCCGCGGCCGATCGCGACCAGCAGCAGCTCCGCCTCGAAGGTCTTGCCGTCGGCGAGCGTCACACGGACGCCGTCCTGCGTGTACTCGGCCTTGTCGAAGAAGGTGCCGAGGTTGAACTTGATGCCGCGCTTGCGGAACGCGCGCTCGAGAAGCTTCGAGCTGTTCTCGTCCTCGACGGGGACCAGGTGCTTGAGGCCCTCGACGATGGTGATGTCGGTGCCGAAGGACTTCCACGCCGAGGCGAACTCGACGCCGATGACGCCGCCGCCCAGGACGATGGCGGACTTCGGTACGCGGTCCAGCTTCAGCGCGTGGTCCGAGGAGATGATCCGGTTGCCGTCGATCTCCAGGCCGGGCAGCGACTTCGGTACGGAACCGGTCGCGAGCAGCACGTGGCGGCCCTGGACACGCTGGCCGTTGACATCCACCGAGGTGGGCGACGAGAGCCGGCCCTCACCCTCGATGTAGTGCACCTTGCGTGAGGCGATGAGTCCCTGCAGGCCCTTGTACAGGCCGGAGATCACGTCGTCCTTGTACTTGTGGACGGCCTCCATGTCGATGCCCTCGAAGGTGGCCTTCACGCCGAACTGGGCCGACTCGCGGGCCTGGTCGGCGATCTCGCCGGCGTGCAGCAGCGCCTTCGTGGGGATGCAGCCGTTGTGCAGGCAGGTGCCGCCGACCTTGCCCTTCTCGATCAGTGCGACGTCCAGGCCCAGCTGCGCTCCGCGCAGGGCCGCGGCGTAACCGCCGCTACCACCGCCGAGGATCACTAGGTCGAAAACGGTGCTGGCGTCGTTCGCCACGTCACGTCCTCCATGCATGTGCGCCGTACGCCGGGCCCCGTCGCTGGGGTGTGACCGGCCGGTCGGCTGGTGTTCGGCCGCTTGCGTTATTCGGCCCTGTGGTGGGGGCCCTGTCCTGCCGAGAACCCATCTTCGCACTTGTTGAGGGCGGGCGGGACGCGGGCCCCTGGTCCACGCCGGACGGGCATCCGGCTCGGACGGTCAGCTGTGCGAACAAAAATTCGGAAAAATGCCGGTCAGGGCCACTTCCGGGAACGCGCACGGCCCCGGACGTATGCCCGGGGCCGTATCCGCTGCGCGCGAACGCCGTGGGCACGGCGAGCGCGCGACCGCACGCGAACGCCGTGCCCGGAGGTCAGCCGAGGTCGCCGGCGGCCGTGCGCTCGGCCAGCTTCACCAGGGTGCGGACCGCGGACCCGGTGCCGCCCTTGGGCGTGTAGCCGTACGGCGCGCCCTCGTGGAAGGCCGGTCCCGCGATGTCCAGGTGCGCCCAGGCGATGCCCTCGCCCACGAACTCCTTCAGGAAGAGACCGGCCACCAGGCCGCCGCCCATCCGCTCGCCCATGTTGGCGATGTCGGCGGTCGGGGAGTCCATCCCCTTGCGCAGGTCGGCGGGGAGCGGCATCGGCCAGGAAGCCTCGCCGACCTCCTCGGCGATCTCGTGGATCGACGTGCGGAAGGCGTCGTCGTTGGCCATGATGCCGAAGGTGCGGTTGCCCAGCGCCAGCACCATCGCACCGGTGAGGGTCGCCACGTCGACGATCGCGTCCGGCTTCTCCTCCGAGGCGCGGGTCAGCGCGTCGGCGAGGACCAGCCGGCCCTCGGCGTCGGTGTTGAGGACCTCGACGGTCTTGCCGCTGTACATGCGCAGGACGTCACCCGGGCGGGTGGCGTTGCCGGACGGCATGTTCTCGGCGAGCGCCAGCCAGCCGGTGACGTTGACCCGCAGGCCCAGACGGGAGGCCGCGACGACGGCGGCGAACACGGCGGCGGCGCCGCTCATGTCGCACTTCATCGTCTCGTTGTGGCCGGCCGGCTTGAGCGAGATGCCGCCCGAGTCGTAGGTGATGCCCTTGCCGACCAGGGCCAGGGTCTTCTCCGCCTTGGGGTGCGTGTAGGCGAGGCGGACCAGACGCGGGCCGTGGGTGGAGCCCTGGCCGACGCCCAGCAGACCCCCGAAGCCGCCCTTGACGAGCGCCTTCTCGTCGAGGACCTGCACCTTGATGCCGTGCTCCTTGCCGGCCGCGGCGGCCACCGCCGCGAAGGACTCGGGGTACAGGTCGTTCGGCGGGGTGTTGACCAGGTCACGGGCCCGGTTGATCTCCTCGGCGACCGCGACGGCGCGCTCTGCGGCCGCCTTGAACGCCTTGTCGCGCGGCTTGGCGCCCAGCAGGGCGACCTCCCCGAGCGGCAGCTTCGCGCCGTTCCCGGACTTGGCGTCCTTGGGGGCGAGCCTGTTCTCGCCGCCCTGGTAGGCGGTGAAGGCGTAGGCGCCGAGCAGGGCGCCCTCCGCGACGGCCTCGGCGTCCTCCACGGACTCCGCCGGCAGCGCGAAACCGGCCTTCTTCGCACCGGACAGGGCGCGTGCGGCGCTCCCTGCGGCCCGGCGCAGTGCCTCGGCGTCGTAGCCGCCGTCCTTCTCCGGGACCGGACCGAGCCCGACCGCGATGACGACCGCGGCCTTGAGCCCGGAGGGCGCGGGAAGCTTGGTCAGTTCGCCCTCGGCACCGGAGGCACCCAGGGTCTCCAGGACGTCTGCGAGCTTTCCGTCGAACGCCTTGTCCACGGCCTCGGCGCCCGGTGCGAGGACCAGGCCCCCGGACTTGGACCCAGCGCCCTTGGCGACGCCGACGACGAGTGCGTCGGCGCGCAGCGTCGCCGCACCGGCAGTGCTGAGAGTGAGAGCAGTCACGGTGGTGAATTCTCGCTTCCGTTGAGTTATGTGCCGGTCGAGGGGTGGGCCGACCGTGCCCGGCGCATCGTAGACGCCGCCGCAATGTGCCGGGAATGAGCCTACGCGCGCCGCTGCGTCCGGCTGACGGGGGCAGGGCCGTCCGGGTCGGCGCCCGTGCCCCGCGCGGGCAGTAGGGAGCCGCGGGGATAGGGTCGTCGGCCTGGGCGGGACGAGTGGGGGAGCACCATGCGGGGCAGGACGGCCGGTACGCGAGGAACGTGGGGACCGGCGTCGCTCGCCGTGCTGATCCTGGCGGCGCTGTCCACCGGCTGCGCCCCGGGCACGGCGCCCGAGGACCCGCCGGCCGCCGCCGGCGCACCGCGGTCCGCGCGGCACTGGCAGCCGGAGCCCGGCGTGGACTGGCAGTGGCAGCTCTCCGGCCGGGTGGACACGACGGTGGACGCCCCGGTCTACGACATCGACGGGTTCGACCAGGACGCCGCGACCGTGTCCGCGCTGCACCGCAAGGGCCGCAAGGTCATCTGCTACCTCTCGACCGGCGCCTGGGAGGACTTCCGCCCGGACGCGGAGAAGTTCCCCGCATCCGTGCGCGGCAAGACCAACGGCTGGGAGGGGGAGTGGTGGCTCGACATCCGCCGCACCGACATCCTGGAACCGCTGATGGAGACCCGGATCGCCATGTGCGCGAAGAAGGGGTTCGACGCGGTGGAGCCGGACAACATGGACGGCTACCTCAACTCCACGGGCTTCCCGCTGACGGGGAAGGACCAGCTCCGCTACAACCGGCTGATCGCCCGCATCGCCCACCGCCACGGCATGGCCGTCGGCCTGAAGAACGACCTGCCCCAGATCCCGGAACTGGTGGACGACTTCGACTTCGCGGTCAACGAACAGTGCGCGCAGTACGGCGAGTGCGGAACCCTCACCCCGTTCATCGAGGCGGGCAAGGCCGTCTTCCACGCGGAGTACGAAGTGCCCGTGGCCGACTTCTGTGCCGAGTCCCGGCGGCTGAGGCTGAGCTCACTGCTGAAGAAGTACGAACTCGGCGTCTGGCGCCAGGGCTGCTGAGGCGGCGCCCCGGCCGCGGCCTACCCCAGGGCCAGCACCACCAGGACCGCGGTGGCGGCGGTCTCCGCCAGCGCCCCGAACACATCGCCGGTCACCCCGGTGAAGCGCCGCACGCAGTGCCGCAGCAACAGCCCCGCGGCCCCCAGACCGGCCAGGGCGGCGAGGCCGTGGCACAGGGCTCCGTAGCCGCCCAGCAGCGCACCGGCCCCGGCGCAGCCCGCGACCACCACCACCGCGACGCCCGCCGCGGCGCCGGGCGGCACGGTGCCGGCCACCGCGGCACCCAGCCCCTCCGGCCTGGCCGGCGGCACGCCGCGGCGGGAGGCGAGGGTGAGCGCGGACCGGGCGACGGCCGCGGCGGCCACCGCCCCCAGCGCACCGTGCGCCCAGTCCCGGCCGTACAGCTCGAAGAGGGCGGCCACCTGGGCGAGCAGGACGAACAGCAGCGTGATCACACCGAACGGACCAATGTCCGACTGCTTCATGACGCGCAGCGCTTCCTCGGCGGGCCTGGCGCTGCCGAGCCCGTCCGCGGTGTCCGCCAGACCGTCCAGGTGCAGGCCGCGGGTGAGGGCGGCGGGGAGCGCGGCCGAGGCGACCGCCGCGAGCAGGGGTCCCGATCCGGCCAGCAGGAGCACCGTCCCGGGCACGGCCGCGAGCAGCCCCACGACGAGCCCGGCGAGCGGGGCGCAGAGCATGCCGGCGCGGGCGGCCTCACGGTCCCAGCGCGAGACCCGGACGGGGAGCACGGTCAGGGTGCCGAAGGCGAAACGCAGGCCGTGGCTGTTCAGGGAGGTCACCGCGGGCAGGCTAGCCGGTGCCGGTCGGCGTTAGGTTGTGCGCATCGCAACAAAAGCCGCACAGCGGACGTCGGGAGTAGGTGGCATGGGTCACTGGCTTCACCAGAACATCGTCGAGCCGGGCAAACTGCCGCTGCTGCTCGCCCTGAGCGCCTTCTTGCTCACCTTCGCCGTCACCCGTGTCATCACCCGGATGATCAGGGCGGGCAAGGGGCCCTTCCGCAACGTCACGCCCGGCGGCGTGCACGTCCACCACGTGGTGCCGGGCGTCGTGCTCTCGGTGGTCGGCGGGTTCGGCGCGGTGGCCAGTGGCCGGCACGGTGTCGCCGCCGGCATCTGCGCCGTCGTCTTCGGCATGGGGGCCGGCCTCGTCCTCGACGAGTTCGCGCTGATCCTGCACCTCGACGACGTCTACTGGACCGAGGAGGGCCGCCAGAGCGTGGAGGTCGTCGTCCTCACCGCCTCGCTGGTCGTCCTCGTCCTCGCCGGCTTCTCGCCGCTCGGGGTGGACGAACTGAGCGGCGACGAGGAGCAGGGCAGGCTGAGCGTCGTCGTGACGTACTGCGTCAACTTCGGCTTCGTCCTGATCTCCCTGTTCAAGGGCAAGGCCCGCATGGCGGTGATCGGCACACTCGTTCCGTTCATCGCTCTGGTCGGCGCCCTCCGGCTGGCCCGGCCGGTCTCCCCGTGGGCGAAGCGTTTCTACCGGCGCCGCCACCGGGCCCGGTCCAGAGCGGTACTGCGCGCCTACCACCACGACGTGCGGTGGGCGGGACCGCGCCGCAGGTTCCAGGACATGATCGGCGGCGCGCCGGACCGGACACAGCTGCCCGGCCCGGGCCCCGCAGACTGAGCTCAGACGCTGCTCTGCGCGGGCTCCGCCTCACCGGGCGTCTCCCCGCCGGAAGGCTCCTCGCCGGCCGGACGCTCCGGGAGCTCGGCGGCCAGCGCCGCCGCGGCCTGGACGAGCGGCAGCGCCAGCAGGGCCCCGCTCCCCTCACCCACCGTCACCCCGTGGTCCAGCAGCGGCGTCAGCGCCATCCGGTCCAGCGCCTTGGCCTGGGCGGGCTCGCCGCTCACCTGACCCGCCAGCCACCAGTCCGGCGCCCGGAAGGCCGCCCGCTGGGCCACCAGCGCACAGGCCGCCGAGACCACACCGTCCAGCACGACGGGCAGCCGGCGCACCGCGCTCTGCAGCAGGAAACCGGTCGTCGCCGCCAGATCCGCCCCGCCCACCGCGGCCAGCAGCTCCAGCTGGTCACCGAGCACCGGCCGGGCCCGGCGCAGCGCGTCCCGGATCGCCGCGCACTTGCGCATCCACGCGAGATCGTCGATGCCGGCTCCGCCACGCCCCGTCACGACCGAGGCGTCCGTGCCGCACAGGGCCGCGATCAGGGTCGAGGCCGCCGTCGTACCGCCGACGCTCAGATCACCCAGCACCACGAGATCGGTGCCGGAGTCGGCCTCCTCGTCGGCGATCCGCATCCCCAGCCGTACGGCCTGCTCGGCCTCCTCGGCCGTCAGCGCGTCCTCGACGTCGATACGGCCGCTGCCGCGCCGCACCCGGTGCCGTACGACCGCCTCGGGCAGCAGCTCCGGGTCGCAGTCAAGACCGGCGTCGACGATGCGTACCGGGACGGCGAAGCGGCGTGCCAGCACGGCGACGGGACTGGCGCCGTCCAGAGCGGCCCGCACCAGCTCGTGCGCACTGCCGGCCGCCCGGCCGGACACCCCCAGCTCCGCCACCCCGTGGTCACCGGCGAAAAGCACCACACGCGGCCGGTCGACGGGCTTGACGGGCACCGCCTGCTGGGCGGCGGACAGCCACTCGCCCAGCTCGTCGAGCCGGCCGAGCGCGCCGGGCGCGACGGCCAGCCGCTCCCGGCGTTCCTCGGCGTCACGTCGTACGCCCCCGTCGGGGCGCTCGATCAGGTCGGAGAAGTCGTCCAGATTCACGGGGGTCTGCCTCGCGGGTCGTCACATGGTGGGCGGGGAGCCCGGCCCCGGGCTCCTTGCGGAACAGTACCCGCCTGCCCCCGCGCGCCCCGGGCCCGCGCACCTGCCCCGGCCTCAGTCCCGCAGCACCAGCGCCTGCCCCGCGACGACGAGCAGGACGTGCTCGCACTCGGCTGCGAACGCCGCGTTCAGACGGCCCAGTTCGTCACGGAAGCGTCGCCCGGAGGGTGTCGCGGGGACCACACCGGAGCCGGCCTCGTTGGTCACGGCGACGACCGTGCGGCGCGTGCCGCGCACCGCGCGCACCAGTTCGGCGACCCGGGCGCGCAGCGCGTCCTCCCCGCCGTCCGCCCACAGGGCGCTGTCCCACGCGTCCGCCCGGTCCATCGCGTCCGTCAGCCACAGCGACAGGCAGTCGATCAGCAGCGGGGGGCCGTCCGCCTCCAGCAGTCCGGTCAGCTCGCACGTCTCCTCGGTGCGCCACGCGGCCGGCCTGCGCTCCCGGTGCACGCCGATCCGGTCCGCCCATTCCCTGTCGCCGTCCCGCCGGCCGCCCGTGGCCACGTACACCACCTCGGGGAACGTCTCCAGACGCCGCTCGGCCTCGAGGGACTTCCCGGACCGGGCCCCGCCCGTCACGAGCGTGCGCCGGGGCACGACCGGCACGGCGTGGTACTCGCCCACCGGCAGCGTCGTGCCGTCCGGCACGGCCTGCGCCCCGCCCGCCGCCAGCCTGCGGTCCAGCTCGTCACCCCGCGGCGCGTCGTGGTCCAGATGGACGGCGATCACCTCGGTGCCCGGCCCGACGGCCTCCACCGCCCGCAGCCGGGCCACGGCGTCGGGCCGCCCGATCACATCGCCGACGACCATGTCGTACGGCTCCGGCACCCGGTCGGCCAGGCCGGCGGGGGAGGCACCCGGCGGCAGGTAGAGCAGCCGCTCGCCCTCCGGCGACGTCACCTCGTACCCGGTGCCGGGCGCGTCCATCGCCACGGCCCGGACGCGGTGCCCGCTGATCAGCGTCAGCTCCTGGCCGTCGGGGACCCGCCCAGCGGGAGGGAGCGAGGCGGGCAGTTCCACCGCGGGCCCGTCATGAGGGTGGGTCAGCAGCACCTGCCGCACGCCCGCCAGCGAATGTCCCGCCCGGGCGGCGGCGAACACGGCGCCCGGGGTGAGGTCGAGCAGCAGCGCGTCGTCGACGAGGAGGGCGGTCGCGGCGCGCGCCCGCGCACCACGGGCCGACGCGCACGCGGCGCAGGGGCAGTCGGGCCGCGGCAGCCCGTCGGGGGCTCCGGTGCCGAGCAGAGTCAGTTCCACGGTCTGATCCTCCCGTGTCCATGCTGCCCCTGCGCGCCCGGGCACCCACTAGGCTGCGGGGAGCAACGTGACCCAGGAGGCGGACATGGCGTGGACGTGGCGGTTCGAGAAGTCCGACGGTACGGAGACGGAGCCGGCGCTGCAGCCGGAGGAGTTCACGACTCAGGGCGACGCGGAGTCCTGGATCGGTGAGTTCTGGAAGGAGCTCCTCGAGGGCGGCGCCGACCAGGTGACGCTGTTCGAGGACGCGAAGAAGATCTACGGCCCGATGAGCCTCCAGGCCGAATAGGCCCCCCGGCCCGCCATCCGCCCCCGGGTGGCGGGCCGCCGCCGTGAGGCCGCGTGCCGCCCGGGTGCGGCCGGGTCCGTCAGATCTCTCCGAGCGTGACCTCCGCCGTCCTCTCCGCGCCCGAGCGGACGTACGTCACCTGCACCTTCTGGCCCGGCTTGTGGGCCGCCAGGGCCTCCGAGAGCGAGGTGATCGTCGTGATGCGGCTGTCGCCCACCCGTGTGATGACGTCCCCCGCCCGCAGGCCCGCCTTCTCGGCCGCCCCGCCCTCGCCGGCGGTCACGACGGCGACCCCGGCCGGCCGGTAGTCGTCGTCGACGACCGTACGGCCCGTGATGTCCAGCGCGGCCCGGCCCGAATCCGTGACCCTGCCGTTCTCGATGATCTGGTCGACGACCTTCCGGACCGTCGAGACCGGGATGGCGAACCCGATCCCGGGTGCGGCGCTGCCTCCCGGCTCCGGGTCCGTCGCCGCGAGGGTGGGGATGCCGATCACCTCGCTCTCGAGGTTGACCAGGGCGCCGCCGCTGTTGCCCGGATTGATCGCCGCCGACGTCTGCACCATGTCGGCGAGCGTCGCCCCCGTGCCACCGCCCCCGCGGCTCTCGCTGACGGTCCGGCCCAGGGCCGAGACGATGCCCTGGGTGACGCTGCTGGAGAGGCCGAGCGGCGAGCCCATCGCCAGGACGATCTGCCCGACCTGCACCTCGTCGGCCGTGCCGAAGTCCGCGGCCTTGAGCCCGTCCGGGACGTCGTCCAGCCTGATGACCGCCAGGTCCTGCTCCGGGTAGGACGAGACGAGTGAGGCCCTGAGCGCCTTCTCGCCGGTCGCGACAGTGACCTCGAAGGACTTCGCGCCGCCCACGACATGGGCGTTGGTGACGATATGGCCCTTGCCGTCGTAGACGATGCCGGAGCCGAGACCGTCGCCGGTGGCGACCTGCACGACGGAGGGCAGCACGTCGTTGATGACGGTCTGGTACCGCTCCTCCAGATCGACCGTGCCCTGGGACACCGCGTTCGGCTGCACGGGGGCGCCTGAGGGGGAGGGGGACGGGCCGGCGCAGCCGAACGCCAGGGCGAGCGCGCAGACGCCGGCGGCCAGGGACAGCGAGGAGCGGCGGGCCGGGCCGCGGCGCCGGCCGCGGGAGGGGGATGCGTCCATGCCCGGAGTATCGCCAGGGCCCGGGCCCCGGGGCCTGTGCTGTTGGGCCGATCAGACGTACGGGCGGCGGCCTCTCAGCCGCGTACGCCGCACAGGTGCAGCAGCGCCGCCACCCCGCGGTACGGATCCGTGCGCCCCGCCCGGTCCTCCACTGCCAGCACACGGGCCAGCTCGTCAGCGTCCGGCAGCGGGGACTCGTTGCTCACGTTGTCGGTGAAGACCCGTACGCCGTACCAGGTGTGCAGCGGGGCGGCGATACCGGCGAGGGTGGCCGTCAGCGCGCCGAGCCGGTCGGCCCGCACGTCGAGGCCCAGCCTGTTCCTGTACGTGTCCGTGTCGAACGCGGCCAGGGCCGCGCCGAAGTCGCCCGCGGTCCCGGGGCGCATCGCCAGCGCGTCGGCGTTCCGTACGAGCAGCGAGAGCAGCCCGCCCGGCGCCAGCATCCGGGCCAGTCCGGCCAGCATGGGATCCGGTTCGGAGACGTACATCAGTACGCCGTGGCAGAGCACCACGTCGAAGCTGCCGGGCAGGAAGTGCACCCCGGTGTCCCGGCCGTCGCCCTCGATGAACCGCACGCGCTCCCGGATGCCCTCGGGTTCGCCCGCGAGCGCGTCCTGCGCGGTCCCCAGCATCTCGCCGTCCGACTCCAGGCCGGTCACCGTGTGCCCGGCCCGCGCCAGGCGCAGGGCCTGTGTGCCCTGGCCCATGCCGACGTCGAGCACCCGCAGCCGCCGCCCCACAGGGAAGCGGGCGGCTATCTGCTCGTCCAGCTGCCGGGCGACGAGCTCCTGGCGGACCGTGTTGCGCAGGCCGCCGAGCCCGGCCAGCCACTGGGAGGAACCGCCCGTGAAGCCGGAGGCCTCCGTGCTCAGGGCCGCTCTCCCCGCTTGACCTGCGGCTTCGGAAGCCGCAGTCGGCGCATCTGGAGCGTGCGCATCAGGCCGTAGGCCACGGCGCCGCGCTTCGGGGTGTCCGGGAAGCGCTGGGCCAGCTGCTTCTTGAGCCGGAACGCGAGGCCGATGGAGTCGACCACGATCAGCACGATCACGCCGAGCCAGAGCAGCAGCGAGATGTTCTGGATGTTCTGGACCTGGATCACGCTGAGGATCAGGATGATCACCGCGAGCGGCAGGAAGTACTCCGCGATGCAGAAGCGCGAATCCACGAAGTCACGGACGAAGCGCCGCACGGGCCCCTTGTCACGTGCCGGCAGATAACGCTCGTCGCCCGACGCGAGTGCCTCACGCTGGCGTGCCATGTCCGCGCGGCGCGCTTCGCGCTGACGCTTCGTGGCCTCCTTGCGATCGGCCGGCGTGCCGCTCGAGGCACGCCTGCGCTGCGTCTGGGCATCGCTGCGCTTGGGGGTGGGGCGACCCTTGGGAGCCTGAGGGTCGCGGGGCTGCTTGGAGAGGTCCGCCGTCACCTTGCCGGTGGGGGCCTTCTCTTCCTTGGAACGGCTACGGAACACAAAGCCCAAGGGTACGGGGTCGATCGGGGCGGCAGCGGACCGGGCGGGAACGATCCGGCAACGGCCTGCGTCCTGAAAGGTGTCCCGACAGGGGCAGAACGGACGATGCCGACGTCTTTCCCTGATGTTCGTCTACTCCCTGCGCGGGAGCGGTCACCGGCGGCAGTCGTCCTTGGGTAGGAGCACATCCGGGCCCGAACAGTGCGGTAATGGAGACAGGGCCCGTACTGTGGGTTCTGTTGGAGTGCCGGAGCTCAGTCCGTCAGAAGGGGGCGCGCGAAGCCCATGAGCGGTGTCATGAAGCGTATGGGAATGATCTTCCGCGCGAAGGCCAACAAGGCCCTTGACCGGGCCGAGGACCCGCGCGAAACCCTCGACTACTCGTACCAGAAGCAGCTGGAACTGCTGCAGAAGGTACGTCGCGGCGTCGCCGATGTGGCGACCTCGCGCAAGCGGCTCGAACTGCAGCTCAACCAGCTGCAGGGCCAGTCGACCAAACTGGAGGACCAGGGGCGCAAGGCGCTCGCTCTCGGCAGGGAGGACCTCGCACGCGAGGCGCTGTCCCGGCGAGCCGCCCTGCAGCAGCAGGTCACCGACCTGGAGACGCAGCACCGGACGCTCCAGGGCGAGGAGGAGAAGCTCACCCTCGCGGCGCAGCGGCTGCAGGCCAAGGTCGACGCCTTCCGTACGAAGAAGGAGACCATCAAGGCCACCTACACCGCCGCCCAGGCGCAGACCCGGATCGGCGAGGCCTTCTCCGGGATCTCCGAGGAGATGGGCGACGTCGGCCTTGCGATCCAGCGGGCCGAGGACAAGACCCAGCAGCTCCAGGCGCGGGCCGGTGCCATCGACGAGCTGCTCGCCTCCGGCGCCCTGGACGACCCGTCCGGGACGGCGAAGGACGACATCGCCGCCGAGCTGGACCGGATCTCCGGTGGTACGGATGTAGAACTGGAACTGCAGCGCATGAAGGCGGAGCTGGCCGGCGGCCCGTCCGCGCAGCAGCAGGCCATCGAGGGCGGTGCGCAGGACGCGGCACCGCAGTCGCAGCAGGCCCCGCACAAGTTCGACAAGCAGTGAGGGCGGCGTCATGATCGTACGGATCATGGGGGAGGGCCAGGTGGAACTGGCCGACAGCCATGTCGTCGAGCTGGACAAGCTCGACGACGTACTGCTCGCGGAGATGGAGAGCGGTGACGGACCCGGCTTCCGCACCACACTCCACGCGCTCCTGGACAAGGTGCGCGAGCTCGGCTCGCCGCTGCCCGACGACTCCCTCGAGCCGTCCGGGCTCATCCTGCCGGCGCCGGACGCCACCCTCGAAGAGGTGCGCGCCATGCTCGGCGACGGGGGGCTGATCCCCGGCTGACGGGGAAGCCCGCTCCACACTCCCCGCCGTGCCCCGCCCCGGCCCCACCGGTGCGGGGCACGGCGCTGTACCGGGCCGGTTCCGGGGCCGCATCCGTACGGCGCCGGGCCGGCCCGGCTACGGCACGCCGTACCGTTCTGGGGGTGACCACCCTCGGAACAGGGCTCGTACGCGTCCGCCGCTGGCTGCGCGGCCATCCCCTCGCCTTCGACGGGGCGCTCGCCGCCGCCGTGCTCGCCTGCATGGTCTGCGCGTCGTTCGCCGAGCCGGACCCGGGTCACGGGCGGCCCATCTTCGGTGAGCGCACCCCCGGGGCCTGGAGCGTCCTCCTGATGGTGCTCGCCGCGGCGGCCCTGGTGCTGCGCAGGCGGCGGCCCATGACCGTACTGGCCGCGACCGGACTGCTGTCCGCCGCCGAGTTCGTCCTGATGGACCCGCCCGCCCCCGTCGTGATGAGCGCGGTCGTCGCGCTCTTCACCGTCGCTGCCAGTACCGACCGCCCCACGACCTGGCGGGTCGGCCTGCTGACCATGGCGGTGCTGACCCTGACCGCGATGGTGGTCGGTTCGTCGCCCTGGTACAGCCAGGAGAACGTCGGTGTCCTCGCCTGGACCGGGCTGGCCTGCGCCGCCGGGGACGCCGTGCGCAGCAGGCGGGCGTTCGTCGACGCGATCAGGGAAAGGGCCGAGCGGGCGGAACGCACCCGCGAGGAGGAGGCCCGCCGCCGGGTCGCCGAGGAGCGGTTGCGGATCGCCCGGGACCTGCACGACGTCGTCGCCCACCACATCGCCCTGGTCAACGTGCAGGCCGGGGTGGCCGCACACGTCATGGACAAGCGCCCGGACCAGGCGAAGGAGGCGCTGGCGCACGTACGCGAGGCCAGCCGTTCCGCCCTGGGCGAGCTGCGGGCCACGGTAGGGCTGCTGCGCCAGTCCGGCGACCCGGAGGCGCCCACGGAACCGGCACCGGGACTCGCCGTCCTCGACGCGCTGATCGACACGTTCCGCAACACCGGACTCCCCGTCGAGGTGGCCTGCACGGACCCGGACAACCCGTTGCCCGCGGCCGTGGATCTCGCGGCCTACCGTGTCATCCAGGAGGCCCTGACCAACGTGCGCAAGCATGCGGGCGCCGGGGCGAAGGCCGAGGTGAGCGTCGTACGGGTGGGGGCGACGGCCGAGGTCACCGTGCTCGACGACGGCGCGGGCGCGGGCGCGTCGTGCCCCGCGGAGCACGACGGCGGCGGCCACGGACTCGTCGGCATGCGGGAGCGCGTCACCGCCCTCGGCGGCACCCTCACCGCGGGTCCCCGGTACGGCGGCGGGTTCCGCGTCCATGCGATCCTGCCCGTCATGCCCCGCGCGGACGGGCCGGAGGTACCGGGCACGACGGAGGGGGCGGGGGGACGCTCATGACACCGATCAAGGTGCTGCTCGCCGACGACCAGGCGCTGCTGCGCAGCGCGTTCCGGGTGCTGGTCGACTCGGAGCCCGACATGCACGTCGTCGGAGAGGCCGCGGACGGCGCGGAGGCTGTCGCGCTGGCCCGCTCGACGCGCGCCGACGTCGTCCTGATGGACATCCGGATGCCCGGCACCGACGGGCTCACCGCCACCCGGACGATCAGCGGGGACCCGGATCTGGCCGGGGTGCGCATCGTCATGCTCACCACCTTCGAGGTGGACGAGTACGTGGTGCAGGCCCTGCGCGCGGGGGCCTCCGGCTTCCTGGGGAAGGGCGCCGAACCCGAGGAG
Source organism: Streptomyces sp. B1I3 (assembly GCF_030816615.1). Lineage (NCBI taxonomy): Bacteria > Bacillati > Actinomycetota > Actinomycetes > Kitasatosporales > Streptomycetaceae > Streptomyces > Streptomyces sp. B1I3. Next base: position 5,825,698 of record NZ_JAUSYD010000001.1, read on the forward strand.
CTGCTCAACGCCATCCGGGTCGCCGCCGCCGGGGAGGCGCTGCTCTCCCCGGTCGCGACCAAGGGCCTCATCGCGACCTTCCTCGCGCAGGACGACAGCACGGACGGGGGGCCGGACGCCGCCCGGTACTCCGAACGGCTCGCTGCGCTCACCGGGCGCGAGCGCGAGGTGCTCGTCCTGGTCGCGGGCGGGCACTCCAACGACCAGATCGCGGAGCGGCTCGTCGTCAGCCCTCTCACCGTCAAGACGCATGTGAACCGGGCGATGGCGAAGCTGGGTGCGCGAGACCGTGCCCAATTGGTCGTCATTGCGTACGAATCGGGCCTGGTGCGTCCCAGGGTGGAGTAACGGGTGGAGATCCGGACTACTCCAGCTGCGGTATGCGCGTGGTGAGAAAGCAACCCGGGGGCCGACGATTCCGTCCCGCGGACCGGCGATCGTATAGGTGGGCGGGCTGTGTCCCCTTGATCGCCGCATTGCTGTGCGAGCAGCCGCCTATCTGCCGCGTACGCCACAGAAGAGAGACCCACCCATGTCCTGGCTGTCCAGATTCAGCCTCGCACAACGGGCCCTGATCGGGCTGATCTCGATCGTCGCGCTCGTTTTCGGAGCGATCGCGATCCCGCAGCTCAAGCAGCAGCTGCTGCCCACCATCGAACTGCCGATGGTGTCGGTGCTGGCGCCCTACGAGGGTGCGTCCCCCGATGTGGTCGAGAAGCAGGTCGTCGAGCCCCTCGAGAACGCCATCAAGGCCGTCGACGGCGTCGAGGGCGTCACCTCCACCGCCAGCGAGGGCAACGCCGTCGTCATGGCGAGCTTCGACTTCGGTGACGAAGGCACGAAGCAGCTCGTCGCCGACATCCAGCAGGCGGTGAACCGCGCCCGCATCCAGCTGCCCGAGGACGTGGACCCGCAGGTCATCGCCGGTTCGACGGACGACATCCCGGCCGTCGTCCTCGCCGTCACCTCCGACCAGGACCAGCAGGCGCTCGCCGATCAGCTCGACCGCACGGTGGTCCCCGCGCTCGAGGACATCGACGGTGTCGGCCAGGTCGCGGTGGACGGTGTCCAGGACCTCCAGGTCTCCGTCGTCCCCGACGACAAGAAGCTCGCGGCGGCCGGAATGGACGCCGCCTCGCTGGCCCGGGCCCTGCAGGCCGGCGGCGCCACCGTCCCCGCCGGCTCCTTCTCCGAGTCGGGCAAGAGCCGCACCGTCCAGGTCGGCGGCTCGTTCACCTCGCTCCGGCAGATCGAGGACCTGAGGGTCTCCGCCCAGAACCCGGCGACCGGCAAAGCCGGGAAGCCGGTCCGCGTCGGGGACATCGCCACGGTGAAGCAGGAGCCCTCCACCGCCGTCTCCATCACCCGGACGAACGGCGAGCCGAGCCTCGCCGTCATGGCGACGATGGACAAGGACGGCAGCGCCGTCGCCATCTCGGACGCCGTCCAGGACAAACTCCCCGGCCTGCGCGAGGATCTCGGCGCCGGCGCCGAGCTGACCGTGGTCTCCGACCAGGGCCCGGCCGTCTCCAAGGCGATCTCCGGCCTGACCACCGAAGGCGCGCTCGGCCTGCTCTTCGCCGTCGTCGTCATCCTGGTCTTCCTCGCGTCGATCCGCTCGACGCTGGTGACCGCGGTCTCCATCCCGCTCTCCGTCGTCCTCGCACTGATCGTGCTGTGGACCCGTGACCTGTCGCTGAACATGCTCACGCTCGGCGCGCTGACGATCGCGATCGGCCGCGTCGTCGACGACTCGATCGTGGTCCTGGAGAACATCAAGCGGCACCTCGGCTACGGCGAGGAGCGCCAGTCGGCGATCATCACCGCGGTCAAGGAGGTGGCCGGGGCGATCACCTCGTCCACGCTCACCACGGTCGCGGTCTTCCTGCCCATCGGCCTGGTCGGCGGGATGGTCGGCCAGCTCTTCGGCTCGTTCTCCCTCACCGTCACGGCGGCCCTGCTGGCCTCCCTGCTGGTCTCGCTGACCGTCGTCCCGGTCCTCTCGTACTGGTTCCTGCGGGCTCCCGAGGGCACCGCCGAGAATCCGGACGAGGTGCGCCGCCAGGCCGAGGAGAAGGAAGCCGCCAGCCGGCTCCAGCGGATCTACGTGCCGGTGCTCCACTTCGCCACCCGGCGCCGCGTCACCAGCGTCGTCATCGCCTTCGTGGTCCTGTTCGGCACCCTCGGCATGACGCCCCTGCTGAAGACGACCCTGTTCGAACCGGGTGAGCAGGAGGTCATCTCCCTCAAGCAGGAGCTGGCCCCCGGCACCAGCCTGGAAGCGGCCGACGAGGCCGCGCGCAAGGTCGAGAAGGTCCTCGCCGCCGACAAGGGCGTCGGGGACTACCAGGTCACCGTCGGCTCCTCCGGCTTCATGGCGGCCTTCGGCGGCGGTACGGGAGCCAACCAGGCCTCCTACCAGATCACCCTGAAGGACTCGGCGGACTTCGACGCCGCCGGTCAGCGGATCGACGAGGCCCTCGGCGCGCTCGACGGCATCGGCGACACGACGATTGCCTCCAGCGGCGGCTTCGGCTCCCAGGATCTGAGCGTCACCGTCAAGGCCGCCGACCCGGACGTCCTGAAGAAGGCCTCCGAACTGGTGCGCACCGAGGTCACGGAGCTCGACGACGTCACGGACGTCCAGAGCGACCTGGCCCAGAGCGTCCCGCGGATCTCCGTCAAGGCCAACGACAGGGCGGCGGCCGCCGGCTTCGACCAGACCACTCTCGGTGGAGTGGTGGCGGGGGCGGTGCGCGGCACCCCGTCCGGCAAGGCGGTCATGGACGACACCGAGCGTGACGTCGTCGTCAAGTCCTCGCACCCGGCCACCACGACGGCCGAGCTGAAGGCCCTGCCGCTCGGCCCCGTGGAGCTCGGCGACGTCGCCGACGTGGAACTGGTGCCCGGCCCGGTCACGATGACCCGCATCGACGGCCAGCGTGCCGCGACGGTCACCGCCAAGCCGACCATCGACGACACCGGCGCGGTCAGCAAGGAGCTCCAGAAGAAGCTCGACGCCCTGGACCTTCCGGAGGGCGCCACCGCGACCATCGGCGGTGTCACCCAGGAGCAGGACGAGGCCAACACGAAGTTGATCCTGGCCATGCTGGCGGCCGTCGCGATCATCTTCATCCTGTTGGTGGCCACCTTCCGGTCGCTCATCCAGCCGCTGATCCTGCTGGTCTCCATCCCCTTCGCCGCGACGGGCGCCCTCGGGCTCCTCATCATCACCGGCACCCCGATGGGCGTCCCGGCGATGATCGGCATGCTGATGCTGATCGGCATCGTGGTGACCAACGCGATCGTGCTGATCGACCTGATCAACCAGTACAGGTCGCAGGGCATGGGCGTCGTCGAAGCCGTCGTCGAGGGCGGCCGTCACCGTCTGCGCCCGATCCTGATGACGGCACTCGCGACGATCTTCGCCCTGCTCCCGATGGCGCTCGGCGTCACGGGCGAGGGCGGCTTCATCTCGCAGCCGCTGGCGGTCGTGGTGATCGGCGGTCTGATCACCTCCACGCTGCTGACCCTGCTCCTGGTGCCGACGCTCTACGCGATGGTCGAGCTCCGCAAGGAGCGCCGCGCGAAGAAGAAGGCGGCGAAGCGGTCGGCCAGGTCCGGCGTGACGGCCTCCGCAGCGTCGGAGGAAGCCTCCTCCGACGAGCCGGAGCCGGCGAAGGCCTGACGGCACCCGGCCGCCACGGCAGAGGCCCCCGATGCCGCACCACGGCATCGGGGGCCTTCTGCTGTCAGGAACCGTGACCCGGACCCGGGCCCCTGGCGTCCCGGGGACACGTCGAACCCCTCAGGGGAGCTGGTCCGGGGCGGGTCCGGCCTGGCATCGTGGCCCGGTCCCCGTCCGCGGGCCCCGCCCGCGAGCGAGGTCCGCTCCCGCAGCCCTACGGCAGCGCGAGCATCCGCTCCAGCGCCAGCTTCGCGTACTTCTCCGTCTCGGCGTCGACCTGGATCCGGTTGACCAGCTTGCCCTCGGCCAGCGACTCCAGGGTCCACACCAGGTGCGGCAGGTCGATCCGGTTCATCGTCGAGCAGAAGCACACCGTCTTGTCGAGGAAGACGATCTCCTTGTCCTCGGCGGCGAAACGGTTCGCCAGCCGGCGCACCAGGTTCAGCTCCGTGCCGATCGCCCACTTCGAGCCGGCCGGAGCCGCCTCCAGCGCCTTGATGATGTACTCCGTCGAGCCCACCTGGTCCGCGGCCGCCACGACCTCGTGCTTGCACTCGGGGTGCACCAGCACGTTGACGCCCGGGATGCGCTCCCGCACGTCATTGACGGACTCCACCGAGAAGCGCCCGTGGACCGAGCAGTGCCCGCGCCACAGGATCATCTTCGCGTTCCGCAGCTCCTCGTCGCTCAGTCCGCCGTTCGGCTTGTGCGGGTTGTAGAGGACGCAGTCCTCCAGGCTCATGCCCATGTCCCGGACGGCCGTGTTGCGGCCCAGGTGCTGGTCCGGCAGGAAGAGCACCTTGTCGCCCTGCTCGAAGGCCCACTCCAGGGCCCGCTTCGCGTTGGACGAGGTGCAGATCGTGCCGCCGTGCCGGCCGGTGAAGGCCTTGATGTCGGCGGAGGAGTTCATGTACGAGACCGGCACGACCTGGCCGGCGACGCCCGCCTCCGTCAGCACGTCCCAGCACTCGGCGACCTGCTCGGCCGTGGCCATGTCGGCCATCGAGCACCCTGCCGCCAGGTCCGGCAGCACGACCTTCTGGTCGTCACCCGTGAGGATGTCCGCCGACTCGGCCATGAAGTGCACACCGCAGAAGACGATGTACTCGGCCCCGGGCCGCGCCGCCGCGTCCCGGGCGAGCTTGAAGGAGTCGCCGGTGACGTCCGCGAACTGGATGACCTCGTCGCGCTGGTAGTGGTGGCCGAGGACGAAGACCTTGTCCCCGAGCTTCTCCTTGGCGGCGCGGGCGCGCTCCACCAGGTCCGGGTCGGAGGGGGAGGGCAGGTCGCCGGGGCACTCGACGCCGCGCTCGCTCCGCGGGTCGGCCTCGCGGCCCAGCAGAAGCAGGGCGAGGGGCGTCGGCTGGACATCCAGGGGCTGGGCGGTGGTCACGACACGCACCCTTTCTTTTCTGCGAACGAGCCTTTTCGTCTAATTGACGTTATCTATCATAGCCGCTTCACGTCAGATTGACGATGCCGATCGTGTCGATGTGACGCATCCCCGGGTGGAGGCGGTGTGCGAGCATGAAGGGAACAGATACGCGCCTGGCCCGGAATGAATCCGCGGCCCCGATGGTTGGACCGTCGGCAAGCAGTCCGACAAACCCGGGAGAGAAGCAGATGTCCGTATCGGACGAGACCACCACCGTGAGCGACGGCATCCTCCTGTCCGACGCCGCCGCAGCCAAGGTCAAGGCCCTGCTGGAGCAGGAAGGCCGTGACGACCTCGCGCTGCGCGTCGCCGTACAGCCCGGAGGCTGCTCGGGCCTGCGGTACCAGCTCTTCTTCGACGAGCGCTCGCTCGACGGCGACGTCGTGAAGGACTTCGACGGCGTCAAGGTCGTCACCGACCGGATGAGCGCTCCGTACCTGGGCGGCGCCTCCGTCGACTTCGTGGACACCATCGAGAAGCAGGGCTTCACGATCGACAACCCGAACGCCACGGGCTCGTGCGCCTGCGGTGACTCCTTCAGCTGAGCCCACCCGCACGCCGACGGCGGCGCTCCCGGCATTCAGTGCCGGGAGCGCCGCCGTCGCCGTGTGTGCGGCAGGCCGGGCGCGGGGTCCGTCAGCCGCGCGGCACCGCGGCGCCCGACGTCCCGTCGACCACCGCGCGCCCGTCCAGCGGTGCGTCCAGCGTCACCGTCCGGGTCTGCGTCTCGGCGATCATGATGCAGACCTCCTCGGGGTCGGGCTTCGAGGCGGTGACCGTGACCCGGACCGTGCTGCCGCTCTCCGTGGCGTGCGCCGTGTACTCGCCGCACACACCGCCCCAGAAGGTCACCTCCAGCGTCCGCCCGTCGGCGCTGTATCCGATGAGACTCGCGCCCTCGCCCTGTGGATCCTGTGTGGGCTCCGGGGTCGGCCGGGTCTCTTCCTTCGCCAGGTGGTCCGGGTCGACCGCCACCCGGACGACGGTCTCCTGGGGCCCGCCGCCCTCCGGCCGCACGGAGAAGAGCCAGGACGGAACGAGCACCTGCTCGCCGTCCGAGCGCCGGGGGGCGAGGCCCAGTACCGCCTTCTCGACCGTCAGGGTGGTGGCAGGCCGCTTCCCGTCCGCCGATGCGCACCCGGTCCCCGGCGCGGTGAGGTCGCCCTCCAGCGGCACGGGGGCCGCGCAGCCGCCGATACCGCTCTTCGCGCCGTGCCGGTTCTCCGCGTTCAGCTGCCTCAGGGCGTCGTCGGCGCCGACCACCGGATAGCTGTGACTCTTGTGCAGGCCCTTCAGCTGCCCGCTGCCCCCGACGATCTCGCCCCCGGGGCCCACCTGGATGCCGGTCGACCAGCCGTACGTCGGCAGCCCGCCGACCACGGGGTCGGCGTCGACCACCCGTACGGAACCCATCAGCCCGCGCGCGTCGAGCGCCGCGTCCTCCTGTCCCACGGCCTCGAGGACCGGCGCCGCGGCGGCCTCGGCGGCCTTCTCCCCGACCGGGGACCCGGACTCCGTGGAGCGGCCCGGCTTGTCGCAGGCCGCGACGGAGGCGCAGTCGTCCGTGCCGCCGGAGGCGTACCGCGCGAAGGTCCATGAGCCGGGCGCCTGCTCGGTCACCCTCAGAAGGGGCCCGGAGCCGTCCCCGTCGCTGCCCACCTTCCAGGCCGTACCGTCCGTGTGCGGGGTGCCCCGCACCCCGAGTGCCTTCGCGAGCCGGGCGACCTCGGCCGCTGTCACCGTGCCCGAGGCCCGGTGGACGGCCGCCGTCCCGGGGCCGTCGGGCAGGTCGCCGGCGGCGCGGTAGACGACCCCGCTGCCATGCGGATCCGGCTCGCCCGGGGCGATGCCCTGCGGCGGCGCCGACGGGCTGTCCGCCGGGAGGTCCAGGGAGAGCAGGGGCGCCCTGGAGTCCGCCGGGGCGGAGCGGCCGGTGCCCGGGCCCGGATCGCCCGAAGCGGTCGTGGCCCAGTACGCGCCACCGCCCCCGGCCAGCAGTACGGCCGCCGCCACCGACGCCACGGCGTACGGCGACCGCCGCCGGGTGGCGGTCACGTCATTCTCGGGTCGCTCGGTGCTCACCGGATCGCTCCTTCACCTGCACAGCCGCCACCGGCTCATCGCCTGGCCCCCGGACGGGGACAACGGTGGGACGGAACGGGTGAGCGCCCGGTTCCACCGGGTGCGCGCGCGAGGGCCGCCGGGAAGCCTCCTGGGCCGGGGCTCAGTCCCCGTACTCGGCCGTGGCGTCGATCAGCCGCGCGGAGGAAGGCGGCACCGTGACGCCGTGGATCAGGGACGGTGCGACCGGCTTCGTGACACTCTTCGCGGGGACGACCCAGTGCGGAGCCATCCGCGCGCAGTCGCCGCGCAGCTCGGCCAGGCTCATCTCGGACTCACGCGGAGCGATGTTGTTCGACATATCCGCACCGTACGCACGGTAGGGCTCGGTGAGAAAGACCTACTATCGGGTAGTTTTCCCCTTTCGAGCCTCGCGGCTCGACCGGGTAGCGTGAACTGTCACGCCGTCCCGGAGGCCACGCCCAGGTGTTCCTCCGCCTTCCGCAGGAGCAGCTTCCCGTGCGCATTGCAGTCACCGGCTCCATCGCAACCGACCACCTGATGACCTTCCCCGGACGATTCGCCGACCAGCTGGTCGCGGATCAGCTGCACACGGTCTCGCTCTCCTTCCTGGTCGACAATCTGGACGTGCGGCGCGGCGGCGTCGGCGCCAACATCGCCTTCGGCATGGGCGTGCTCGGCACCCGGCCGATCCTGGTCGGTGCCGCCGGGGCCGACTTCGACGAGTACCGCGCCTGGCTCGACCGGCACGGCGTCGACACCGGCTCGGTACGGATCTCCGAGGTCCTGCACACGGCGCGCTTCGTCTGCACGACGGACTCGGACCACAACCAGATCGGGTCCTTCTACACGGGCGCGATGAGCGAGGCCCGGCTGATCGAGCTCAAGAGCGTCGCCGACCGCGTGGGCGGACTCGACCTCGTCTCGATCGGCGCCGACGACCCCGAGGCGATGCTCCGCCACACCGAGGAGTGCCGTTCGCGCGGCATCCCGTTCGCCGCGGACTTCTCGCAGCAGATCGCCCGGATGAACGGCGAGGAGATCCGGATCCTCCTCGACGGCGCCACCTACCTCTTCTCCAACGAGTACGAGAAGGGCCTCATCGAGTCCAAGACCGGCTGGAGCGACGAGGAGATCCTCTCCAAGGTCGGCCACCGCGTCACCACCCTCGGCGCCCGCGGGGTGCGCATCGAGCATGCCGGCCACGACCCGATCGAGGTCGGCTGCCCGGAGGAGGAGCAGAAGGCCGACCCGACCGGCGTCGGCGACGCCTTCCGGGCCGGTTTCCTCTCCGGCCTCGCCTGGGGCGTGGGCCTGGAGCGGGCCGCGCAGGTCGGCTGCATGCTCGCGACCCTGGTCATCGAGACGGTCGGCACCCAGGAGTACACGCTGCGCCGCACCCACTTCATGGACCGCTTCACCAAGGCCTACGGCGACGAGGCGGCGACCGAGGTGCGGGCGCACCTCTCCTGACGGGCGTTCACAGGAGCCGGCGGACCACGTAGGCCGAGCCTCGTTCCGCCGGCTCCTCTCCCACGTACTCCTGGGCGCGCATGTCGCACCAGGCGGGAATGTCGAGACGGGCGGCCTCGTCGTCGGCGAGCACCGTCACCGTCCCGCCCACGGGTACCCCTCCGATCACTTTTGCGAGTTCGATCACGGGGATCGGGCAGCGCTTGCCCAGTGCGTCGACGACCAGCGAGGCCTGCGGGGCGGGGGAGGGCGCGGCCGGCGCGGGTACGCCGAGCCTGTCCCGTACCTCCGCCACCACGGCCGGCAGCACCTCCAGGAAGCGGTCGACCTCGGCCCCGGTGGTCCCGGCCGGGAGCGACACGCGGATGTTCCCCTCGGTGAGCACACCCATCGCCCTGAGGACGTGGCTGGGCGTCAGGGTGCTGCTCGTGCAGGAAGAACCGGACGAAACGGAAAATCCTGCCCGATCCAGCTCATGGAGCAGGGTCTCCCCGTCGACATAGAGACAGGAGAAGGTGACCAGATGCGGCAGCCGCCGCACGGGATCGCCGACCACCTCCGCATCGGGCACCAGGGCGCCCACCGCCGCCCGGACGCGGTCCACCAGGGCGCGCAGTCGCACGGACTCCGCCGCCGCCTCGGCCCGCACGGCACGCAGCGAGGCCGCCGCCGCCACGATCGCCGGAATGTTCTGGAACCCGGCGGCGCGCCCGGACTCCCGCTCGTCGGCCGGGCCCTGCGGGGCGAAGCGGACCCCCTTGCGTACGGCGAGCAGACCGACACCCGCCGGCCCGCCCCACTTGTGGGCGCTCGCGGCCAGGAGCGACCAGCGGCCGGGGACCGGCCCCCAGCCCAGCGACTGAGCGGCGTCCACCAGGAGCGGCACGCCGGCCGCGGCGCAGGCCTCGGCGGTCTGCGCCACCGGCTGCTCGGTCCCCACCTCGTGGTTGGCGGACTGCAGGCAGGCCAGCGCGGTGTCCGCGCGCAGCGCCCTCCCGTACGCCGAGGGGTCCACCGCCCCGGACCGGTCCACCGGCACCTCGGTGTACGAGCCGCCGGCCGCCTCCAGCGCCTCGGCCGAGTGGAGCACCGACGAGTGTTCGACCGCGGAAACCACCAGATGGCGCCCGACACGCCGACGGCCGGAAAGAGCCCCGTCAATTGCCGAGTGCACCGCCCGGGTCCCCGAGGAAGTGAAGACCAGCTCGTCGGGGCGGCAGCCGACGGCCTCCGCCGTGGTCTCACGGGCGGCGTCCAGCAGCATTCCCGCCCGCCGTCCCTCGCGGTACAGCCTGGCCGGATCGGCCCAGCCCTCGTCCAGGGAGGCAAGCAGCGCCTGACGGGCGACGGGATGAAGGGGGGCGGATGAGGCGGCATCGAAGTAGGGCACACCGCCACGCTAGCTCTCCCCGGGGCGCCGGCCAGGGACGGACTGCCCCGAGGCCGGGGAGAGGGGGCGTCAGATGGCGGCCGGAGGGCCGGATTCCACCCCTTCGGGGTGCCGGGCGGCGCGTTGGGCACCCTCCCCGCGCGACCCCAAATAGCGTCCAGTAGGGTTTGGTCCGCATAAACATCCAAACCCCTGCCCGCGTCAGGGCCGGCGACCGACCAAGCGAGACGGCCGCGCCGACCGTGCGGGCGAGACTCTCGGGAAGGCGCTACGTGAGTCCCAACGGCTCCGACCGCTCGTCGCGGCGCCCGATGCGGCGGAAGCTGCCGCAGGTGCTGACTGCGGGCCTGGTCCTGGCGACGGCCTCCGGTTGTTCATACAACTGGGAGGATTTCCCCCGCCTCGGAATGCCCACCCCGGTAACGGAAGAGGCCCCTCGGATCCTCTCCCTCTGGCAGGGCTCGTGGGCGGCAGCGCTCGCCACGGGTGTCCTTGTCTGGGGGCTGATCCTCTGGAGCGTCATCTTCCACCGGCGTAGCAGGACCAAGGTGGAGGTACCTCAGCAGACCAGGTACAACATGCCCATTGAGGCGCTGTACACAGTGGTCCCCCTCATCATCGTCTCGGTGCTCTTCTACTTCACCGCGCGCGACGAATCGAAGCTCCTCCAGCTCACTCCGAAGCCCGCCCACACGATCAACGTGGTCGGCTACCAGTGGAGCTGGGGCTTCAACTACATCGAGAAGGTGGAGGGCCAGCCCTCCACCGGCAGCGAGGTCCCGAAGGAACTCGACGCCATCCCCGACAAGTACCGCAAGGACTTCCCCGAGGGCGCCGGCGGCGTCTACGACGTGGGCATCCCCGGTACGCGTAACCCGCAGAACGGCAACCCGGGCCCGACCCTGTGGCTGCCGAAGGGCGAGAAGGTCCGCTTCGTCCTGACTTCGCGTGACGTCATCCACTCCTTCTGGGTGGTGCCGTTCCTCATGAAGCAGGACGTCATTCCGGGCCACACCAACTCCTTCGAGGTCACGCCGAAGAAGGAGGGCACGTACAGGGGTAAGTGCGCCGAGCTCTGCGGCGTCGACCACTCCCGGATGCTCTTCAACGTCAAGATCGTTTCTCCCGAGCGTTACCAGCAGCACCTCAAGGAGCTGGCGGAGAAGGGTCAGACGGGCTACGTGCCGGCAGGCATCGAGCAGACGGACCCGGCCAGGAATGCGGAGACGAACAAACTGTGAGCATCCTCAATGAATCCCAGGGTGCCGCGGCAGCAGACGACTCGTTCGAGGACGAGCTGCCGGTGCGGCGCAAGCAGCCGGGGAGTGTCGTAGTCAAGTGGATGACCACCACTGACCACAAGACGATCGGCACGATGTACCTGGTCACGTCGTTCGCGTTCTTCTGCATCGGTGGGCTTCTGGCGCTCTTCATGCGCGCAGAGCTGGCCCGTCCGGGTACGCAGATCATGTCGAACGAGCAGTTCAACCAGGCGTTCACGATGCACGGCACGATCATGCTGCTGATGTTCGCGACGCCCCTGTTCGCCGGCTTCGCGAACTGGATCATGCCGCTGCAGATCGGCGCGCCCGACGTGGCGTTCCCGCGGCTGAACATGTTCGCCTACTGGCTGTACCTCTTCGGCTCGATCATCGCCGTGGCCGGTTTCCTCACCCCGCAGGGTGCGGCCGACTTCGGATGGTTCGCCTACTCCCCGCTGTCGGACGCGGTCCGCTCGCCGGGTGTCGGTGCCGACATGTGGATCATGGGTCTGGCCTTCTCGGGCTTCGGCACGATCCTCGGCTCGGTCAACTTCATCACCACGATCATCTGCATGCGTGCCCCCGGCATGACGATGTTCCGTATGCCGATCTTCACCTGGAACGTCCTGCTGACCGGTGTGCTGGTCCTGCTGGCCTTCCCCGTGCTGGCCGCCGCGCTCTTCGCGCTGGAGGTCGACCGTAAATTCGGCGCACATATCTTCGATGCGGCCAATGGCGGCGCATTGCTCTGGCAACACCTCTTCTGGTTCTTCGGCCATCCAGAGGTGTACATCATCGCTCTACCGTTCTTCGGAATCATTTCCGAGATCATCCCGGTGTTCAGCCGCAAGCCGATGTTCGGTTATGTCGGTCTGATCAGCGCGACGATCGCCATCGCCGGCCTTTCCGTGACGGTGTGGGCGCACCACATGTACGTCACGGGCGGTGTGCTGTTGCCGTTCTTCTCGTTCATGACCTTCCTGATCGCGGTACCGACCGGTGTGAAGTTCTTCAACTGGATCGGCACGATGTGGAAGGGGTCGTTGTCCTTCGAGACACCGATGCTCTGGTCGGTCGGCTTCCTGATCACCTTCGCCTTCGGTGGTCTGACCGGCGTGATCCTGGCCTCGCCGCCGCTGGACTTCCACATCTCCGACTCGTACTTCGTCGTCGCGCACTTCCACTACGTCGTCTTCGGCACCGTGGTCTTCGCGATGTTCGCCGGATTCCACTTCTGGTGGCCGAAGTTCACCGGCAAGATGCTGGACGAGCGCCTCGGAAAGATGACGTTCTGGACGCTGTTCGTCGGCTTCCACGGCACGTTCCTGGTGCAGCACTGGCTCGGAGCCGAGGGCATGCCGCGTCGTTACGCGGACTACCTCGCCGCCGACGGCTTCACCGCGCTGAACACCATCTCGACGATCTCCTCGTTCGTGCTCGGCCTGTCGATGCTGCCGTTCTTCTACAACATCTGGAAGACGGCCAAGTACGGCAAGAAGGTCGAGGTCGACGACCCGTGGGGCTACGGCCGTTCGCTCGAATGGGCCACGTCCTGCCCGCCGCCGCGGCACAACTTCCTCAGCCTGCCGCGGATCCGTTCCGAATCCCCGGCGTTCGACCTGCACCACCCGGAGATCGCGGCGCTGGAGCAGCTGGATCACCTCTCCGACGGTGACAAGGTCCTCGTCGGCGGCAAGGAGGCCGGCAAGTGAAGATCCAAGGCAAGCTCTTCGTCTGGCTGAGTGTCTTCCTGCTGGCCATGGCCATCACGTACGGCCTGTGGTCCAAGGAGCCGGTGGGCACCACCGCGCTCGTGCTGTCCTTCGGCCTGGCCATCATGATCGGCTTCTACCTGTCCTTCACGGCCAACAGGGTCGACGCGATGGCGCAGGACAACAAGGAGGCCGACGTCGCGGACGAGGCCGGCGATGTGGGCTTCTTCTCCCCGCACAGCTGGCAGCCGCTCTCCCTGGCGATCGGTGGCGCCTTCCTCTTCCTGGGGGTCGTCTTCGGCTGGTGGCTGGCCTACTTCGCGGCCCCGCTGCTCCTGATCGGCCTCTTCGGCTGGGTCTTCGAGTACTACCGCGGTGAGAACCGCACCCAGTGAGACCCGCCGTCCACGGACGGCCGCATCACCCTCACGGGGGCCCTGCCCACTCGGCGACGAGCGGGCAGGGCCCCCGTTTGCAGTCATTGAACGCGCTGGATCGGATGAATCTTCTTAGCGTGGGTTCATGAACCACACGCCGCGCATCCGCCCCGTAGTGAGCTGCACCCTGCTGGTCGTGAGCCTCGTCGCAGGTGCGACCGCCTGTGGCGAGCCCGATGGCCATCCGCTGTCGCTGAAGCCGTACGACGCGGCCGGCACGCTGGCCTTCAACGGTCCCCGCAAGGGTGCGAAAGCAGACCCCGACAAGCCGATAGAAGTCACCGCCAGGGATGACGACGTCACGATCACGGACGTGACGGCCGTCGACACGGAGGGCCGCCACCTGGCGGGTGAACTCGATGCCGACGGGAAGCGGTGGCACTCCACCACCTCCCTGGCGGCCGGTACCCGGTACACCGTCAAGGTCACGACGGAGAACGACGACGGGGCTCCCGGCAGCCGTACGTACGCCTTCGGCACGACCTCGGCGAAGAAGTTCCTGAAGGTCGCCTTCGGCCCGCAGGCGGGCACGTACGGCGTCGGGCAGCCCATCACGGCGGAACTCAGCGCTCCGGTCACGGACCGGGCCGCCAGGGCCACCGTGGAGCGCGGGCTGCAGGTCCGCTCCACGCCCGCGGTCACCGGCTCGTGGTACTGGGTCGACGACAAGACCCTGCACTACCGCCCCCAGGAGTACTGGCCCGCCGACGCGACCATCGACGTACGCAGCAACCTCAAGGGCATCAAGGTCACCAACGCCCTCTACGGTGGCGTCGCGAAATCCCTGAAGCTCACGACCGGAGACCGCATAGAAGCCGTCACCGACGCCTCCGAGCACTCGATGACCGTGCTCCGCAACGGAGAAGTGATCAACACCATCCCGGTCACCACCGGCAAACCCGGCTTCGACACGCGCAACGGCGTCAAGGTCGTGCTGGCGAAGGAGCAGTTCGTACGTATGCGCGGGGAGACCGTGGGCATCGCCTCCGGCTCCTCGGAGTCCTACGACCTGCCGGTCTACTGGGCGACACGGGTCACCTGGAGCGGCGAGTACGTCCACGCGGCGCCCTGGTCCACGGGCTCGCAGGGCAGCGCCAACGTCAGCCACGGCTGCACCGGCATGAGCAACGCCGACGCCCAATGGTTCTTCGAGACCGTCCGCGAGGGTGACATCGTCAAGGTCGTCGGCAGCGCGGGCGAGACGATGACCCCGTTCGACAACGGCTTCGGCGACTGGAACCTGGGCTGGGACGCCTGGCAGAAGGGCAGCGCGCTGCGGAGCGGCACGCCGGACGCGGGCACGAACGTCCGGACGGCGCGGCTGAGCCCCCAGGTCTGATCCGGCCGGGGAGTGCTGCGCCGCGCGACCGGAGGCCGCCCGCGCCCGCGGGGACCGTCAGGCCTGTACGGCCGGGCTGCGGCGCAGCAGACCCGCCAGGGCGTCCGCGAAGCCGACCGGGTCCACCGGATGGGTCACGGCGGCGTCCGCGCGGCTCCACGTGGCCAGCCAGGCGTCCTGCGGGCGTCCGATCAGCAGCAGCACGGGCGGGCAGTCGAAGATCTCGTCCTTGATCTGCCGGCAGACGCCCATGCCGCCCGCGGGAGCCGTCTCCCCGTCCAGGACGCAGACGTCCACACCACCGCGGTCCAGCGCGCTCAGGACGGCCGGCAGCGTGGCGCACTCGAGGAACTCCACCTGCGGCACGTCCGCCGCAGGCCTGCGACCGGCTGCCAGCCGCACCTGCTCACGGGTGTTGGCGTCGTCGCTGTAGACCAGGACCGTGGCGGTCGGCTGCATTGTTCCTCCGTGACATCTGTGTCTTCGGGGCTCTCGGGGCATGAACCGATGGGCGGATCGTACTCCGGCGGACAGCGTGTCAGCACCGGTAATGACAGCGATTCACTGGGCCGTTCGATGAGGACACACGCCACTGACACACCGAACGGCACCCCCCGGAGTGAGGGCGGGATAAGCGACCGACATAATGTCGGTCGTGGCGACAGCAACGACAGTAGAAACCGGGCACGCGCACCCGTCGGTCAATCGACCGAACCTCACCAGCGTCGGAACCATCATCTGGTTGAGTTCCGAGCTGATGTTCTTCGCGGCCCTCTTCGCGATGTACTTCACCCTGCGATCGGTGATGGGACCCGATCACTGGAAGGAGATGGCCCACCATCTGAACTTCCCGTTCTCGGCGACGAACACCACGATCCTGGTGCTTTCCTCTCTCACCTGCCAGCTCGGCGTCTTCGCCGCGGAGCGGGGCGATGTGAAGAAGCTCCGCACCTGGTTCATGATCACGTTCGTGATGGGTGCGATCTTCATCGGAGGCCAGGTCCTCGAGTACACCGAGCTGGTCAAGGAGGCGGGTCTCTCCCTGTCCTCCGACCCGTACGGCTCGGTGTTCTACCTGACGACCGGCTTCCACGGTCTGCATGTGACAGGCGGCCTCATCGCCTTCCTGCTCGTCCTGGGCAGGACATACGCGGCCTCGAGATTCACCCACGAACAGGCCACAGCGGCCATCGTCGTGTCCTACTACTGGCACTTCGTCGATGTCGTCTGGATCGGTCTGTTCGCCACGATCTACATGATCAAGTAACCGGGTTCGCACCCGCCCACCATCGACGCAGAAGATCCTGACACCGGGGTAATCCGTGAAAAAGCTCTCCGCACGACGACGCCATCCGCTGGCGGCGGTCGTCGTACTACTCCTCGCGCTGGCGGCTACCGGGGGGCTGTACGCCGCGTTCGCACCTGCGGGTAAGGCGCAGGCCGACGAAACCGCCCAGTCCCTCGCCATCGACGAGGGCAAGAAGCTCTACTCCGTGGGCTGCGCCAGCTGCCACGGATCCGGCGGTCAGGGCACCACCGACGGGCCGTCCCTCGTAGGCGTCGGCTCCGCCGCCGTCGACTTCCAGGTCGGAACCGGACGTATGCCGGCTCAGCAGCCGGGCGCCCAGGTGCCGAAGAAGAAGGTCATCTACTCCCAGGCCGAGATCGACCAGCTCGCGGCGTACGTCTCGTCGCTCGGCGCCGGTCCGATCACGCCGACCGAGAGCCAGGTCGACCCCGCGGGAGCGGACGTCGCCAAGGGCGGTGACCTGTTCCGCACCAACTGCGCGCAGTGCCACAACTTCACCGGCGAGGGCGGCGCGCTGACCCACGGCAAGTACGCCCCCGACCTCGACGGCGTGAGCACGAAGCACATCTACGAGGCCATGCAGACCGGCCCGCAGAGCATGCCCTCCTTCCCGGACAGCACCATGCCGGAGCAGGAGAAGAAAGACATCATCGCGTACATCAAGACCGTGAACGGTGACGACTCCGTGAGCCCCGGCGGGCTCTCGCTCGGTGGCCTCGGTCCCGTCAGCGAGGGTCTCTTCGGCTGGATCTTCGGGCTGGGCGGACTGATCGCCGTCGCCGTCTGGGTCGCGGCCCACACCGCTAAGGCCAAGAAGTCATGAGTAGCCAAGAGATTTCAGAAGAGGGCCTGCCCGCAGAGCAGGACACCGCGCACGGCGCGGTAGCGGTCGCGGACGATCCGTTCGCCGACCCGGGGCTGCCGGCCCACAGGCCGCGCATCCAGGACATCGACGAACGGGCTGCCAAGCGCTCCGAGCGCGCCGTCGCCCTCATGTTCACGCTGTCCATGCTGGCGACGGTCGGCTT
Organism: Streptomyces sp. B1I3; assembly: GCF_030816615.1. Taxonomy (NCBI): domain Bacteria; kingdom Bacillati; phylum Actinomycetota; class Actinomycetes; order Kitasatosporales; family Streptomycetaceae; genus Streptomyces; species Streptomyces sp. B1I3. Next base: position 5,842,853 of record NZ_JAUSYD010000001.1, read on the forward strand.
CATCGCCTCCTACGTCATCTTCCCGGTCGACAGGATCGTCTACATCTGGCCGTTCGGCCACATCAGCGCGCTCAACTTCTCGCTGGGTCTGACCCTGGGGCTGGCGCTGTTCCTCATCGGCGCGGGCGCCGTCCACTGGGCGCGCACCCTGATGTCCGACGTGGAGGTCGCCGACGACCGGCACGCCATCGAGGCGACGCCGGAGGTCAAGGCGAAGGTCCTCGCGGACTTCGCGGACGGTGCCCGGGAGTCCGCGATCGGACGGCGCAAGCTGATCCGCAACACCATGTTCGGCGCGCTGGCCCTGGTGCCGCTCTCCGGTGTGGTGCTGCTGCGCGACCTCGGTCCGCTGCCGGAGAAGAAGCTCCGCAAGACCATGTGGGCCAAGGGCAAGCAGCTCGTCAACATGAACACCATGGAGCCGCTGCGTCCCGAGGACGTCGTCGTCGGTTCGCTGACCTTCGCCATGCCCGAGGGCCTGGAGGAGGACGCGCACGACTTCCAGACGCAGATCGCCAAGGCCGCTCTGATGATCGTCCGCATCGAGCCGGACGACATCAAGAACAAGCGGCAGCGTGAGTGGGCCCACGAGGGAATCGTGGCCTTCTCCAAGATCTGCACCCACGTCGGCTGTCCCATCAGCCTCTACGAGCAGCAGACACACCACGTCCTCTGCCCGTGCCACCAGTCCACCTTCGACCTCTCCGACGGCGCCCGCGTCATCTTCGGCCCGGCCGGTCACCCCCTTCCGCAGCTGCGGATCGGTGTGAACAGCGAGGGCAACCTCGAGGCGCTCGGCGACTTCGCAGAGCCCGTCGGTCCTGCCTTCTGGGAGCGCGGATGAGTACTGTGACAGACACGAAGCGCAAGGCACCCGCCGGTGAGCGGGTGGCCGACTGGGCGGACGGCCGACTGGGCATCTACGGCCTGGCCAAGTCCAACATGCGCAAGATCTTCCCGGACCACTGGTCCTTCATGCTGGGTGAGATCTGCCTCTACAGCTTCATCATCATCATCCTCACGGGTGTGTATCTGACGCTGTTCTTCCACCCCAGCATGAACGAGGTCGTGTACCACGGCTCGTACGAGCCGATGCAGGGCATCCGGATGTCCGAGGCCTACGCCTCGACGCTGGACATCAGCTTCGACGTCCGCGGTGGTCTGCTGGTCCGGCAGATCCACCACTGGGCAGCGGTGATCTTCCTCGCCGGCATGTTCGTGCACATGTTCCGGGTGTTCTTCACCGGCGCGTACCGCAAGCCGCGTGAGATCAACTGGCTGTTCGGCTTCCTGCTGTTCGTCCTCGGCATGTTCACCGGGTTCACCGGCTACTCCCTCCCGGACGACCTGCTCTCCGGTACGGGTGTGCGCTTCACCCAGGGCGCCATCCTGTCGATGCCGATCGTCGGTACGTACATCTCGATGTTCCTGTTCGGCGGGGAGTTCCCCGGGACCGACATCATCGCGAGGTTCTACTCGATCCACATCCTGCTGCTGCCGGGCATCATGCTCGGGCTCGTGGTCGGCCACCTCATCCTGGTCTTCTTCCACAAGCACACGCAGTTCGCCGGACCGGGCAAGACGAACAAGAACGTCGTCGGCATGCCCCTGCTGCCGGTGTACATGGCCAAGGCCGGCGGGTTCTTCTTCCTGGTCTTCGGTTTCATCTCGATCATCGCGGCCATCGCCTCGATCAACCCGATCTGGGCGCTCGGCCCCTACCGTCCCGACCAGGTGTCCACGGGCGCCCAGCCGGACTGGTACATGGGATTCGCCGAAGGCTTCGTCCGGGTCATGCCCGGCTGGGAGATCAACCTCTGGGGCCACACGCTGGTCCTGGGCGTACTCATCCCGCTGGTCCTGTTCGGCGTGATCCTCGCCGCGCTGGCGCTCTACCCGTTCATCGAGTCCTGGATCACCGGGGACAAGCGCGAGCACCACATCCTGGACAAGCCGCGCAACGCCCCGACGCGTACGGCGCTCGGTGTCGCCTGGGTGACGATCTACTTCGTCATGCTGATCGGCGGCGGCAACGACATCTGGGCGACCCACTTCAGCCTGTCGCTCAACGCGATCAGCTGGTTCGTCCGGATCGCCTTCTTCGTCGGCCCGGTCCTGGCGTTCATCGCCACCCGGCGGATCTGCCTCGGCCTCCAGCGCCGGGACAAGGAGAAGGTGCTGCACGGGCGCGAGTCCGGCACCATCAAGCGCCTGCCGCACGGTGAGTTCGTGGAGATCCACGAGCCGCTCAGCCCGGGGCAGCTGCACACGCTCACGGCGCACGAGCAGTACAAGCCGCTCGAACTCGGCCCGACGGTCGACGCGAACGGCGTCGAGCGCAAGCCGTCGGCCCTGCAGAAGCTGCGGGCCAGGCTCAGCAGGAGCTACTACGGCGAGGGCAACCAGATCGCCAAGCCCACCGCCGAGGAGTACAAGGAGATCACCAGCGGCCACGGCCACCACTGATCGACCCAGCTGAACGCCACAGCGGGAGCCCCGTCCATCCGATGGACGGGGCTCTTCGCCGTCCCGGGGGCTGGATAGGGTGGAGGCATCATCCCTATCGGCTGTGGACCCAGGAGCGGACCATGAACGTTGTGACCCCGGACGGCGGCGACAGCGTGGCGGCCCGTACCTGGCCCGGCGTGCTGACCCCCCTCCTGCGCGGCGAGGACCTGACCACCGAGGACACCGCGTGGGCCATGGACCGCATCATGAGCGGCGAGGCCACCGACGTACAGATCGCCGGCTTCGCGGTCGCGCTGCGCGCCAAGGGGGAGACCGTCCAGGAGGTCACCGGCCTCGTGCGCGCGATGTACGAGCACGCCCACACCGTCCACGTGCCCGGCCGCACCGTCGACATCGTGGGTACGGGCGGCGACATGGCCAAGACGGTGAACATCTCCACCATGTCGGCGATCGTCGTCGCCGGGACCGGCGCCAAGGTCGTCAAGCACGGCAACCGCGCCTCGTCCTCGGCCAGCGGTGCCTCCGACGTCCTGGAGAAGCTCGGCGTCAACCTCGAACTCACCCCGCAGCGCGTCGTCGAGGTCGCCGAGGAAGCGGGCATCACCTTCTGCTTCGCCGTGAAGTTCCACCCCGCCCTGCGCCACGCGGCGCGGGCCCGCAAGGAGCTGGGCACGCAGACCACCTTCAACATCCTGGGCCCGCTCACCAATCCCGCCCAGGTGCGCTCCCAGGCCATCGGGGTCGCCGACGCGAGGATGGCGCCCATCGTCGCCGGTGTACTCGCCGAGCGGGGGAACTCCGCGCTCGTCTTCCGCGGCGACGACGGCCTGGACGAGCTGACGACGACGGCGACCTCGCGGGTCTGGATCGTGCGGGACGGCACCGTCCGCGAGGAGCCGTTCGACCCGCGCGACGTCGGCCTCGAACTGGTGCCCGTGGAGGCGCTGCGCGGCGCGGACGCCTCGTACAACGCAGACGTCGCCCGGCGGCTGCTGGACGGGGAGAGAGGGCCGGTGCGCGACGCCGTGCTGCTCAACTCGGCCGCCGCGCTCGTCGCGCTGGACCAGGGTGAGGGGACGCTCGTCGAACAGCTCGCCGCGGGGATCGCGCGGGCCGCCGAGTCGATCGACTCCGGCGCGGCCAAGCGTGCGCTGGAGCGATGGGTGACGGCGAGCCACGCCTGAAGCGGCACCGTGTGAGGCGGGGCGCAGTCCGGATCGCGGACTGCGCCCTTGCGCATGCGGGCAGGTATGGCAAGATGCTGCGCAGGTCATGAGTGACAGCGACTACGGCCCCGGCCCGCTGTCCGGCAACCCTCCGTCCGTGGCGGGGTGCCCCGGGTGAAGACCGGGCCGTAGGCAGCGAGGTCTGCGGCAAGCGCGGGCCCCTCGGCGTCCTTTGACGCCACCCCTTGGGGTCCTGGTCCCAGGGAGCCTCTTGTGAGCAAGCGAATGCGATAGGGCGCGACGCCCTCCTCCGCACACCCCTTTTCCTTCCTTCCCCGTGCTGCCGCGTACCCGCCGGCGCGAGGATGTCGCCTGCCTTTACGGGAGTTCGCCATGTCTGTCTCCACCGCTGCCGTCGACCAGTCCATTTGTGCCCCGCTGCCGGTTCTGGGTGCGGATGTCACCGTTCCGCTCGTGACGGGCGGGGACGTCACCTATGCCGCCCTGGACTACGCGGCGAGCGCACCGGCGCTCCAGCGGGTGTGGGACGACGTGGCGGCCTACGCCCCGTACTACGGCAGCGTGCACCGTGGTGCCGGCTACCTCTCCCAGCTCTCCACCGACCTCTTCGAGAGCAGCCGGGCCTCCGTCGCGGAGTTCCTCGGCTGCCGGGCGGACGACCAGGTGGTCTTCACCCGGTCCACCACCGACTCCCTCAACCTGCTGGCCGCCGTACTGCCCGCCGACTGCCAGGTGTTCGTGTTCGAGACCGAGCACCACGCCTCCCTGCTGCCCTGGCGGGACGCCCGGGTGACCTACCTCGACGCCCCGCGCACCCCGGCCCAGGCCGTCGCGACGCTGGAGCGTGCGCTGGCGGGCCGCGCCCCCTACGGGCCCGCACTGGTCTGTGTGACGGGCGCATCCAACGTCACCGGCGAGCTGTGGCCGGTGGAGGAGCTGGCTGCCGCCGCCCACGCCCACGGCGCACGGATCGTGCTCGACGCGGCGCAGCTGGCGCCCCACCACCCGGTGGACATCACCGAACTGGACGTCGACTGGGTCGCCTTCTCCGGACACAAGCTGTACGCGCCGTTCGGCTCGGGCGTGCTCGCGGGGCGGGCCGACTGGCTGCGGGACGCGGAGCCGTACCTCGCGGGCGGCGGAGCCTCCCGCAAGGTCGCCCGGCGCACCGACGGCGGGGTGGACGTGGAGTGGCACACCACCGCGGCGCGGCACGAGGCGGGATCGCCCAACGTCATCGGCGTCTACTCGATCGCCGCGGCCTGCAAGGCCCTGACGGAGGCCGGGTTCGACCGGCTGGTCGAGCGTGAGCAGCACCTGGTGGCCCGTGTCCTCGAGGGCCTGGCCGAGGTTCCCGAGGTGCGGGTGCTCTCGCTGTTCGGCGACGAGGCCCCCAGGGTCGGTGTGATCTCCTTCGTCGTCGAGGGCTGGAACAGCTCGCACTTCGCCGCCGCGCTCTCCGCGGAGTACGGCATCGGGGTGCGGGACGGCCTGTTCTGCGCGCACCCGCTCGTCCGTACCCTGCTGGGCGGCGAGGCGCAGGACCCGGGCGAGTGCGGCGCGCCGGACGCCGAGCCGGGGGAGAGGTCCCTCAACGCCATCCGGGTGAGCTTCGGGGCCGGTACCCCGGACGAGCACATCGAGCGTTTCCTGGGGGCCGTCCGTGAGCTCGTGCGCACGGGCGCCCGCTGGACCTACCGCACCGAGGACGGCCGCTGTGTCCCGGACCGGGGCGCGGCCCAGGTCTGACCGGAGCGGATGCGGCTCCGGCCGGGCACGTGAGGCGGTGCCCCGTGCCCGGCCGGAGCCGCACGCCGTCCGCCCCGGGGCCTCAGGAGCCGAGTCGACGCCTCAGGAGCCGAGCCGATGCCTCAGGCGTCGAGACCGATGGCGAAGGCCGCCTCGAGGTCGTGCTGCGAGTACGTACGGAAGGCGACATGGGTGTCGGTGCCCTCGACGCCGGGGATCTTGCTGATGCGGCCGGGGATGACGTCGGCCAGGTCGTCGTGCCTGGCCACCCGGACCATGGCGATCAGGTCGTACGTGCCGGTGACCGAGAAGACCTCGCTGACGCTGTCCAGCGCGGCGATGGCCTCGGCGATCTCGGGAATCCGGTCCACGCTGGTTTTGATGAGCACGATCGCGGTGATCACGGCTGGCTTTCTCCCTCGGTGGCCGTGGCTGGAGACTTCACTCTAGAGCCTCCCACCGGGGCCCCACCCCGGTAGCGTCCCCAGGCGTAGAGGAACCCGGCGGCGAACCCCGCCACGTGGGCGAGGTAGGCCACGCCCGGGCCGCTCCCCGCGCTCCGGGCGGCCAGCCACTGCAGTACGAACCAGAAGACGAGCACGACCCAGGCGGGGAAGCGCAGCGGCAGGAAGAACAGGAACGGGAAGAGGCTGGTGACCCGGGCGCGGGGGAAGAGGTACAGGAACGCGCCCAGTACCGCCGAGATCGCGCCCGACGCGCCCACCAGGGTCTGGTCCGAGCCGGAGTGCGCGACGGCGTAGACCACCAGGGCGAAGTAGCCGCAGCAGACGTAGAAGAAGGCGAATTCGACACGGCCCATGCGTTCCTCGGCCATCGCGCCGAACACGTACAGGAAGAGCATGTTGCCCAGCAGGTGCAGCCAGCTGCCGTGGACGAAGAGCGCGGTCAGCGGGGTGAGCAGCGCGTGTGCGGAGCCGGTCCGCAACTCACTGGGGATCACGCCCCACCGTTCGAAGTACCCGGCCTGGGCGGCCAGCAAGGCGTCCGTGCCGCCGCCGCGGGAAAGACCGAACCCGGAGAGCGGGCTGACCAGGAAGACGGCGCTGCACAGGGCGATGAGCCCGTACGTGACCGGTCCGCTGCCCGCCGCGGCAGCCGCCGCGACATCTCCGGCCCGCTTCCGCCAGTCGACATGCCGCCATTCGGTCACGTACAGAGCATGACGTACCGGGGGAGAACAGGACGGACCGCCTCGCCGTATTGAGGGGAATCCACAAGGCCGTAGGGTTGCCGCAGAACATCGCAGTTCGACGACGCACCGCGAGATCGAAGCCTGGTACGCACGAGACTCGACGAACGACGAAAGAGGACGCAACGATGACGACGGTTCCCCAGCCGACGGACGGGACCCGCTGGCGCTGCACGCTCTGCGGCAATCTCACCCGTTTCGATGTGACGCGCTCCTCCAAGGTCGTGGAGTACGTGCATCTCGACCTGGCCGGGGAGTCGAGTGTCGAGGAGCGCGAGGTGGTCAGTGAGACCATCGAGTCGGTGCGCTGCCGCTGGTGCAACGCGGTCGACCAGATCGAGCTGGTCGACAGGCCGGGTGCCGACTCCTGACGGGGCCGTGCGCACAGACATGTTGGGGTGATGGATGGTGGAGCAGCCGACAGGCGGCGCCGAACCGGCCGATGCGGCCGACGGCGTCGTGGAGTCGCTCGACCGTCCGCTGCCCGAGGGCGTACGCCGCAGGGTCGTGGCCCTGGTCTCCGAAGCCTTCGGCGGCCTGACAATCGCCGAACTCCCACCGCAGCTGCGGCAGTACGCCCGGTTCACCCCGAGCAGGCGGGTCAAGTTCGCGGGTAACGCGATGGCGGCCGCGCTGGAGAGCGATCCGGTGTTCCGCCGGCGCATCGGCGAGCGGATCGGCCGGAGCCAGCCTGAGCTGGCCGGACCCCTGGAGACCGGCGCGCCGCCCGCCGCGGCCGACCCCGTCGACGTGGCCGCGGCCGCCTACGTGCTCCGGCCGCCCGGCTGGGTCAAGCTGGTGACCGCCGCCGGCGAGGAGGCCCAGCGGGCCGACGCCGAGCGGGTGGACGAGGAGACGCGGCGCGAGCTGGAGAGGCTGCGCGAGGAGCTCGACCGGGCCCGTGCCCAGACCAGGAGCGAGACCGAACGGCTGCGCGCGGAGCTCGACGCCTCCCGCAAGGAGGCCGAATCCCTGCAGCGCAAACTGCGCAGTGCGCTCAGCGAGGTCAAGCGCGGCGAGGCCGCGCTGCGCAAGGGCGCGGCGGAGGCCGACGCCGTGCGCGCCGAGGCCGCCGCCCAGGTCTCCGCCGCGGAGAGCGAGTCCCGGCGCCTCAAGGCGCGCCTGGCCGAGGCGGAGGCCTCGGTGGAGGCGAGCCGCAGGGCGGCCAGGGAGGGGCGCTCCGTCGAGGACATGCGGCTCCGGCTGCTCCTGGACACCGTGCTCGACGCGGCCCAGGGGCTCCGTCGTGAGCTGGCCCTGCCGCCCTCCTCGATCCGCCCGGCCGACGGCGTCGAGGCCGTCGAGCCCGGCCGGATGTCACCGAAGGACATCGCGGCCAGGGCCCTTTCGGAGACCGATCCGGCCCTGCTCGACCAGTTGCTCGCCCTGCCGCAGGCCCACCTGATCGTCGACGGCTACAACGTCACCAAGACCGGCTATCCGCAGATGCCCCTGGAGAAGCAGCGGTTGCGTCTCCTGGGCGGGCTCTCCGTCCTCGCGGCGCAGACGGGGGCCGAGATGACCTGCGTGTTCGACGGTGCCGAGCTCGCGGCCCCGGTCCTGCTCGCCCCGCCACGCGGGGTGCGGGTCCTGTTCAGCAAGGCGGGGGTCACCGCGGACGAGCTGATCAGGCAACTGGCGCGTGCGGAACCGGTGGGCAGGCCCGTCGTGGTGGTGTCGACCGACCGCGAAGTGGCCGACGGTGTGGCGAAGGCCGGTGCCAGACCGGTCGCGTCCGCCTTGCTCCTCAAGCGCCTTTCGCGCGTCTAGTGCGAGATGTATGGCAATGGGCGGCTTGCCGGACTCCAGGGAACGTACCGTCAAATCCCGGCTACACGCCGTGTGATGAAAGTAAAGATGTGCCTGGTGTGACGAGATTTTTCCTGTGAGGATTTGAACTGATCACAAGATGGTCACTAGGGTCAGGCCTCGAACCTTCGCACGGTTGATTGCCCACCCGGGGTGACAGCGAAGGAACCGCCGAGTCCGTGACGTGCACGGAGCCGGGGATCCCCCTCCCCCCACAGCCCGGTAGGCGGCTCGAGGAAGAAGGAGCTCGCCTTCGTGGCGTCCCACCGTCGTCCCAAGCAGCCGAGCCGCACCCGCGTGACCGTGCTCACCGCGACCGCCGCTGCTGCCGTGGCCCTGACTTCCCAGGCCGCTCACGCCGACCCCAAGCCGACCAAGAGCGAGGTCAAGGCGAAGGTCGACAAGCTCTACCACGAGGCCGAGGTCGTCAACGAGAAGGCCAACGGCGCCAAGGAGCAGCAGGACAAGCTCAAGAAGCAGGTCGACGCGCTGCAGGACAAGGTCGCCCGCGGGCAGGAGGAGCTCAACACCCTGCGTGGCGAACTGGGTTCGCTCGCCACCGCGCAGTACCGCTCCGGTGGCCTCGACCCGTCCGTCCAGCTGCTGCTCTCCTCGGACCCGGACGACTTCCTCGAGCAGGCTTCCGCGCTCGACCAGCTGACGGCCAAGCAGGCCCAGTCGCTGCAGAAGATCCAGGCGAAGCAGCGCACGCTCGCGCAGCAGCGCAAGGAGGCGCAGGGCAAGCTCGACGACCTCGCCGAGGTCCGCAAGACGCTCAACGACAACAAGAAGAAGTACCAGGTCAAGCTGGCCGACGCCCGCCAGTTGCTGAACACCCTCACCGCCGCCGAGCGCGCCAAGATGGCCGCGGACGACCAGCGCGCCAGCCGTGCCGCCGGCGACCGGGTCGAGCTGGGCAACGAGGCCCCCGCGTCAGGCGTCGGCGCCGCGGCTCTCCAGGCCGCCGCCACGCAGATCGGCAAGCCGTACTTCCGAGGGGGCACCGGTCCCAACTCGTACGACTGCTCGGGTCTGACCCAGTGGGCCTTCGGCCAGGCGGGCGTCCAGATCAGCCGCACGACCTACACGCAGGTCAACGACGGTGTGCGGGTCGGCCGCAGCGCCCTGAAGCCGGGGGACCTGGTCTTCTTCAGCAACACCTCGCACGTCGGCATCTACGCCGGCAACAACCAGGTGCTGCACGCCCCGTACCCGGGCAAGAACGTCCGTTACGAGGCGATGGAGTACCTCGGGTCCTTCCAGTTCGGCGTGCGGATCGGCTGACGTCCGACCCGAACGGGCGAATCCCCGCGCCCCGCACCGACGGCCGCCCCGCCGGAGACCACAGGTCTCCGGCGGGGCGCCGCTGTTCGCCCCTCGCGCACCACCGGTACGGCCTCACGTCCTCCTGCAGGCGTCCGGTCACCGTCCGCGCTGCCGTGCGGCTCCCGGCCCCGGTCCGCCGTCCCGGGTGGCAGAAGTCGCCCACATCTGCGCGGAGTGGGGCGGCTTCCTGTCGCCGCCGTCTTCACACCGGCCCGTATGCGGGAAACGGCCGGCCACGCCCCGTACCCGGGGCGCCCCGGTGCCTCCGGTGCGCAACGACCCCCTCGGCCCGCTGCCCGTCTCCTCGGTCACCCGCGTCTGACCGTACGATCGGCAGGATGGCTGTTCGAACGCAGGACGCGCGACGGGGACGCACCCGCACACGGAGCGCGGCGGGTGCCGTGCTCGCCGGGCTGCTCCTCACGTCCGCCTGCGCCACCCCTGAGGACCCCGCGGCGGGGATCACCACCCAGGAGATCGGCGCCGCCCTGGACCGGCGCGCCGCCGCGGTCATGGAGCAGGACACCGACGCGTACCTGGCGGAGCTCGACCCCCGGGCCGCGTCGTTCCGGGCGGCGCAGCGCACGGAGCTGGGGAACCTGGCCGACGTACCCCTGGAGTCCTGGGCGTACGAGGTGAAGGACGTGACCGGCCGCGGCGCGGGCCGGGCCACCGCCCACGTCGAACTGCGCTACCGGATCAAGGGGTACGACAACGCCCCCATGACCGCCTCCCGCACGGTGGAACTGGTCCGCCGGGGCGAGGACGGGTCCTGGTACATCGCCGCCGACCGCGCCGGCGAGGACGCCCAGGAGCTGCTCTGGCAGCAGGGTGACGTGGAGGTGGTCCGGGGCGTCCACAGCCTCGTCCTGGCTGTCGGCCGCCGGGACGAGGAGCTGCGGCGGATCGCCGCCACCGCGGACCGGGCCGTACCGGCCGTCTCCGGTGCCTGGCCGGAGCCCTGGGCGAGGCGGGTGGTGGTGCTCGTCCCGCAGTCGGTGCAGGACATGGCGGGGCTCCTGGGCTCGCCCGCCGCTAGCTACCGGGGCATAGCGGCCGTCACCACCGGCGAGGTCGGCGGCACCGGCCGGGCGCCGGCGGACCGGGTCGTCGTCAACCCGGAGGCGTACGGGATGCTCGGCGAGTTCGGGCAGCGGGTCGTCCTCACCCACGAGACGACGCACGTGGCGACGCGGGCCGACACGTCCGCCGCCACCCCGGTCTGGCTGTCCGAGGGCTTCGCCGACTGGGCCGCCTACCGCCAGGAGAGCCGCACCGACCAGGAGATCGCCCCCGAGCTGGCCGAGGCGGTCCGGCTCGGCGAGCTGCCCGCGGCGCTGCCGGTGGACGAGGACTTCGGTTTCGGCGAGGACTCGGCGGAGCTGGCGAGGGCGTACGAGGGCGGCTGGCTGGCCTGCGCGCTGATCGCCCGGGATTGGGGCGAGGAAGAGCTGATCGCCTTCTACAGGGCCGTCGGGAGCCATTCAGGGCGGGACGGAGCGGTGGAGAAGGCCCTGCAGACGGTCCTCGGCACGACTCCGCAGGACTTCACGGCGCGCTGGCGGGAGTATCTGCGCGCCCGGCTCGGCTGACGCGCTCCACCTCGTCGCGTCCCCGGCCCGCCTTCGGCACGGTCTCCCGCCACAGGCGCCGTCCGGCGCTCACCGCCGCCGCGGCCAGCAGACCGTTGCGTACGGCCATCAGCGCCACCCCCTCCGCGTCACTGGCCACCACGTGCGCGAACCCCAGCGGGAACTCCAGCAGGGTGACACCGGTGGCCACCAGGACCAGGCACGCGGGCACCCCCATCCCGGTGCCCCGGAACACCAGGCACACCGAGCCGAGCCCGACCAGCCACACCATGTACTGCGGGCTGATGACCCGGCTAGTCACGGTGAACAGCAGCACCGCGGTGAACGCCGCGTCCGCCGGGGTGTGCACCGCGAACGTGCGGGCCCGCAGCCTCCACAGGAGCAGCCAGCCGAAGCCCAGCACGCTCAGGGCCAGGGCCAGCGTGCTCACCAGCGCCACGTGCGGTCCGGCGAACTCCATCGAGCCGTAGCGCAGCTCCACCCGGCCCTCCCAGCCGAACTGGCGCGCCACATGGAAGACCAGCGCCCCGAGCGACTCGACCTCCAGGCCCCGGTCCCGCTGGAACGACAGGAACGCGAACGCGCCCGGCAGGGCCACGGCGGCGGCGAGGACCAGCGCACCGGCCGACACCGCGGCGGCCGACCAGGCACGCCGTGTCGCCCGCCCGCGGGCCGTCCCGGCCAGCAGCAGCACCGGCCACACCTTCAGCAGCGCACCGAAGGCCGCCAGCGCGCCCAGGACCCGTGGGCGGCGTACCCCGGCCAGCAGTGCCGCCACCGCGACGGCCGTCACCATCAGGTCGTACCGCGCGTACACGGTGGGGCCGAGGAGCGGGACGCCCACCACCCACACCCACGCGCCGGCCCTCCGCGTGCCGGCGCGCCCGCCGGCGTGGAGCAGGAGCCCGAACGTCAGCACGTCACACACCAGTACGAGCACGAAGAAGGCGGACGCGTACTCCAGGAAGGGCAGCAACGCGGGGGAGAGGATCGCGAGGGCGGCGGCGGGCGGGTACTGCCACGTGACGTCGTCCAGCGGGTACGACCCGGCGCGCAGCACCTCGTACCACCCCCGGTAGATGCCCGAGACATCGCTCGTGACATCCGGCCCCGGCACCGTGAACGCGCGGGAGACCCGAAAAACGCAGAGCAGCAGCACCGCACGGGTGATGCCCCATACGGCGAGGGACAGACCCCGTCCGCTCGCCCCCGTCCTGACCTTCATGCCGGACATGATGCGCATCCCGCCTGTGCGGGAGCCGTCAGGCAGGGCCGTCCGGCCGCCCGGTACTGTCGGCGGCGATGGACAAGACGCTGATCGTGACGAACGACTTCCCGCCCCGCCCCGGCGGGATCCAGGCCTTCCTGCACAACATGGCACTGCGCCTGGACCCCGGCCGGCTCGTCGTCTACGCCTCCACCTGGAAGCGCGGCGCCGAGGGTGCCGAAGCCACCGCGGCCTTCGACGCCGAACAGCCCTTCACCGTCGTACGCGACCGCACGACGATGCTGCTGCCCACTCCCCGGGTGACCCGGCAGGCGGTCGGCCTCCTGCGCGCGCACGGCTGCTCCTCCGTGTGGTTCGGCGCGGCCGCCCCGCTCGGGCTGATGGCGCCGGCGCTACGGAGGGCCGGGGCACGCCGCATCGTGGCCACCACGCACGGGCACGAGGCGGGGTGGGCGCAGCTGCCCGCGTCACGGCAGCTGCTGCGGCGCATCGGCGAGGGCACGGACACGATCACCTACCTCGGGGAGTACACCCGGTCGAGGATCGCTCCCGCGCTCACCACGCGGGCCGCCGGCCGCATGGTGCAACTGCCGCCGGGGGTCGACGAGAAGACCTTCCACCCGGCCTCCGGCGGGGACCGCGTCAGGGCCCGGCTCGGGCTCACGGACCGGCCCGTCGTCGTGTGCGTGTCCCGCCTCGTCCCGCGCAAGGGCCAGGACACCCTCATCCTCGCCATGCCCGCCGTCCTGGCGCGGGAGCCGGAGGCCGTCCTGCTGATCGTCGGGGGCGGCCCGTACGCCCGGCAGTTGAGGAAACTGGCCGCCGAGACCGGTGTCCAGGACTCCGTGCGCTTCACCGGGCCGGTGCCCTGGGAGGAGCTGCCCGCGCACTACGGCGCCGGTGACGTGTTCGCCATGCCCTGCCGCACCCGGCGCGGCGGCCTCGACGTCGAGGGGCTGGGCATCGTGTACCTGGAGGCGTCCGCGACCGGACTGCCGGTGGTGGCGGGTGACTCGGGCGGCGCCCCGGACGCCGTCCTCGACGGCGAGACCGGATGGGTGGTGCGGGGCGGTTCGGCCGAGGAGTGTGCCGACCGGATCGTCACCCTGCTCGGCGACCAGGAGCTGCGCCGCCGGATGGGGGAGCGGGGCAGGGCCTGGGTCGAGGAGAAGTGGCGCTGGGACCTGCTCGCGGAGGAGCTGAAGGCGCTGCTCTGAGTGGCGTTCGGTACGGAGGAGGGCCCCGCACACCAGGTGTGCGGGGCCCTTCTCCGTACCGCGCTCAGCCGCGGTAGATCGACTCGACCTCGTCGGCGAAGTCCTTCGCCACGACGTTGCGCTTCAGCTTCAGCGACGGCGTGATGTGGCCCGCCTCCTCGGTGAACTGCGAGGACAGGATGCGGAACTTGCGCACCGACTCCGCCTTGGAGACCGCCGCGTTGCCGTCGTCCACCGCCCGCTGCACCTCGGCCAGCAGATCGGCGTCCTCGCGCAGCGACACCGCCGTCGAGCCGGCCGGCTTGCCGTTCTCCTCGGCCCAGCGGGAGAGGAACTCCTCGTCGAGGGTGACCAGGGCCCCGACGAACGGCCGTCCGTCGCCGACCACCATGCACTCGGCGACCAGGGCGTGGGCGCGGATCCGGTCCTCGATCACGGCGGGGGCGACGTTCTTGCCGCCCGCCGTGACGATGATCTCCTTCTTGCGCCCGGTGATCGCGAGGTAGCCGTCCTCGTCGAGCGTGCCGATGTCGCCGGTGTGGAACCAGCCGTCGGCCAGCGCCTCGGATGTCGCCGTCTCGTTCCCCCAGTACCCGGTGAACAGGTGCTCGCCGTGCAGCAGCACCTCGCCGTCGTCGGCGATCCGCACGACGGAGCCGGGCAGCGGCTGGCCGACCGTACCGATCTTCTGCCGGTCCCACGGGTTGAACGCCGTGGCCGCGCAGCTCTCGGTGAGGCCGTAGCCCTCGAGCACCGTGAAGCCGATGCCGCGGAAGAAGTGCCCGAGCCGCTCCCCCAGCGGCGCGCCGCCGGAGATCGCGTACTCGCCGCGGCCGCCGAGCACCGCGCGCAGCTTGCTGAACACCAGCTTGTCGAAGACCTTGTGCTTGACCTTCAGACCGACGGACGGCCCCTGGGGCGTGCCCAGCGCACGGCTGTACGCGATCGCCGTGTCGGCGGCCCGGTCGAAGATCCGGCCCTTGCCGTCGGCCTGTGCCTTGGCGCGCGCCGAGTTGTAGACCTTCTCGAAGACCCGCGGCACGCCCAGGATCAGCGTCGGCCGGAACGAGGCCAGCTCATCGGTGAGGTTCTTGATGTCCGGCACGCAGCCGAGCCTGATCGGGGCCATGACCGAGGCGACCTCGACCAGACGCCCGAAGACGTGCGCGGCGGGCAGGAAGAGCAGGACGGAGCACTCGCCGGTACGGAAGAGGGGCTTCAGCCGCTCCACCACGTTGCCGCACTCCGCGAAGAAGCTGCGGTGCGTCAGCACGCAGCCCTTGGGGCGCCCGGTCGTGCCCGAGGTGTAGACGATGGTGGCAGGGTCGTCGGCCTTGGCGCTCACCGTGCGCAGGTCCAGCGTCTCGCGGGACACCCCCGCGCCCGACGCCGTCAGCTCGGCGACGGCGCCCTTGTCGATCTGCCACACGTGCCGCAGGGCGGGCAGCAGATCGCGTACGGAGGCGACGGACCCGGCGTGGCCGTCGCTCTCGACGATGACCGCCACCGCGCCCGAGTCGCCCAGTATCCACTGGACCTGCTCGGGGGAACTGGTCTCGTACACGGGCACGGTGACCGCGCCCGCGCTCCAGATGGCGAAGTCCAGCAGCACCCATTCGAAGCGGGTGCGGGACATGAGGGCGACCCGGTCGCCGGGCTGGATGCCCGCCGCGATCAAGCCTCTGGCGGCCTCTTCGACCTCAGCCAGGAACTGTGTGGCCGTGACGTCCGTCCAGACGCCGGCCACCTTGCGGCTCATCACCGCGACATCGGGATGCTGAGCGGCGTTGCGGCGGATGAGATCCGTCAGGTTGCCGTCCGTAGGGACCTCGTACAGGGCCGGAAGGCTGAACTCGCGCAAGACTGCTGCTCCTCATCGGGCTCCGGTTCCACGGCTCTGTGTGACGCACCGGATCGGTCCAAAGACTGGCAGGTGCTCAGTGGGGTGAGCACGACTGGACTGCCCGGACGTTACCCACGAGTACTCGGTTCCCGATAGGGGGTTCCGGCCAGATGTCTTATGCATCACACATAGCGGTGGTCCTGGGGCGCACAGTAGTCCACTCCCGTTGCAACCGTGAAGTAACCGCAGGTCCGGTGGCCTCTACCCACTGCGAGCGGTCGGGATCTAGGGTGAACGCCATGCGAGGCACCGGACCGGACAGGCGGAAGAAGACCGCGACCAGCAGGACGCGTGTGCACGTGGTCAGCGACGTGCACGGCAACACCCGGGCGCTGGCCCGGGCCGGGGACGGCGCGGACGCCCTGATCTGCCTGGGCGACCTGGTGCTCTTCCTCGACTACGCCGACCACTCGCGCGGCATCTTCCCCGACCTCTTCGGCGTCGAGAACGCGGACCGCATCGTGGCCCTGCGCACCGCCCGGCGCTTCGAGGAGGCGCGGGCCTTCGGCCGGGACCTGTGGGCGGGCAGGGACCGCAACGCGGCGATCCTCGAAGGCGTCCGCAAGCAGTACGCCGAAATGTTCGCCGTCCTGCCCACTCCGACGTACGCGACCTACGGCAACGTCGACGTGCCCGCCCTCTGGCCCGAGTACGCCGGACCAGGCACCACCGTGCTCGACGGGGAGCGCGTCGAGATCGGCGGCCGTGTCTTCGGGTTCGTCGGCGGCGGTCTCAGGACCCCGATGAACACCCCGTACGAGATCGGCGACGAGGAGTACGCCGCCAAGGTCGAGGCGCTCGGCCCCGTGGACGTCCTGTGCTCCCACATCCCTCCGGAGGTCCCGGAGCTGACCTACGACACGGTGGCCCGCCGCTTCGAGCGGGGCAGCCGCGCGCTGCTGGACGCCATCCACCGCACCCGGCCCCGGTACGCGCTTTTCGGCCATGTCCACCAGCCGCTGGCCCGGCGGATGCGGATCGGCGTCACCGAGTGCGTGAACGTCGGCCACTTCGCCTCGACCGGGCGGCCCTGGGCCCTGGAATGGTGATCGGCTCCGCTTCCGGCCACGCGCCGGGGCATGGCCTGAGCGCCGCCGGGCACGCGATAGCCTGCACACGGCAGGCCTCTGCCGAACGCGACCGGTACACCGCACTGGAGGGCCACGGCGATGGCTGAACACACCAGCTCGAGCATCACGATCGAGGCGGCACCGGCCGACGTCATGGGAGTGATCGCCGACTTCGCCCGCTACCCGGAGTGGACCGGCGAGGTGAAGCAGGCCGAGATCCTCGCCACCGACGACCTGGGCCGCGCCGAGCAGGTCCGGCTGGTGCTGGACGCCGGGGCGATCAAGGACGACCACGTACTCGCCTACACCTGGAACGGCGAGGACCAGGTCAGCTGGACCCTCGTCAAGTCCCAGATGCTGCGCGCCCTCGACGGCAGTTACGCCCTGGCGCCCGTCGGCGGCGACCGCACCGAGGTCACCTACCGGCTCGCCGTGGACGTCAAGATCCCGCTCCTCGGCATGATCAAGCGCAAGGCCGAGAAGGTCATCATCGACCGCGCCCTTGCCGGACTGAAGAAGCGCGTCGAATCCGTCCAGAAGGCCTGACCGCGTGCGCACGGTCCTGGTCACCGGCCCCGGCGGCGCGGGCCGTACCACCGTCGCGGCAGCGACGGCGCTGGCCTCGGCCCGCGAGGGCCGGCGCACCCTCCTCGTCTCCGCCGACGCCGTCCCCGGCTTTCCGGCGGGCCCCGGACCGGCCGAGGTCACCGAGCGGCTCGACTTCGCCCGCATCGACTCCGCGGAGCACTTCAGGGACGAACTCCTCGCCCTCCAGGATCGGGCGTCGGGCGTGCTCGACCTGCTGGGCGCCAACCGGCTGGACGGCGAGGAACTCACCGAGCTGCCCGGCAGCGCCCAGCTCGCCCTCCTGCACACGCTGCGCAGGGCCGCCGAGGGCGACTGGTCGCAGAGCGGTTACGACACCCTGGTCGTCGACCTCCCCCCGCTGACCGAGGCCCTGGCCCTCCTCGCCCTGCCCGGGCAGCTGCGCCGCTACCTGCGCCGCCTCCTGCCCCGGGAACGCCAGGCGGCCCGCGCACTGCGGCCGCTGCTCGCGCAGTTCGCCGGCGTACCCATGCCCGCCCAGTGGCTGTACGAGGCCGCCACCCGCAAGGATGCCGAGCTGGCAGCGGTCGAGTCCCTGCTCGGCGACGCCGCTACGACCGTGCGGCTGGTCGCCGAACCGGGGCCCGCCGCCGACGACGCCCTGCGCGCCGCCCGCACGGGACTGGCCCTGCACGGGCTCCGCGTCGACGCGGTCGTGGCCAACCGGGTGCTGCCCCGGCACTCGCCCGACCCCTGGTTCGCCGGCCTCGCGGCCCAGCAGGAGAAGTGCCTGGGCCGCTGGCACCAGGAGTGGGCACCCGGCACACCCGTGCACGAAGCCGGCCACCTCGGCCGCGACCCGCGGACCCCCGGCGAACTCGCCCTCGCGGGCGCCGTCCCGGCACCGGACCACCGGGAGCCGGGACACGCCGACGGCCCCTGGTGGACCGAGGACAGCGGTGACGGCGTCCTCGTCTGGTGCCTGCCGCTGCCCGGAGCCGTCAAGGAGGAGCTCCGGCTCGTCCGGCGCGGTCAGGAACTGCTCATCGGGGCGGGCCCGTTCCACCGGATCGTCCGCCTGGAGTCCGCGCTGCGCCGTTGCACGGTCTCCGGCGCCGCCCTGGCCGAGGGCGTCCTGCGTGTCCGGTTCACGCCTGACCCGGCGCTCTGGCCGCGGACACGATGAACGGCGTACCACCGTTCGGGTAACGTCGGTGGTACGAGGCCCGCACGGCCACGCAGCAACCGCGTCGCAGGAGTACGCCATGAGTGAAGCCACCGATCGTCCCGCCGACGACGACGCGTGGGCGGAGGCCTGCGCCGAGGACCTGGACGCGGAGAAGGCCCGCCGGCGGGCCCGGTACGGACCGCAGCAGGGGTCGGCCGCCGACGAACTGCGCAAACTGATCGACGCGGTGGCCGACAAGGTCTCCTCGTTCCAGTCACCGCTGCTCGGCATGGCCGCCCAGGGCACCGTCCAGCAGGTGATCCGCCAGGCCAGGTCCGCGGTCGAGCCCGTCATCGAGCGCAATCCGGAGCTCTTCGACCACCTCGCCGCCGCGGGGAACGAACTCCTGGCCGCCTACCGCTCCGCCGTCGAGGGGCAGGAAGGCCGCTGGACGAAGGGCACCGAGGGTGCCGGAGGCACCACGGCCACCCCCGGCCCGGCGAAGAAGGCCGCGGAGGACCCCTCGGACCCGCGTGACGAAGGCCCCGGCGGCAGCGAGCACATCGACCTGGACTGACCGGTCAGGGAAGTACCCGCCCCCGGCTCGGGTACGGTTGGCCCTAGCGGGGCTCGACCGAAACTGAGGGATTCATGGGACTCACCATCGGCGTCGATATCGGCGGCACGAAGATCGCGGCTGGAGTGGTCGACGAAGAGGGCCGGATCCTCTCGACGTTCAAGGTACCGACTCCGCCGACGGCCGAGGGCATCGTCGACGCGATCTGCGCGGCCGTGGCCGGGGCGAGCGAGGGTCACGACGTCGAGGCCGTCGGCATCGGTGCGGCCGGATACGTCGACGACAAGCGTGCCACCGTGCTGTTCGCCCCGAACATCAACTGGCGCCACGAACCGCTCAAGGACAAGGTCGAACAGCGTGTCGGCCTGCCGGTCGTCGTCGAGAACGACGCCAACGCGGCGGCCTGGGGCGAGTACCGCTTCGGTGCCGGCAAGGGCCACGACGACGTCATCTGCATCACGCTCGGCACCGGCCTGGGCGGCGGCATCATCATGGGCAACAAGCTGCGACGCGGACGCTTCGGCGTCGCAGCCGAATTCGGGCACATCCGGGTCGTCCCGGACGGGCTGCTCTGCGGCTGCGGCAGCCAGGGCTGCTGGGAGCAGTACGCGTCCGGGCGCGCGCTCGTCCGGTACGCCAAGCAGCGTGCCAACGCCACTCCGGAGAACGCCCCGATCCTGCTGGCGCTCGGTGACGGCACCGTGGACGGCATCGAGGGCAAGCACATCAGCGAGGCCGCCCGGCGGGGCTGCCCGGTGGCCGTCGACTCCTTCCGTGAGCTGGCCCGCTGGGCCGGGGCCGGCCTCGCCGACCTCGCCTCGCTCTTCGACCCGTCGGCGTTCATCGTCGGAGGTGGCGTCTCGGACGAGGGCGAGCTGGTCCTCGACCCGATCCGCAAGTCGTTCCGGCGCTGGCTGATCGGCGGCGAGTGGCGCCCGCACGCGCAGGTCCTCGCGGCCCAACTGGGCGGCAAGGCCGGTCTCGTCGGCGCGGCCGACCTGGCCCGCCAGGGCTGACACCGCCCGCAGTACGTCCGACGCCCGTCGCGCCCTCCGGGGAGCGGCGGGCGTCCGCCGTATCGTGCGTCCCATGGTCACGACGCCGATGTCCCTGCCCGACTCCCGTACCGAGCCGGACGGTTCGGCCGTCATCCGGGTGCTCAGCTACAACGTCCGCTCCCTGCGCGACGACACGGAGGCGCTGGCCCGTGTCATCCGCGCCTGCGCACCCGACCTGGTGTGCGTCCAGGAGGCCCCGCGCTTCTTCCGCTGGCGCAAGGCGGCGGCCCGGCTCGCCGCCATGACCGACCTGGTGATCCTCAGCGGCGGCGCCACGGCCGCCGGGCCGCTGCTGCTCTGCTCGCTGCGCGCCACGGTGGAGCGCACCGAGGACGTCCTGCTGCCGCTCACCCCGGGTCTGCACCGCAGGGGGCTGGCCACCGCCGTCGTCCGGATCGCCGGGGCCCGGCTCGGGGTGCTGAGCTGTCATCTGAGCCTGCAGGGCGAGGAACGGATGGCCCAGGCCGGGATGCTGCTGGACAGTCTCGACGCGATGGGCGTCCCGCACGCCGTCGCGGCCGGCGACCTCAACGACGTACCGGAGGGACGGGCGTTCCGGCGGCTGGCCGGACGGCTCCAGGACTGCTGGGCCGTACGCCCGTGGGGTGGCGAGCACACCTTCCCGCCCGGCGCCCCACGTAAGCGCATCGACGCGGTCTTCGCGACGGGCGGTATCGAGGTGCTCGGCTGCGGGGTCCCGGCGGGCCTGCCCGGCATCACCGACGCGGACCTGCGCGCGGCCACCGACCACCTGCCCGTGCTGGCCGTTCTCCGGGTGCCCGCCGGGAGGTGACGAGCCCGGGCCCGGGGATGTACCGACGGGCCCCCGGCGCACGCGCCACCGGGCGGCGCACCCGTCAGACCACCGCGCCGCGCCCCGGGTCGTCGCTCTCCTCGTCGTCGTCGGGCATGCGGGCCACCAGGGTGGCGAAACCGCCGAGGAAGCCACCGATGCAGAGCGTGGTGAGCCACCAGGTCATGTCCCACTGCAGCAGCACCGCGACGAGCATCAGCACCGGGCCGCCGACGACCGCGAGCCAGGCGAACTTCGCCGTCACGTCGGCCTCCGGAAGCGGCGGCGGCTCCGGAGGGACGAAATGCCCCTCCCCGCCGTCGTCCGGACGGCCGGCCTCGCCGCCGTCCGGATGGCCGGCCTCGCCGTCGCCCGGCTCCGCCACCTCGTAGTCGCGTGGCCCAGCGACCCCGGGAGCGAAGACGACGGAACTGCCGAGCGCCTGCTTCTCCGGCGGGCCGGGTGCCTTCTTGCCCGTCCCCTTGTCCGCGTCGTCGCCCGCGCCCGGCTCCGGACCCGGCAGGGTGTTGAGCTGGTCGTCCTCCAGCAGGACCAGGTCCTCGATCGACTTGAAGGGCTTGGCGCCCGGCGGGTCCGGCGGCTCCTCGCCGTATCCGGCGACGATCGCCTCCCACGCCGCGGCCTCGTCGAGCGGCCGGGCCTCCTCCGGACCGCCGGGGACGCCGGCGCCCTCCGTGGGGCGCGGTTCGCGCTCCTCGTCACTGCCCGCGCGCTCCGCGTCGTGCTCAGCCACCGGACGTGCTCCCCTTCTTGCCGACGCTGGGTGCGAGGCGTTCGACGAACCGATAGCTCTCGTCGAAGATGCGCTCCGCGTCATGGTCCAACGTCGCGACGTGGTAGCTCTGTTCCAGCAGGATCTCCTCGACGTCCCTGGACGACACCCGGCTGAGGACGCGGGCCGAGTCGGCCGGCGGCACCACGTGGTCCTGCGGGCTGTGCAGCAGCACGATCGGCTGGGTGACCTGCGGCAGCTCGGCGTCGACCAGCCGGAAGAAATTGCGCACCGAGTGCGCGGCGTGCAGCGGCACCCGGTCGTAACCGATCTCCTCGGAGCCTTCGAGCGCGATGTCGCTCGCCAGACCCTTCGTCGTCCGCACCAGGTGCCGGGCGACGGGCAGGACGTAGGCCGACAGGCCGTGCACCTTGTTCGCCGGGTTCACCAGGACGAGGCCCGAGATCACGTCCCCGTGCTTGGCGGCCAGGCGCAGCGCGAGGGCGCCGCCCATCGAGAGGCCGAAGACGAAGACCTGCCTGCACGTGTCCCGCAGCAAGCGCAGTTCCCGGTCCACCTCCGCGTACCAGTCCTGCCAGCCGGTGACGGCCATGTCCTCCCAGCGGGTGCCGTGTCCGGGCAGCAGCGGGAGGGACACGGTCAGCCCGCGCCCGGCCAGATGGTCCGCCCAGGGGCGCATCGACTGCGGTGAACCCGTGAATCCGTGACAGAGGAGGACGCCGACCTCTCCGCCCTCGTGGCGGAACGGCTCGGCTCCAGGGAGGACCGGCACCGGGGTCTCCTGTTCATGAGCGGGCGGGGCGTGCGGGGGAGTGCGTAAGGATTACTTCACCGTACGCGACCGGACCGACACCGACCAGGGCCGTCACCGCACGGGCGGGCGCCGCCCGCGGGGGCCGGGCCCGGTGCCGGGCGGGAGTGGTCGCGGGGACACGGGTTAAGGTCTGTCGGACGGCACACAGGAGGCACCCGAGTTGATCTACGGCGCGATGAAGTTCTCCATCGGCGGGTCTCTGAAACTCGCTTTCAGGCCGTGGGTGGAGGGCCTGGAGAACATTCCCGTACGGGGGCCGGCGATCCTCGCGAGCAACCATCTGTCGTTCTCCGACTCCTTCTTCCTGCCCGCTGTCCTCGACCGGAGGGTGACCTTCATCGCCAAGGCCGAGTACTTCACCGCGCCCGGGGTGAAGGGAAAGCTGACCGCGGCCTTCTTCAAGGGCGCCGGACAGCTCCCGGTGGACCGCTCCGGCGGCCGCGGCGCCGGGGAGGCGGCGATCAGGGCGGGCATCCAGGTCATCGAGAGCGGGGGCCTCTTCGGCATCTATCCGGAGGGCACCCGGTCGCCCGACGGCCGGCTCTACCGGGGCAAGCCCGGTGGCCTCGCCCGGGTGGCCCTGGCCACCGGCGCCCCCGTCATCCCCGTGGCGATGATCGACACGGAGAAGATCCAGCCGCCCGGCCAGGTCGTGCCCCGGCTCATGCGCCCCGGAATCAGGATCGGCAAGCCGCTGGACTTCAGCCGGTACCAGGGCATGGACGGGGACCGTTTCGTCCTGCGCTCGGTGACCGACGAGGTCATGTACGAGATCATGAAGCTCTCCGGCCAGGAGTACGTGGACATCTACGCGACCGCGGCGAAGCGGCAGATCGCCGAAGAGGCCAGGAACAAGCAGCCGCGACGGCCCGGCGCCTGACGGCGTCGCTCACCGTCCGGGGCCGGTCCGCGCGGCCCGGGCAGGACAGGGAACGGGGGAGGGGACATGGCCAGGCGTGAGCGGGTCGTACGGATGTCGGTCGAGCAGCCGCTGTGGCGCGCCCTGACGGCGTACCGCGTGCTGACCCTGGTCTACGCGGTGCTGCTCGCGTTCTTCGGGCGGGGGGATTACGAACGGCTCCCGGTGGCCGTCGCCTTCCTGACCGTCATGGGCCTCTGGACCCTGCTCACGCTCCCCAGGGTGGCGGGCGCTGCCGCGTGCACCAGGTGGTTCCTCGGCGCCGACCTCACCGTCGCCCTGGCCGGCATCCTGCTGACCCCGCTCGCCGACGCCGACGCCCGGCTCGAGGACGGATCGACGCTGCCGTCGATCTGGACCGCCGGGGCGGTCCTGGCCTTCGCGCTCAAGGGGGGCTGGCGCTGGGCCGCCTTCGCCTCCACCCTGGTCGCCGCCGCCAACATCGTCGAGCGCGGTGAGCCCAGCCGGGACACCTTCCACAACGTGCTGCTGGTCTGGGTGGCGTCCATCGCCATCGGTTACGTCGTCGAGGTGGCACGGGCCAGCGAGCGCACCCTGGCCCGCGCCCTGGAGATCGAAGCCGCCACCCGCGAGCGGGAACGGCTCGCCCGCGACATCCACGACAGCGTGCTGCAGGTCCTCGCGATGGTGCAGCGCCGGGGGACGGCCCTGGGCGGCGAGGCCGCGGAGCTGGGCCGGATGGCGGGGGAGCAGGAGGTGGCCCTGCGCACCCTGGTCACCAGTGGCCTGGTTCCCACGAGCCGCGTCTCGGAGGACAGCGCCGATGGCGCGGTGGTCCGTAGCGTGGACGTCGCCACCGACGACGGCGCCGAGCCGGCCGAGCTCGACCTGCGGGCCCTGCTCGCGCCGTACGCGGGATCGCGGGTCAGCCTGGCGGAACCCGGCGCCCCGGTACTGCTCGCGCCCGGCGCGGCACGCGAGCTGGCCGCCGCGGTGGGGGCCGCCCTGGACAACGTCGCAGTGCACGCCGGACCCGGCGCACAGGCCTGGATCCTGGTCGAGGACGAGCCGGACGAGGTGATCGTCACGGTCCGGGACGACGGACCGGGCATCCGGGAGGGCCGGCTCGACCAGGCGGAGGGAGAGGGCCGGCTAGGAGTCGCCCTGTCGATCCGCGGACGGCTGCGCGACCTGGGTGGCACGGCAGAGCTGATCTCGGTGCCCGGGCAGGGCACCGAGGTCGAGTTGAAGGTCCCGAAGATTCCGAAGGCCCCACGGGGGAAGGCAGGATCGGCCCGATGAGTACACCGAACCCGAACACACAGGCGTCCCGGACGGGGACGCCACAGCCCTCGGGGCCGGGTGCGCAGGCACCCGGCGAGCAGACCGTCAAGGTGATGGTCGTCGACGACCACCCCATGTGGCGCGACGCCGTGGCGCGTGACCTGACCGAGTCCGGATTCGACGTGGTGGCGACCGCCGGGGACGGGCCGCAGGCCGTGCGCAGGGCCCGGGCGGCCGGACCCGATGTCCTCGTACTCGACCTCAACCTGCCCGGCATGCCCGGTGTCCAGGTGTGCAAGGAGCTCGTCGGCTCCCTTCCCGGGCTGCGTGTCCTGGTGCTCTCCGCCAGCGGCGAGCACGCCGACGTGCTGGAGGCCGTGAAGTCGGGAGCCACCGGTTACCTGCTCAAGTCGGCCAGCACCCGGGAACTGACCGACGCCGTGCGCGCCACGGCGGCCGGCGATCCCGTCTTCACCCCCGGGCTCGCCGGACTGGTGCTGGGCGAATACCGCAGGCTCGCCTCCGACCCCGCCCCGGCCGCCTCGAACGAACCGAAGGCCCCTCAGCTCACCGACCGCGAGACCGAGGTGCTCCGGCTGGTCGCCAAGGGGCTCTCGTACAAGCAGATCGCCGAGCGCCTGGTCATCTCCCACCGCACCGTGCAGAACCACGTCCAGAACACCCTGGGCAAACTCCAGCTGCACAACAGGGTGGAGCTCGTGCGCTACGCGATCGAGACGGGACTCGACGACGCGTGACATGACAACAAGTCTGATCTGTAAGGGAATTGACCGTCCGACCCATCCCGGAGCGACCCGAGCCGCCCTTAGCATGAGCCGTAGCGGGCTCACTTCGGCGAAGGGATGCTTCCCATGCGGGTCGGAGTACTGACCGGGGGCGGCGACTGCCCCGGGCTCAACGCGGTCATCCGCGCCGTCGTCCGCAAGGGCGTGCAGGAGTACGGCTACGACTTCACCGGCTTCCGTGACGGCTGGCGCGGAGCGCTCGAGGGCAGGACCGTGCCGCTCTCCGTCCCGGCGGTACACGGCATCCTCCCGCGCGGCGGCACCATCCTCGGCTCCTCGCGGACCAACCCCTTCGACGCCGAGTACGCCGGACAGGGCGTCGACCGGATCCGGGACAGCCTCGCGGTCCACGGGGTCGACTCCCTGATCGTCATCGGCGGCGAGGACACCCTCGGCGTCGCGGCGACCCTGTCCGGCGAACACGGCATCCCGTGCGTCGGAGTGCCCAAGACGATCGACAACGACCTCTCCGCCACCGACTACACCTTCGGCTTCGACACCGCCGTCGGCATCGCGACCGAGGCCATCGACCGGCTCCACACCACGGCCGAATCGCACATGCGCGTCCTCGTCGTGGAGGTGATGGGCCGGCACGCGGGCTGGATAGCCCTGCACTCCGGTCTGGCCGGTGGGGCGAACGTCATCCTCATCCCGGAGCAGCGCTTCGACATCGACCAGGTGTGCGACTGGGTGACCTCCCGCTTCCGGGCGAGTTACGCGCCGATCGTGGTGGTGGCCGAAGGCGCCGCGCCCGCACACGGCGAGATGGTCCTCAAGGACGCGTCGCACGACTCCTTCGGGCACGTCCGGCTCTCCGGGGTCGGCGAGTGGCTGGCCAAGGAGATCGAGCGGCGCACGGGCAAGGAGGCCAGGACCACCGTCCTGGGCCACGTCCAGCGCGGAGGCACGCCGAGCGCCTTCGACCGCTGGCTCGCCACCCGCTTCGGGCTGCACGCCGTCGACGCCGTGCACGACGGCGCCAGTGGCGTCATGGTCGCCCTGCGGGGCACGGACATCGTGCGCGTGCCGATCGCGGAGGCGACGGCCCGCCTCAAGACGGTCGATCCGGCCCTCTACGCCGAGGCCGGGGTCTTCTTCGGCTGAGCGGCGCCCCCGGGGAGCGGGCCGTATATTCGCGAGAGCCCGTACCCACGACCTGGGAGCCACCGTGGAGATCCTGGCCTTCGGCGTGCAGTCCGACGAGAAGCCGCTCATCGAGAAGGCCTTCGAGGGGAAGCACGACGTCCGGTGCCTGGACGTCTTCCTCACCGAGGACACCGCGCCGATCGCCGCGGGCCACGAGATCATCTCCACCAGCGTCAACGCCGACCTCGGCGGCTCGGTCCTGCGGACCCTCGCGGCGGGCGGCACCCGGATGATCGCCCAGCGCTCCACGGGCTTCAACAACATCGACCTCGACGTCGCCGAACGTCTCGGCCTGCGGGTCGCCCGGGTCTCCTTCTACTCACCCCACTCGGTCGCCGAATTCGCCTGGACCCTGGCGATGGCGGTCAACCGCCGCATCGTCCGCGCGGTGAGCCGCACACGGGACTTCGACTTCCGGCTCGACGGGCTCCTCGGCCGGGACATGCACGGACGCACCGCCGGTGTGCTGGGCACCGGCAAGATCGGTGAGGCGTTCACCCGGATCGCCCACGGCTACGGGATGAACCTGCTGGGCTGGGACGTCGCCGAGAATCCCGCCTGCACCGCTCTGGGCATGACGTACGTCGACAAGGAACGGCTCTTCGCCGAGGCCGACCTGATCAGCCTCCACGTGCCGCTGATGCCCGCCACCCAGCACCTCATCGGCAGAGAGGCCCTGTCCGCGATGAAGGACGACGCGATCCTCGTCAACTCCAGCCGCGGCGGCCTCATCGACACCACCGCGCTCGTCGCCGAGCTGCGGGCCGGCCGTTTCACCGGGGTGGGACTTGGACGTCTACGAGGCGGAGGCGGGCCTGTTCCACGTCGACAAGTCCCTGGAGGGCATCGACGACGACACCCTGGCCCGACTCGTCACCTTCCCGAACGTCATCGTGACCTCGCACCAGGCGTACTACACGGCCGACGCCGTGGGCCAGATCGTCGACGCCACCGTGCGGAACGTCATGGACCACCTGGCCGGCCGGCGCAGCGCCGACGTCCTCGTCCCGCCGCCCTCCGCGTAGGCGGACCGCCGGCGTGTCCCCGAGGGATCACACCGGCGGCCCGGCGCCGGCCGGGACCGCTTCCCCCGGCGCCTCAGCGCAGCGCGGGCAGCGCGGCCAGCAGCTCGCCCACGATCGCCGAGCCGCGCAGCGTCAGCACGGACTCCGGGTGGAACTGCACCGAGGCGAACCCCTTCCCCCGCAGCGCGTGCAGCTCGCCGGAGGCCGCGTCACGACTCGTCTCGATGCCGTGCGCCTGCAGTTCGGTGGCGGCCGCCCCGTCGCAGCGTGCGGTGAAGCTGTTGTAGAAGCCGACGGTCTCCGGCCGGCCGAACAGCACGATCCGGGTCTGGGCCCCCTGGTACGGCACCGCTTTGCGCACGATCTCCAGGCCCAGCTCCGCCGCGATGAGCTCGTGTCCCAGGCAGACACCCAGCAGCCCGTAGGCGTGGTCCCGCACCAGCTCGGCGGCCAGCTGCCGCAGCAGCCGCATCTTGGGATCGGCCGTGTCCCCGGGGTCCCCGGGCCCCGGCCCGAGCACGACCGGGCCCCGGTGCGCCCGTACGGCCTCGCGCAGCCCGGGCTCGTCGTACCGGTGCACCGAGACCGTGAGGCCCGAGGAACGCAGCAGGTGGGCGAGCATCGCGGTGAAGGTGTCCTCGCCGTCCACGACCAGGGCATGGCCGGAGAGTTCCTGGGTGCGTTCCTGCATCCGCAGCCAGAAGGGCGCGAGCCCACCGCGGCGGTGGTCCAGCGCCGCCCGCACCCGCGGATCGGACGCCAGCCGCGGACGGCTCGCCTCCGCCTCGGGGCGGCCGGGCCGGACGCCCAGTGCCGCGAGCACACCGGCGGCCTTCGCGTGCGTCTCGGCGACCTCGCTCGCCGGGTCGGAGTGGCGGACGAGCGTCGCCCCGACCGGCACGCGCAGCCGGCCGTCGGCCGAGACGTCGGCGGTGCGGATCAGGATCGGCGAGTCCAGGGTCTGCGCCCCGCCCGGCTCCCGGCGCAGGAGGGCCAGGGCGCCCGCGTAGTAGCCGCGGCCGCCGGGCTCGTACCGCTCGATCACCCGGCAGGCGTTCTGGACGGGGGAGCCGGTGACCGTGGCCGCGAACATGGTCTCCTTCAGGACCTCGCGCACGTCCAGCGAGGAGCGCCCGCGCAGCTCGTACTCGGTGTGCGCGAGGTGGGCCATCTCCTTGAGCCGCGGGCCGACCACCACCCCGCCCATGTCACCCACCGTGCACATCATCTTCAGTTCCTCGTCGACCACCATGGAGAGCTCCTCGGTCTCCTTGCGGTCACCGAGGAAGGCCAGCAGACCCTCGGCGGTCGGTCCCTGCGCCGGGTAGCGGTACGTCCCGCTGATCGGGTTCATGACGACCGTGCCGCCCGCCATCCGTACGTGCACCTCCGGGCTGGCGCCGACCAGCGTCCGGTCCCCGGTGTGGACGACGAACGTCCAGTACGCGCCGCGCTCACCGGCCAGCAGCCGACGGAAGAGCGCCAGCGCGTCGGCCCGCCCGAAGCCGGGGATCGAGCCCTCGAAGGTCCGCCGGATGACGAAGTTCGCTCCCTCGCCCTGCCCGATCTCGTCCTCGATCACCCGCCCGACGATGTCCGCGTACTCCTCGTCGCCGACGTCGAAGGCGCCGCCCTCCACCCGTACGTCATGGGCGGGCAGCTGTGCGAGCACCTCGTCCGCCGGCAGTTCGCAGGACTCGTCCGCGACCAGGACGGCCAGCGGGGTGCCGTCGTCGCGTACGTCGAAACCGCGCTCGGCGATCTGCCGGAACGGCACGAGGGCCAGCGACGGGCGCTCGCCCACGGGGATCGCGGCGAGCCGGTCCACCTCGCGCACCGCGCCGATCAGGACCTCGACGACGTCGTGGTCCCGGCCGGGCGTACGCCTGCGGAGCAGCGCGAAGGGCGGGCAGTCGTCCTGGAGCAGTCTCCGCAGGAGATCTGCGACACGGTCGGGCATGGGAGTTCCTTCCGGATGGAGGAACGGCTCCCGGCCCGCGAACGCGGAGAAGGCCGCCCCTCGGGGCGGCCTTCGCGAAGTCTGTACGCGCGATGAGTCAGCGGGCCGCCGGATGAGCGGTCCACCACCAGTTCTGGGTCGTCTGCGCGAACATGCTCCGAACCCTAGCGGACGCGGGCGCGACGGACGAGCAGGCGTCTCAATTGCTGAGCGGCCGGATGGGCCGGGTCCCGGACCCCGTAATGTTGTGGAGGTGACCGTGAACGCCAATACCTCCGTCGCCGGTGGCAACACCTGGCGAGACCTTCCCGCGGCGCAGCAGCCCGAGTACCCCGATGCCGAGGCCCTGCGCGATGTACTCGCGGACCTCGAATCGTATCCGCCGCTCGTCTTCGCGGGTGAGTGCGACCAGCTGCGTGCCCGCCTGGGAGCCGTCGCCAAGGGCGAGGCGTTCCTGCTCCAGGGCGGTGACTGTGCCGAGGCGTTCGACGCCGTGTCGGCCGAGCACATCCGGGCGAAGCTGAAGACGCTGCTCCAGATGAGCGCCGTCCTGACGTACGCGGCCTCCGTGCCGGTCGTCAAGATCGGCCGTATCGCTGGCCAGTACTCCAAGCCGCGCTCCAAGCCGACCGAGACCCGCGACGGCGTGACCCTGCCGACCTACCGCGGCGACTCCGTCAACGGCTTCGAGTTCACCGAGGCGGACCGCATCCCGGACCCCGAGCGGCTGAAGCGGATGTACCACGCGTCCGCGTCGACGCTGAACCTGGTGCGTGCCTTCACCACCGGTGGCTACGCCGACCTGCGCCAGGTGCACGCCTGGAACCAGGACTTCGTGAAGTCCTCGCCGTCCGGCCAGCGGTACGAGGCCCTGGCCCGTGAGATCGACAACGCGCTGAACTTCATGAAGGCGTGCGGCACGGACCCCGCCGAGTTCAAGGCCGTCGAGTTCTACGCCTCGCACGAGGCCCTGCTGCTGGACT
Organism: Streptomyces sp. B1I3; assembly: GCF_030816615.1. NCBI lineage: Bacteria > Bacillati > Actinomycetota > Actinomycetes > Kitasatosporales > Streptomycetaceae > Streptomyces > Streptomyces sp. B1I3. Next base: position 5,873,407 of record NZ_JAUSYD010000001.1, read on the forward strand.
ACGAGTCGTCGCTCACCCGCACCGACTCGCGCACCGGTCAGCTGTACGACACCTCGGGCCACATGGTCTGGGTCGGAGAGCGCACCCGGCAGATGGACGGGGCGCACATCGAGTTCGCCTCGAAGATCCGCAACCCCATCGGCGTCAAGCTCGGCCCGACGACCACCGTCGACGAGGCGCTCGGGTACATCGACCGCCTCGACCCGGAGCGCGAGCCGGGCCGGCTGACCTTCATCGTCCGGATGGGCGCGGACAAGGTCCGTGACAAGCTCCCCGAGCTGGTCGAGAAGGTCACCGCCTCCGGCGCCAGGGTGGTCTGGGTGACCGACCCCATGCACGGCAACACCTTCGAGGCCGCGTCCGGCCACAAGACGCGCCGTTTCGACGACGTCCTGGACGAGGTCAAGGGCTTCTTCGAGGTGCACAAGGCCCTCGGGACGCACCCGGGCGGCATCCACGTCGAGCTCACCGGTGACGACGTCACCGAATGCGTCGGCGGCGGCCACGAGATCTTCGTGGACGACCTGCACCAGCGCTACGAGACCGCGTGCGACCCGCGTCTCAACCGCAGTCAGTCCCTCGACCTGGCCTTCCTCGTCGCCGAGATGTACCGCGACCAGTAGGCAGGCGCCTGCGGAGACCTGTGGGGCACGGATCCATGTGATCCGTGCCCCACAGGCGTATCCGGGCTTTTGCGAGCCGGGAGCGCCGGGTAAGGTTAGGTAAGCCTCACCGAAACATCGGGACGGCGCCGCGAACGATCCCGCCGGGAGGTGAACCGCATGTACGTCTGCTCCTGCTTCGGCATCACCGAGCAGCAGGTCAAGCAGCATGCGGACGACGGTGCCTGCACGCCCCGCCAGATCGCCTCCGCCTGCAAGGCGGGCACGGACTGCGGCGGCTGCGTCCGCAGGATCCAGGCGCTTCTCGGTCGCGGCGAATGCCCGCGCCGCGGCGAGCTGATCGACGGAGGCGCCCGGCCGGCAGCTCTGCCGGCCGGCGCGCCCGTCGCCCTCGGCGGCCGGGGCGCCCGGCTCTCCGACGCCGCCTGAACCGCCGCCCTCGGCCCGGCGGCGCTCCCTGCGTCAGCCCTCGGGCTGCTCGATCAGCTGGGCGATGTAGAGCGGCTCACCCAGCTTCTCGATGAGTTCCAGCTGGGTGTCGAGATAGTCGATGTGGTGTTCCTCGTCGGCGAGAATGGCCTCGAAGATGTTCGCCGACGTGATGTCGCCCTTGCCGCGCATCACCTCGATGCCGCGCCTGAGGCGGTCGATCGCCTCCACCTCGACCTGGCGGTCGGCCTGGAACATCTCGGTGACCGTCTGGCCGACCCGTACATGGAAAAGCCGCTGATAGTTGGGCAGGCCGTCAAGGAAGAGGATCCGGTCGGTGAGGATCTCCGCGTGCTTCATCTCGTCGAACGACTCGGCCCGGGTGTACTTGGCGAGCTTCGTCCAGCCGAAGTTCTCCTGCATCTTGGCGTGCAGGAAGTACTGATTGATGGCAGTCAATTCGGCGGTCAGCTGTTCGTTCAGGAACTCGAGGACCTCGGGGTCGCCCTGCATCGCAGAGGCTCCTTCCAACCGGTGAACTGGGCATGTGTGCGCGCATCCTCGCACCGCGCCTGTCAGTCGTCCAGTAAGTGCACGCTTAGTACGAGTTGCCCGAATCGCCTCTCCCCTGGTCATGACCACCCCTGGCTGTCTGTCACCATGGAGGCATGGGTCAGCCGGAAAGCCGGGAACGCGGCGCAGCAGAGCAGTCCGGGCTACCGCCGGGGCAGCGGCTGCAGCGCGGCTGGCCGGTCACCCATTACGGGCCCGTGCCGAAGTTCAAGCCCGACCGCTGGGACTTCCGCGTCTTCGGCGCGACGGCCGACGGGGAGAAGCATTCCTGGAACCATCAGGAATTCTCCGCGCTGCCGTTCTCCTCGGTCGTCGCCGATCTCCACTGCGTGACCAAATTCAGCATGCTGGGCGCCGAATGGGGCGGAATCCTCGCTCGCGAGGTCGTGGAACTCGCACCGCCCGCCCCTCACGTCACCCACGTCATGGTCTGGGCCGAATACGGATTCAGCTCGAATCTGCGGCTGGCCGACTTCACCTCGGACCGGGCACTCTTCGCCACGCACAAGGACGGCGAGCTGCTCACCGCTGAACACGGTTTCCCGCTGCGGCTCGTGGTCCCTCATCTGTACGCCTGGAAGGGCCCCAAATGGGTCCGGGGCATCGAGTACATGACGGCCGACCGCCGCGGTTTCTGGGAAGAGCGCGGTTATCACAACATCGGCGACCCGTGGAGCGAGCAGCGCTATTCCTACCAGGAGGAGCCCGGGGACGGCCCCGAGCTCTGAATCCCGTGGGGTGCGTGCTCAGTGGTACCGGTGCACCACGGCATGGCCCTTGCCGCGGCCGATCATCCACTTGTTGACCGGTGTCGTGACGACGAAGGCGGCCGCCAGCGCGATGGCCAGCACCGCCCAGAAGGTGACATCCGACAGGCGGGCGTCCATCGCCCCCGGCCACAGCAGGATCACACCGTTGTCGATCAGCTCCATCACGGCGATGGACACGGTGTCGGCGGCGAGGGCGACACGGACGGCCGTGCGGAAGCCGACGCCGGCCCGGACGACCCCGCGCAGGGTCAGCGCGTAGCCGAAGAGGAACGCAAGGACGATCGCGAGCACCGTCGTCCGCACGTTTCCCCACCCGAGCGCGGTGCCTGCGGCCAGGCCGAGCACCTCGCCGATCGCGCAGCCCGTGAGGCAGTGCAGCGTGGCCAGGGCCGCCATGGACCAGCTCGCCGCGCCGCCGGCGTGGTCGTCGTGGGCATGAGCGGTCACCGTGTGTCCGGCCTGTTCGGCGTGTCCGGCCTGTTCGGCCTGTCCGGCTCGTCCGTGGTGCGCGTGTGCGTCGTGCGGCATGAGAACCCCCAGAGCCGGTACGTGTGCCTGCGACATCGGGAACCATATACCCCCCCTGGGTATTCCCCGGGTACTCCCGAGGGGCCTCACGCAGGGACGGAACCGCGAAGAGCCTTCAGCCGTGCCACGTCCGTCGCGTGCCCCTCCTTGCCACCGGGAGTCTCGATGATCAGCGGCACCCCTTCCGTGGCCGGGTGTGAGAACAGCTCACGGAACGGTTCGGCACCGATGTGCCCCGCGCCGATGTTCTCGTGCCGGTCCTTGTGCGCTCCCACCACGTCCTTGGAGTCGTTGGCGTGGATCAGCTTCAGCCGGCCCTCACCGACCGTCTCCACCAGCAGGTCCAGCGTCTGCCGCATACCGGCGGGGCCCGTCAGGTCGTGACCGGCCGCGTAGATGTGGCAGGTGTCCAGGCAGATGCCCAGCTTGGGATGGGAGTCCAGGGCCTCGAAGTACGGGCCGAAGTCCCAGGTCCGCGAGCAGAGCGAGAAGCCCTGGCCGGCGGTCGACTCCAGCAGCAGGAACGGGTCGTCGTCATGGGTCAGCTCGTCGAGCAGCGGCCTCATGTGCGTACGGACCTGGGCGAGGGCCTCGGACCGGGGGCGCCCGCCGGTCGCCGAACCCGTGTGCACCACCACGCCCAGGGCGCCGATCTCTCTGGCGCGGCGCAGCGAGTGGCGCAGCGACACGACGGACCTCGCGACCGTGGCCTCGGTGTGCGAGCCGAAGTTGATCAGGTACGGAGCGTGGACGTACGCGGGTACGGACTGCGCCGCACACTCCGAGCGGAACAGTTCGTCCTGCGCCGGGTTGCCGGGCGGGGTCGCCCAGCCGCGGGGATTGGCCACGAAGACCTGCACGGACTCCGCCGCCAGCTCCCGCGCGTAACCGAGACCGACCTTGGCGAGACCGCCGGCCACGGGGACGTGACCGCCTATCGGATTGCGCATGGTGTTGCCAGTCCTCCGTGGGCCCGGACCGTCTCCGGCCGGGTGTTCTCCGGCCCCGGCCGCCCCGTGACCCAGGGATGCCGTGCCGGGTCGTGTGCGGCCTAGAGGCCCTTCGTCCTGATGGTGATCCGCGAGCCCTCCGCGGCCTTCTTCCCGCCGTCGACCGACTGGCTCGCGACCGTGTCGCCGAGGGGGAGGAACGGACGGTCGACCTTGACCTCGAACCCCGCCTCCTCCAGTGTGCTCCGGGCCTTGTCGACGTCCTTCCCGGTGACGTCGGGGACCTCGATCATGCGGGGGCCGTCGGACACCGTCAGCTCGACGGTGTCGCCCTCTGCGACCTCCTCGCCGTCCGTGGGCGACTGCCGCGCGACGTCGCCCGCGGCCTCGGCGGAGTGGACGCGGTCCGCCAGCACCTCCGCCTCGAGACCCGCCTCCTCCAGCACGGCCTCGGCGTCCGCGACGGCGAGGCCCCTGACGTCGGGTACGTCGACCGGGCTGCCCTTGCTGACGACGAGCGCCACCGCGGAGCCCGCGTGGCGCTCGGTGCCGATGGCGGGGTCGGTACGGACCACCTCGCCCCGCCCCACGTCCTGGCTGAACTCGCGGGTCACCATCCCCTGCTCGAGTCCCGTCTTCTTCAGCTCACGCCGTGCGTCGGCGAGCGAGAGGCCCTCGACATCAGGAACCTCCACGAGCTCCGGACCCCGTGAGATCACCAGCTTCACCGCGTCGTTGCCCCGGATCCGCTCACCCGAGCCGGGATCGCTGCTGATCACCGTGCCGCGCTCCACCGTGTCGCTGTAGGCGTGTCCGACACCCTTCACGTCGAGGCCGGCATCGGAGAGCCTCTTCTCCGCCACAGCCTGCGTCCGGCCGAGGAGGGAGGGGACCCGGGTGAACTGCCCGGAGTTGATGTACCAGACACCGGCGCCGGCTCCCAGCACCAGCAGCAGGGCGAGGAGCGCGAACGTCCCCCGCCGGGGGACCGCCGCGAAGGGACCGCGCGGGCCGCGTCCCCTCCGCGGGGGCGGCGGGGGCGTCTCCAGGCGACTGGTGTGGTGCGCGGTGCCCTGGCCGGCCGGGATCACCCGCGGGATGACGCTCGTACGGTCCTCGGTGGCGTCGTGCACCTCGGCGACGGCCTGCGGAGGCGCCGCGTCCAGCTGCTCCTCGGTCAGGGCCGCCCTGACCTCCCGCGAGCGGGCGAGCAGGGCCACGGCGTCGTGGGGCCGCGCTTCCGGATCGCGGGCGGTGGCGGCGGCCACCAGCTCGTCCAGCCCGGCCGCCAGGCCGGGGACGGCGGCGGACGGGGCCGGTACGTCCTCGTTGAGGTGCTGGTAGATGACCTGGGCGGCGGTGTCGCCGGTGTGCGGCTTGCCGCCGGTCAGCATCTCGTACAGCACGACTCCGCAGGCGTAGACGTCGGCGCGGGTGTCGGCCGTGCCGTGCTCGATCTGCTCCGGGGCGAGGTACGACACGGTGCCCAGGAGCGATCCCGTGGTGTCCGTGACGGTGCCCACCGCGCGCACGAGTCCGAAGTCGGCCACCTTGACGCGGCCGTCGTCCCCGATGAGGACGTTCTCCGGCTTCATGTCACGGTGCACGAAGCCCGCGAGGTGCGCGGCACCCAGCGCGGCGAGGACCGGCTCCAGGATGTCCAGCGCGGCCCTGGGCTGCAGGGCGCCGCGTTCGCGCAGGACGTCGCGCAGGGTGCACCCCGCGACGTACTCCATCGCCAGGTAGACGTACGCGCCCTGCGCGCCCTGGTCGAAGACGGCCACGACGTTGGGGTGCGCGAGCCGGGCGACGGACTTGGCCTCGCGGATGAAGCGCTCGACGAACGCGGCGTCGGTCGCCAGCGCCGGATGCATCACCTTGAGGGCGAGCACACGGTCGAGCCGGGTGTCCACGGCCCGGTAGACCGTGGCCATACCGCCGACCGCGATGCGCGAGTCGATGCGATAGCGGCCGTCGAGCAGCTGCCCGACGAGCGGGTCCTGAAGGGTCGTGTCCACAGAGCGAGTCTACGAGCCGCCACGGACACCGCGGACGGCCCCGGTCGGGCCCGGGACCGTTCCGCAGCCAATCCGTGACAGGGACATGTAGGTGTGCGTGTGACGGCGACGCGGGGCCGCGGGCTCCGCCGCCCGGCGACGGCGTCAGAAGGCCGGGCGCTCCGGGTCCAGCACCGCCCTGCCCTCCGAGGGCGAGGACGCCTCGGCGAAGTGGCGGCGCGGGATGCGGCCGGCCCGGTGGGCCAGGCGCCCGCCTTCCACCGCGTGCCGCATCGCAGCGGCCATGAGCTCCGGCTCCTGCGCCCGGGTGACCGCCGAGGCGAGCATCACGGCGGAGCACCCCAGTTCCATCGCCAGAGCCACGTCCGAGGCGGTCCCCGCACCCGCGTCCAGGATCACCGGGACCTCGGCCCGCTCGACGATCAGCTGGAAGTTGTGCGGGTTGCGGATGCCCAGACCGGAGCCGATGGGGGAGCCGAGCGGCATGATCGCCGCGCACCCCACGTCCTGGAGCTTCCCGGCCAGGACCGGGTCGTCGTTCGTGTAGGGCAGCACGGTGAAGCCGTCGTCGACCAGGGTCTCGGCGGCGTCCAGCAGCTCGATCGGGTCCGGCAGCAGGGTCCGCTCGTCGGCCACGACCTCCAGCTTGATCCAGTCGGTCCCCAGCGCCTCCCGGGCCAGCCGGGCTGTCAGCACCGCCTCGCCCGCGGTGTAGCAGCCGGCGGTGTTCGGCAGGACCTGGACGGAGAGCCGTTCCAGGACGGAGAGCACCGAGCCCTGCACCGTCGGATCGAGCCGGCGCATCGCGACGGTGGTCAGTTCGGTGCCCGACGCGACGAGGGAGCGCTCCAGTACGTCCAGGCTGGGCGCCCCGCCCGTCCCCATGATCAGCCGGGACGAGAACGTGGCGGAACCGAGGGTGAACAGATCGTCGGACATGGTCAGCCTCCCTGGACCGCGGTGAGGACCTCGACACGGTCGCCGTCGGCCAGCACGGTGGCGGACCACTCACCGCGCGGGACGACGGCCTCGTTGAGCGCCGCGGCGACCCCGGAGCGCGCCCCGGTCAGGCCCGCGACCAGGGAGTCCAGAGCGGTACCCGCCGCGACACTGCGCGCCCGCCCGTTGACGGACACGGAGACGTTGACGGACCCGGGGACGGGCGCCGGAGGGGATGCGGGCGCCGCAGCGGACGCGGGCGCCGGCTCGGCTGCGGGCGCGGAGGCGCCCGTGGGCGCGGACTCGGTCATGCGGGCTGCTCCTGGGAGACGGGGGCACGGACTGCGTCGTGGGAAGGTGCGGCGGGGGGCCGGCCGAAACGGTGTGACGCGAAGGGGCGCGCCACCTCCGGCAGCTCGCCGGTGGCCAGTACGTGGCCCATCACGTCGCCGGTGACGGGCGTCAGCAGCACCCCGTTGCGGTGGTGCCCGGTCGCCAGGTGCAGGCCGGGCAGTGCGGTCGGGCCCAGCAGCGGGGCGTTGTCCGGGGAGGCGGGGCGCAGTCCGGCGCGGGTCTCCGTCAGCGGCAGCTCGGTGATCCCGGGCACCAGTTCGTGGGCGTCGCGGAGCAGTTCGTAGACGCCGCCCGCGGTGACGGTGGTGTCCCAGCCCTGCTCCTCACTGGTGGCGCCGACGACCAGCTCGCCGTCGGCACGCGGCACCAGGTAGACGTGGCTGCCGCGCACGACGGCCCGTACCGTACGGCTGAGGAAGGGGGCGTACGCGCGCGGCACCGTCAGGCGCAGCACCTGCCCCTTGACCGGGCGGACCGGCGGCACGACGGCCTCCGGCAGCCCTTCGAGCCGGCCGCTGAGACTGCCGCCGGCCAGTACGACCTGTCCGGCCCCCAGCTCCGTGCCGTCGGCGAGCACCCCACCGGCCGCGCGCCCGTTCACGACGGACAGCCGCCGGACCCAGGCCCGGTGGAAGACCACCCCGGCCCGCTCGCATGCGGTGACCAGCGCCGAGGCCAGCCGTCTGGGGTCCACCTGGTGATCGCCGTCCGCCCTCAGCCCGCCGCGCACGCCGGGGGCGAGCATCGGCTCCAGGCGGCGGCACTCGCGGCCGCTGAGCCACTCGGACTGCAGGCCCGAGCGCTGCTGCAGGGCGTGGAGCTCCCGCAGATGGGCCCGGTCGTCCGCGTCCAGCGCGACGGACAGGGTGCCGCAGGCGCGGAAGCCGGTCCGCTGCCCGCTCGCCTCCTCCAATTCGGCGACGAACGCCGGATAGCGGGCGGCCGAGGCCACGTTGAGGCCGAGCAACGTCTGCTCGCCGTAGTGGAGTTCGGTGACGGCGGCGAGCATGCCCGCGGCGACCTGGGCCGCCCCGCCGCCGGGTTCGGGATCGGCCAGCGTCGTACGCAGGCCGCGCTGGGCCGACCGCCAGGCGGTCACCAGCCCGATGATGCCTCCCCCGACGACCAGGACGTCGGATCGGTTTCCGGAGATACGCATGGGCGTCCAGCCCCTCCCTTCGCCGGCATGACCCGGATCAGGTTCGTACGGTCGGAGGCCGGTCAGCCTCCCTCTCAGCCCGGTGCGTCCGGGCTCCCGCGAGTGTTCTACGGTGGCCAGCCTAAACCCCGCCGTCCACAGCCAGTAAGGGGAACAGCAACCGTGGCCCGTTCACTCGACGGACTCGTCCTCTCGCCCGTGGCCGACCAGGCCCCCGGTCAGGTCGGCACCCGGACCCGCTTCACGTACCACGAGCAGGACGGCCGCATATGGGCCGAGTACGAGGGCGGTGACGTCGTCCGGGGCCACCTCGTGGGCACCCGTGACGCGGACGTGCTGGATTTCCGGTACGTCCAGCTGAAGCAGGACGGCACGACCTCCGGCGGCCACTGCGTCTCGACCGTCACGGACCTCCCCGACGGCCGGGTGCGGCTGGACGAACGGTGGGCGTGGGAGTCCGAGGAGGGAAGCGGGACGAGCGTCGTGGAGGAGCTCGCTTCCTGAGCGATCGTCAGATGATTAGGGTGGACGGGTGAGCGAGCAGACATCGGACCGGGCAGCGGGAGAGCGGCCCCGGAACGTCGTGGTCGTGGGCGCGGGCATGGCCGGCGTGCAGACGGTCGTGGCCCTGCGGGAACGCGGGTTCACCGGCCCCGTCACCCTCATCGGCGCCGAACCGCACCAGCCCTACGACCGGCCGCCGTTGTCCAAGGCGGTCCTGCTCGGCACGGCCGAGGACTCCGCCTTCGACGTCGACTTCGAGGCACTGGACATCACCCTGCGCCTGGGACTCGACGTGACCGGCCTGCGCGCCGCGGCGCACGAGCTGGACACGCGGGACGGGCCTGTGCCCTACGACGTCCTGGTCATCGCCACCGGCGCCGAACCCGTCGGCCTGCCGGGCGCGGACGGTGTGCCAGGCGTCCACCTGCTGCGCACCCTCGACGATGCCGCACGGCTACGGCCCGTCCTGGAGCGGCAGCACGACGTCGTGGTCGTCGGCGCCGGCTGGATCGGGGCCGAATTCACCACCGCGGCCCGCGCCGCAGGGTGCGCGGTCACCGTGGTCGAAGCCGCCGGGCGTCCCCTCGCGGGCACCCTGCCCGCCGAGGTGGCGGAGCCGATGGCGGCCTGGTACGCCGAGAGCGGAGCCGAACTCCTCACCGGCACCCGCGTCGCCCGTGTCGAACCGGGCGCCGTCCACCTGACGGACGGCCAGACCGTCCCGGCCGGAGCGGTGGTCGTCGTCGGCATCGGCGCGCGGCCGGCCACCGGCTGGCTCGCCGGCTCCGGCATCGCGCTCGGCCCGGACGGCTCGGTCACCGCCGACGGCTCGCTGCGCACCTCGCTCCCCGATGTCCACGCGGTGGGCGACTGCGCCTCCTTCCCCTCGGCCCGCTACGGCGAGCGGCTGCTCGTCCACCACTGGGACAACGCCCTCCAGGGGCCCCGGACGGTCGCCGCCGTCATCGCGGACGGCCTCCCCCGGACGTACGACCCCGTGCCCTACTTCTGGTCCGAGCAGTTCGGCCGCTTCGTGCAGTACGCGGGCCACCACGCAGGAGCCGACACCCTGCTCCGGCGGGGAGATCCCGCCGACCCGGGCTGGACGGTCTGCTGGCTGCGGCAAGGGGTCCTGGTCGCGCTGCTGGCCGTCAGCAGGCCGCGCGACCTGGCCCAGGGGCGCAGGCTCATCGAGGCGGGGGCGCGCATGGATCCGGAACGCGTGGCTGACCCCTCCGTGCCCCTGAAGTCGGCGACGTCCTAGGTCCGGGGCGCCCCGGACGGGAGCCGGGCCGCCCGTCCGGGGCGCCCCGGACGGGCGGCCCGGCTACCGGCTGTCGGTCGGGGATGGCACGCTTGTCCTCGTGACCGAGATTGACGCAAAGACCGATGCTCTCGTCCCCGCCTGGCTCCACCTCCCCGACATCGCGGAAATGCTCGATGTCCAGGTGACGCGTGTGAGGCAGCTGGTCAGGGACGGCCAGCTCATCGCCGTACGCCGTGGTGAGAACCGGACGCTCCAGGTGCCAGCCGCCTTCATCGACGGCGACAAGGTGGTCAAGGGCCTCGCGGGGACCCTGACGCTCCTGCGGGACGACGGCTACAGCGACGAAGAGATGCTGGAGTGGCTCTTCACCCCCGACCCGACCCTGCCCGGAACCCCTGCGCAGGCCCTGAGCGAGAATCGCGGTACGGAGGTGAAGCGCCGCGCCCAGGCGCTCGCCGTCTGACCGGACGACCGTGAGCGGGATGCGGGCCGTGACCTACGGCCCGCATCCCGCTGTTTCCGGCGCGCCGGCACCGTGCCGGCGCCGCGATCCACCGATGTGACGGGGGAGAACCACCATGTCCACGCCTCGCGCGCACCTGTCCGACGCCCGGCTCTACCTGTGCACGGACGCCCGCAGGCGCCAGGGCGACCTGCCCGCCTTCCTCGACGCCGTCCTGTCCAGTGGTGTGGACATCGTCCAGCTGCGCGACAAGGGCATGGAAGCGGCCGAGGAACTCGACCACCTCGCCGTCTTCGCCGACGCCTGCCGACGCCACGGCAAGCTCCTCGCGGTGAACGACCGGGCCGATGTCGCCCACGCGATCGGCTCCGACGTGCTCCACCTCGGGCAGGGTGATCTGCCGGTGCCCGCCGCCCGGGCGATCCTCGGGCAGGACGTGCTGATCGGCCGCTCCACCCATGCCGAGTCGGAGGTCGACGCCGCCGTCGCCGAGGAGGGCGTCGACTACTTCTGCACCGGCCCCTGCTGGCCCACTCCCACCAAGCCCGGCCGGCACGCCCCCGGCCTCGGCCTCGTGCGCTACGCCGCCTCGCTCGGCCGGTCCCGCCCCTGGTTCGCCATCGGAGGGATCGACGCCGGCAACCTGGACGAGGTGCTGGACGCCGGCGCCCGCCGGGTCGTCGTCGTGCGGGCGATCACCGAGGCCGCGGACCCGGCCGCGGCGACGAAGGCGCTCGCCGACCGCATCAGGGCGCGCGCCGCTTCCTGATCAGGGGAAGTTCCTGCGGACCACCGGCCGGGCGGCCTCCCCCGCCCGGAGGGCAGCATGTCCGAAGGGTGGACAACAACCACCTGATTACGGGCAAATCAACCGACGCGGTTGGGGTACCGCCCGGCCCTGGTTAACCTCCGAGTATGGCCCTTGGCACACCTTCCACCAGGACTGATCACGCACGTACCGTGCGGGATCTGCTCGCGACCGGTAAGACGTCGTATTCGTTCGAGTTCCCGTCTCCCAAGACCGAGAAGGGCGAGCGGAACCTCTGGAACGCCCTGCGGCGGGTCGAGGCGGTGCGCCCGAGCTTCGTCTCCGTGACGTACGGGGCGGGCGGCTCGACGCGGGAGGGGACGGTGCGGGCGACCCAGCAGATCGCCGCCGACACGACCCTGACCCCGGTCGCCCACCTCACCGCGGTCGACCACTCCGTGGCCCAGCTGCGCAACATGGTCGGGCAGTACGCCGACGCCGGCATCCGGAACATCCTCGCGGTGCGCGGGGACCCGCCGGGCGATCCGATGGGTGAGTGGGTCGAGCACCCGCAGGGTGTGCGGTACGCGGCCGACCTCGTCCGGCTCATCAAGGAGTCCGGCGATTTCTGTGTCGGCGTCGCGGCTTTCCCCGAAATGCACCCGAGGTCGGCCGACTGGGACGCCGACACCCGGAATTTCGTCGACAAGTGCCGGGCCGGGGCCGACTACGCGATCACCCAGATGTTCTTCCAGCCGGAGAGTTATCTGCGGATGCGTGACCGCGTGGTCGCGGCGGGTTGCGACACGCCGATCATTCCCGAGGTGATGCCGCTCACCAACGTCCGGCAACTCGAAAGGTTCGCCCAACTCAGCAACGCGGTCATGCCTTCGGCGCTGAAAGACCGCATCCTCGCCGTCAAGGACGACCCCGTCGCTGTACGCTCCACTGGCATCGAGTTCGCAACGGAGTTCTGCGCGAAGTTGCTCTCCGAGGGTGTCCCCGGACTGCACTTCATCACGCTCAACAATTCGACGGCAACGCTCGAGATCTACGAGAATCTCGGACTGCACAAGCAGTCCTGACCGGCCGCACCCGCCACCGACCGGGGCGGCCGTAGGAGGGGGCGGGCGTGGGCTGGACGGTCCTCTACATCGCATTTGCCGTGGTGGCGCTGTGGCTGCTGGGCGAGGTGCTGCTGCAGTACAAGGCACGTCTGCGCTGGCGGCTGCTGGCCTTCTCCGGCTTCCTCGGTGTGGTCATCGGTGTGCTGATCCCCTCCGTGCTGGTGATCGCGGTCGGTGCCGTCGCCTTTGCCACGGGCCAGACGTACGTGACGCTCTCCTTCCGGCGCGGTTTCTCGACGGGATGGGCGCTGGGCGGAAAACCCGGCGCGAGCCGCCGCCGCAAGAGGGGTGGTGACGACGGCCGGAAGCCCACGCTCGAGGTCTCCGGACTGCAGTACGAGGGAGGCGTCCCGGACGCCGCCGCCCCGGACCCGGACACCGCCGTCTACGAACCGCAGCCGCTCCCGGACGACACCGGGCAGTACGGCATCTACACGGACGCCCCCGGCGGCGTCCCGGACAGCGGCGGGGACCGGCAGGACCGGCGGACGCCCGACGACGGTTACGACGACCCGTACGGCGGGTACGCACCGCCGGCCCAGGACACCTTCAGCGGCCAGGGCGCCTACCAGGACCCGAACGCCTACCAGGACCCGGACGCCTACCAGGGCCAGGAGGCCTACCAGGGCCAGGAGGCCCACCAGGGCCACGACGGCGGTTACACCGACCCGTACGGCTACGGCACGCAGCCGGAGAACTACGCCGCCTACACGGATCCGTACATCGGGACGAGCACCACCGCGGGCGCCGGGCAGTACGCCTCGTACGACAGCTACGGCAACGCCTACGACGCCGACGACGCCTACGGGGAGCAGCAGCCGTCAGGCTCCCACGCCGGGCAGTACGACCCCTCCGACACCCCTCCGGGCGGGGTCTGGGTCCCGCAGCAACGCGGCACCGGGCAGTACCCCCCGCTGCCGCCCGAGGCGCCCACCGGACCCGCCCCGTACGGCAACGGCTACGACACCGGTCAGAACGAGCAGTACCGCTACTGAGCCGGGGCGGGTCGTACCGGTGCCCGGGCCGCGCCGGACGGAGGCGGACGGTCAGCGGGTCACCTGGACCCGCGGAAGCCGTCGCCCTCCACGACGAGCCCGGCGACCAGCGCACCCGACATCCCGGCATGCGCCGGCCCGCCGCCCGGATGCGACCAGCCACCCGCCAGGTACAGCCCCGGCAGCGCGGTGCGGTTGCCCTCGTGCAGGTACGCGCCGCCCGCCCCGGCCAGGGCCGGGGCGGGCACCGAGCCGCCCTCGGCGCCCGTGTCGGCAGCCGTGTCCGCAGGGGTGCGCGGCTCGGCGTGGACGATCCGCTCGCGCAGGCCCGGGACGGCCGCCGCGGCCCTGTCGATCATCGTGTCGGCGAACCGTTCGCGCAGCGCCGCGTCCGTCCAGTCGACCGGGCCGTGCGGGGCCACCGTCGCCATCAGGGTCACCGCCTCGTGCGCCTCGTCCGGGCGGGTGCCGGGATCGTCCGGACGCGACACCGTCACCGTGGGCCGTGCGGCGGTCCGGCCGCCGAACACCGCCTCCTGCTCCGCGGCTCCGTCGTCGGTGTGCACCACCGTCCGGTGCACCGCGCCGGCCTCGCGCGCGCCGCGCAACGACAGCAGCACCAGGAAGCGGCCGGGCACCGGGCCGCCCGCCGTGGGCGGCTCTCCCGCCGGGCCCCCGCCGGGTCGGCCCTGCTGACCGGGCACCAGGCCCGGACGCGGCTGCGCGCCGAGAACGACGACATCGGCATCGGCACAGGTGCCGTCGGCGAGCTCGACGCCTGCCGCGCGGCCGTCCGCCTCCAGCACCCGCACCACGTCGGCACCGAAGACGAACGTCACCCGGCGGGCCAGGCACCGCTCGTACACCGCGTCGGCGAGGGCCCGCATCCCCCCGGCGACGTACCAGCTGCCGAAGGTCTCCTCCATGTACGGCAGAAGGGCGGCGGCTGCCGGAGCGCGTCGCGGGTCCAGCCCGTAGGACAGGGCGTACCCGTCCAGAAGGGCGGCCAGCCGGGGATCCGCGAGCTCCCAGGCGCCCACTTCCGCCAGGGTCCCCGCCTGCCGTGCGGAGCGCAGCAGCCTGCGCCGGCGCACGGCGGGATACGGGTCGCGGTTCAGTACCTGCCGGTCCTCGGGCAGGGGCTCCTCCAGCAGCGGCCTGCGCGACCGGTCCCAGGCGGTCCCGGCCCGGTCCAGGAAATCACCCCAGCGGGCTCCGGCGCCCTCGCCGAGCGCCCGGTCCAGCGCGCCGGCCACCCCGGCCCGTGAGGCGTTGGGCAGCGACACCGCGGTGCCGTCCGCGAACAGGTGGCGGCTCGCCGGGTCGACCTGGGTGAGGGTCACACACTGCTCCAGCGGCTCCTTGCCCGTCTTCACGAACAGGTCGCGGTAGACCGCGGGCAGGTGGAGCAGCGAGGGCCCGGTGTCGAAGACGAAGCCGTCACGGGCATACCGGCCGAGAGAGCCGCCGTGGGTCTGCGACCGCTCGTACACCGTCACCCGGTGGCCTGCCACGGCGAGCCGGGCCGCCGCCGCCATCGCGCCCGTCCCGGCGCCGATCACCGCAATTCGTGCCATGGCAGTGACCCTAAGGGGTGCCGTCGACAGCTCACCCGTGAGGCCGGTGCCGGCCGGCCCCGGCCAGGCTCCTCTCCTCGCGGCGCTGCGCCCGGCGGCGCAGGAAACGGCGGATCCGGGAAGCGAGGAAGACGAGTATCACCATGCCGAGCAGCAACAGGCTTCCGGCGACGACGGCCGCGGCGACCGGGTGGAAGACCGCGAGGGTGATGACGCCGGCGACGCCCAGGTCCTCCGCGACACTGACCCCGACGTTGCTGAACGGCTCGGGCGAGGTGTTGACGGCCATCCTGGTCCCCGCCTTCACCAGATGGCTCATCAGCGCGGTGGACCCGCCCACGGCCCCGGCCGCGAGCTCCGGCAGCGATCCGCTCGTGCCCGCCAGCAGTGCCGCGACGACCGCGCCGGCCACCGGCCGGACCACCGTGTGGACGGTGTCCCACGCCGAGTCCACGTACGGGATCTTGTCGGCCACCGCCTCGCACAGGAAGAGCAAGCCGGCGACCACGAGCACGTCCGTGCGCTGCAACGACTCGGGCACCTCGTCGGCGAGGCCCGTCGCACCGAAGACGCCGAGCAGGAGGACCACCGCGTAGGCGTTGATCCCGCTCGCCCAGCCGCTCGTGAACACCAGGGGGAGTACGGACACGGAGGCGATCGTAGCCAGTGGTGGTGACGGCGGGATGGGCCCGGGCACACAGGGCTGAGTACCCCTACCTAGTGGGGGAGATGAGTACGGGCGCGGATGGGCTCCGACATGCCCGGACGGAAGAGTGGGGACCACGGAAGGGGCGCGGCGCCCGGACCGCCGGCACGGGGCGGCGGAACGGCGTGGCACCCCTGACGGAACGGGGGGCACGACGCGGGGCCCGGGACCACGGGGGAACGAGGGTCACGGGGAGGGCTCTGCGGGGGGTCACGAAGACGCCGGTCCGGCGGCACGCGAGGGGGATCGCGTGCCACCGGACCGGCGTCCACCCGCGTCCCGGGGTCTGCGGGGCCGGCGTCCTGAGACTTCCGGGAGCCACCTGGGCGCCCACGACTCCGCTCAGCGACCGCTGACGCGACCGTGCAGCAACAGGGAAAGAGCCGAGTGCACGTCGTCGATCGTCCGCTCGGGCTGGAACGCCTGCCAGTCCAGGGCGGCCACGAGCACCATTCCCACCAGCGCGGCGGCCGTCAGCTGGATGTCGATCTCCTCGCTGAGCTCACCGCCGGCGACGCCGTCCCGGAGCACCTGCTCGACCACGGCCACGGCTTCCTGCCGCACCACCAGGAGCGTCGACTGCCAGGCGCGGTTGGTGCGCCAGAGTTCGGCGACGTACAGCTGGGTGAAGGCCGGATAGCGGTCGATGAAGGCGAGACCGGCCCGGATCATCGCGTCCAGGGCCTCCACACGGGTGCCGCCGCGCTCGTCGGTCTGCTCGGCGGCGGTGCGCAGCGACAGGGTGAGCAGACCCACGCCGTGCCGCAACAGCTCCTCGAAGAGCTCCGTCTTGCTCTTGAAGTTGTAGTAGACCGTGCCCTTGGCCACCCCCGCGCGGTCGGCGATCTCGTCCACCGTGGTCGCCGAGAAGCCCTTCTCCGCGATGAGGGTCACCGCCGCTTCGTAGAGCTTCTGCCGGGTGGCCTGGCGGCGCGTGGTGCTACTGCTGTCCATGCCACCGATTCTCACAGGTCCGGGGGTGCTCACAGACTGAGCTCCGGGTGCAGCCGGTCCAGTGTCCACACCTGTTTGCGGCGTGCGGCGAGCGCGGTCAGTGCCAGCGCGCCCGCGGTGAAGGCCAGCAGGACGGCACTTGCCTGCCAGACCGGGCCGAGCCCGCCGCCCGTGACAAGCCGGCGCAGGCCGTTCACCACGTAGGTCATCGGCAGGTAGGGATGGATCGCCCCGAAGAAGCCCGGGCTGGTCTGCACGGGATACGTCCCCCCGGCCGAGGTCAGCTGCAGCATCAGCATCGCGAGGACGAGGATGCGGCCCGCCGCTCCGAAACGGGCGTTCAGCCACTGGACGATCGCGGCGAAACAGCAGGTGACCAGTGCCAGGAAGGCGATCGTTCCGGCCGCGTGCGCCATCTGCAGGCCGAGCCGCCAGTGGAGTACGGCCATGAGGGCACCGACCTGGGCGAGGCCGATCCCCGCGACCGGCAGCCAGCCCGCGAAGGCGATGCGCCAGGCCGGAGCCCCCGCCGAGAGCGCGCGCCGGTTGAGCGGCTGGATCAGCATGTACGCCACCATCGCGCCCACCCAGAGCGAGAGGGGGATGAAGTACGGGGCGAAACCGGTGCCGTAGTTGGGCGCGGCGTGCAGCGACGAGGAGGCCAGCCGCACCGGATCGGCCATGACGCCGGTACGGGCGTCACGGTCGTCCTTGTCGTAATCGGGGATCTTGCCGACGCCGTCGTGCAGCCCTTGGGTGAGGTCGGCCGAGCCGTCACCGAGGCGGTGGAGCCCGCTGTCCAGGTTCGTGGCGCCCGTCCTGAGTTTCTTGATCCCGCTGTCCAGGTCCCCGGCCCCGGTCTTGGCGGTGCCGAGACCGGTGTGGAGCGCGTCGGCGCCCTTGGCGACCTTGTGGGCACCGGTGTTGAGCGCGTTGATCTTCTTGACCGCGGACTCCAGGTCGGTGTCCAGGTGCGGCGAGCGCTTCGCGAGGGCGTCGGCCTGCTTCTGGAGGGTCGCCAACTGGGACCGCAGCTTGGTCAGGTCGCCGTTCTGGTCGTCGACCAGGGCCTGCACGTCGTCCGAGACGTCCGCCACGTCCGCAGCCGCGGTCCTGGCCCGCTTCAGCTCCGGGCAGACGGCGGAATCGGGCAGCGGCTGCTGCTCGCAGCGGAGCCGGTAGACGTCGGCCAGGTCGTCGGAGGCGGTGTGGGCGGCGGCCGAGGCGGTGGGAGCCGCCTTCGCCAGCAGGTCCAGGTTGTCCCGTACGGCCTTGGAGGAGTCGGAGACCAGCCGGGCCGTGTCCCCGATGGCCTTGCCGTTGTCCTTCAGGAAGGGCCGTACGTCGGAGGCGACCGTGTTCACCTTGTCGGCGAGCTGCTGCGTGCCGTCGGCCACCTGCCGGGAACCGGTCTCCAGGTCACCCGCGCCCTTGTTCAGCTTGACGACCCCGCCGGACAGCTTGCCGCTCCCCGCCTTGGCGTCCTTCAGCCCGTCCGCGAGGTCCTTGGATCCCTTCTTGGCCTTGGTGATACCGCTCTCGAGGTCGCCCGCGCCCTTGGCCGCCTTCGCGGTCGCGTCGTGGAGGCCCGAGAAGTTGATGAAGATCCGGTCGAGGAACCCGCGTGACGCCTTGGTCGACGCGGCGCTGCGGACCTCGGCGAACACCGTCCGGGAGATCTGCCCCACGATGTAGTTGTTGGCGTCGTTCGTACGGACCTGCAGGGCGCCGGTCTCCGGTGAGCCGCCCCCGCTGGACGCGATCCGCTCGCTGAAGTCGGCCGGCATGGTCAGCGAGAGGTAGTACGTCCCGTCCTCGAGACCCCGGCCGGCCTCGGCCGTGCTGACCTCGTGCCAGTCGAAGACCTTGGAGTCGAGCAGCCTGCCGGCGATCTCGTCACCCGCCGCCAGACGACCGCCCTCGGAGGGTGCGCCCTTGTCGTTGTTGACGAGCGCGACGGGGATGCGGTCGAGCCGTCCGTACGGATCCCAGAACGACCACAGGTAGAGGGCGCCGTACAGCAGGGGCAGCAGCAGGAGTGCCACCAGCGCGGCACGCGGCATCCGTCCCCGGCCGAACCGCCTCAGCTCAAGCGCGGCCAGTTTCGGCGCTCGCATCTGCCCTCTTCTCCTCGGTCGTCATGTCATCAGCCGTGGGGTCCCCGTCCGCGACGGAGGCGTCGGCCCGGGTTCCGGTGCGCACGGTGAGCGTGTCCTCGGGGGCTTCGCTGCACACGGCGAGCACGGTCGTCCCGCGGTCCGCGAGGGTCCGCAGCAGTTTCCAGGCCTCCGCGCGGTCGGCCGCGGAGAGTTTGAGATCGGTGTCGTCCACCGCCAGCAACCGCGGACCGCCCATCAGCGCGAGGGCGGCGGACAGGCGCATCGCCTCGAGGCGCTCCAGGTCCCGTACGGACGTGCGTTCCGCCTTGGGCAGGTCCGTGAGGTCCAGGCCCGCCGCGTCCAGGGCGGCGTCGATCGTCGCCCGTGCCATGGCGGTCCGCGCGGCGCGCGGGCGCAGCAGGGAGCGCAGCGAACCGTCGAAGCGGCGCTGCAGCAGAACCCTCTCCCGCAGGTGTTCGCCGACGGTGAAGGCGGGATCGAGTTCGCTGACACCGGGTACCGGTCCCAGTGCGCTGATCCGGCGGACGGCGGCCGCCCGGCGACCCGGCAGGCGCAGGCCGGCGACCTCCGCGTGCCCCTGTGTGGCACGCATCCGGCCGGTGAGGGCGAGCAGAAGGCAGGTACGGCCCGAGCCGGACGGGCCCTCGATCGCCACAAGCGTTCCGGGCTCGGCGGCGAAATCGACACCTCGAAAGGCCCAGCCGCGTGGCCCCTTCAGTCCGAAGTCCACAGCGCTCACCGCCGCACCCTGCGGGCTGTCCACGGCCCCACCCCCGATCCGGTACGCGCTCCATTTTTGCACTGACTGGTCAGTACAGAAAACTAGCCCGAACTCTCGCTCGAAGCAAAGAGCGAGGTCAGGGGAGGTTTCTGAGGGATTGTCAGTGCCGGCCGCCACGATGGATACAAACGGCCACGAAGCCGTCACACGACAGGAGGTTCGTCATGGCCAGCTCGTCCGCAGCCGCCGCCCCGCGGCGCCGCGCAGGCAGCCCTGCCCCCTCACTGACCGGTCCGGCAACCGACGTCCACCCCGTGCTGCGCCGCACCACGGCACCACCCGCCGCACTCGATCTGCTCGCCCAGGCGCACACGGGCCTGGACGAGGCCGCCGTCCTGGACGTGCCCAACGAGCGGTACGCCACCGCCCACCTCGCGGCGCTGCGCACCGCTGCCGCGGTCCTCGCCGCCCGCGGCCGGCCCGAAACGAGCAGGCGCCGCCGCGAGCGGATCCGCAGCGCCTGGGAGGTCCTCCCGGAGATCGCACCGGAACTCACCGAGTGGAGCGCCCTGTTCGCCTCGGGCGCGCGGCGCAGGGCCCGTGCGGAAGCGGGCATACCCGGTGCGGCCACCAGCCGCGATGCCGATGACCTGCTGCGGGACGCGGCGATGTTCCTGCGCCTGGTCGAGCGGCTCCTGGTGCTCCATCCGGTCCTTCCGCAACCCCGCGGGGACCGGCCCGTGTAGCGGCCCGCGCCCATGACCGGCAAGGACCTCGGCGGGGACGCCGGCGGGGACGCCGGCGGGGACGTCGGCAACGGTCGCGACCACGGCCGGGTCCGGTGCCGGTGACGGTCCGGTGGAATCCGGGCAGGGCCCGGCCGCCCCCTGCCGGTGACCGGCCGTGGGGTGACCGGAGCGGCGGTGCGAGGCAATAGGGTGGGGAGCACC
Source organism: Streptomyces sp. B1I3 (assembly GCF_030816615.1). Taxonomy (NCBI): domain Bacteria; kingdom Bacillati; phylum Actinomycetota; class Actinomycetes; order Kitasatosporales; family Streptomycetaceae; genus Streptomyces; species Streptomyces sp. B1I3. The sequence goes on from NZ_JAUSYD010000001.1 coordinate 5,893,882, forward strand.
CGTACCACCTGCACTGTTCACGCTCCGCCGTCCGTGGCGGCACCGTGCCGAGGAGTCAACTGCCGTGTCGGACCAGCTGCGCCCCCGCGCCTCCCTCCGTACCGCCGTGGTCTGGGAGGTCCTCAAGGACGCTCTCGAGCGCCGGGTCAAGGTGACCGGCAGGGAAGTCCTGGACGTGCTCGACACCGGCGGCGGCACCGGTAACTTCGCGGTGCCCGTCGCGCGGCTCGGCCACCGGGTCACCGTCGTCGACCCCAGCCCCAACGCCCTGTTCGCCCTGGAGCGCCGCGCGGCCGAAGCAGGGGTCGACGACCGGGTCCGGGGCGTCCAGGGGGACATCCTCGGCCTGTTCGAGGTGGTGGACCGCGCGGGGTACGACGCGGTCCTCTGCCACGGCGTCCTGGAGTACGTGGACGATCCCGCCGAGGGCGTACGGAACGCCGTCGACGCGCTCCGCCCGTCCGGCGCTCTCAGCCTCCTCGGCGCGGGGCTCGGCGGCGCCGTCCTGGCGCGGGCGCTCGCCGGGCACTTCACCGAGGCCCGCCACGCGCTGACGGACCCGGCAGGGCGCTGGGGCGAAGGCGACCCGGTGCCCCGCCGCTTCACCGCCGACCAGCTGACCGGCCTGGTCGCCGCCGCCGGGGTCGACGTCGGTGCGGTCCACGGCGTACGGGTCTTCGCCGATCTCGTACCGGGCGTACTGGTGGACACCGAGTCCGGCGCGATGGAGGCCCTCCTGAGGCTGGAGGCGGCCGTCGCGGAACTGCCGTCCTTCCACTCGGTGGCGACCCAGCTGCACGTTCTGGGCGAGAAGCGCGCCTGAGCCACGGCCGGCAGCCGGCCCCGGCCGCGGCCCGGAGCGAGCGGAGCGCGGCTGATCAGCGACGCAGCCGCAGACGGAGTACCGCTGGGAGCACCCGATCGGGGCGCGGGCCCCGTATGATCGGGTGACACCATCCGGCATGACGGATCGGAGGTCGGGGAATCTACGCCTCAGCAGCCGAGTCGCCATGGCGGTCCGGACTGGCTATGGCTAGAGGGCAGGTTTCACGGGGGCGATTCCCTGCCTATCCTGGAAGGGCCGCATACCGGTCGCCCCCCGCGGCCGACGACGAGGAGGACTCCGTGCCGCTCTCGGAGCACGAGCAGCGCATGCTCGAGCAGATGGAGCGAGCGCTGTACGCCGAAGATCCCAAGTTCGCTACAGCGCTTGAGGGAAGCGGGCTGCGCAGGTACACCCGGCGACGGGTCTACCAGGCGGTGGTCGGCTTTCTGGTGGGTATCGCGCTCCTCATGGCCGGAATGGTCGCCCAGCAGATCTGGATCAGCGTGGTGGGATTCCTCGTCATGCTGGGCTGTGCCGTGCTGGCGGTCACCGGGTGGCGCAAAGCGCCCAAGCCCGGTGAGCAGCAGCAGCCGGCAGGGAGCGGGAGTGGGGGCGGCGGCGAAAGCCGACATCCCAGGCAGCGCCGGTCGATGATGAACCGGATCGAGCAGCGGTGGCAGCGCCGCCGCGACGAACAAGGTCAGTGAGCACGCCGATTCCCGGCCGATGCCGGGCAGCCCCCGGCCCTGGCTGTGGAGTGTGCACACCGACGACATGACGCCGGACCTTCTGCGTGAGGGGTGGTCGCTTCACGGCGACCGCCCCTCACGCATGCCGGCCTGCGGGCCTGTCCGAAGGCTTCCGCCTCGTGCGCCCGGGCATGCCCCGCCCGCTCCTGTCCTGGCCCGGCCCAGCCTGCCTGTCCCTCTGCTCGGCCCCCTCCCGCTCGGCCCCGCCCCCGCTCCCGCTCGGTGCCGTCCCGCCCGGCCTCGGCCGGGAAATCGGCAGCTGAGCGGACGGGGTGCGAGACGCGGGTGCGCGACGTGGGCGTGGGATTCAGCCCTGCTGACGTGAAGGGCGGCGCAGCCGCGCGGCCCAGCGCTCACGGCCGGGCCGGTGCGCCCGCCTACGGGCAAGGGCCGTACGGCGCTCGGACAGAGCCCATATCACCCGAACGGCCGAACGCGGCGCCAAGGTCGCCCGGAGCCTGTCCAGCCGCCCCGCCGAGGCGCGCAGCCCCGCACGCACGGCCGGCACGTCCTCTTCGGTCCCGGTGACCGCATGCGGGCCCGGGGGCGTAGAGCACCTGCTCGACCGCCCCCGCCACCCGGTGGACCGCGGCGGCTGCCGTGGCCTCCAGCCTGCCCAGCCGTACGACGCGGGCCGCCGCCTTCCTGGGGGTCAGCGACTCGTCCGGTGCGATGCCGTGGTCCCACGCCGTATCGGTGACCTCCCGCCAGGCGGCCATCACCCGGGCCGTGGCATCCCCGGGTGTTCGGCCTCCCGAGGAGCCCAGCCGCCGCGCGCGGGCCCGCAGGCGCCAGAGCATCGGCGAGAGCGGGAGTGCGATGACCAGCAGGCAGCCGAGGGCCCACAGAGCGATGGCGCCCGCCGGCGTCCCGGGGTCGGTGGGGCTCACCGCGCCGGGCGCCTCGGACGCGCCGCACTCACCCTGCCGCCGCATCTGCGCGGGGCAGGTCTCCGAGGTGGACGGCGCCGCCGTGGGCGCCGCCGACGCGCCCTCCGGAGCCTCGGCCGGGCCGCTCGGGCCCTGCGAGGGCGCCTCGGGCCGGGTGTACGACGGGGTGGTGCCCCGGGACGGTGTGGGCTCGAAGCGGGTCCAGCCCACACCCTCGAAGTACAGCTCGGGCCAGGCGTGCGCATCGCGCAGCCCGACCGACACGGAACCGTCCGCCTGGACCGTGCCGGGGGTGAAACCCACCGCGACCCGGGCCGGGATGCCCAGCGTCCTCGCCATGGCGGCCATCGTGAACGAGAAGTGGACGCAGAAGCCTTCCTTGTCCTTGAGGAAGCGCTCGATCGCGGCCGAACCGGTCCCGGACGTCACCGTCGTGTCGTAGCGGAAGCCGCCCCCGGAGGCGAACCAGTCCTGCAGCTTCACGGCCCGCTCGTAGTCGTCGGACGCGCCCCGCGTCACCCGCTCGGCGGTCTCCAGGACCACGTCGGGCAGGGAACCGGGGACCCGGGTGTACTCACGCGCCAGTTCCGCCGGAGGCGCCATCGCCCCGGCGAGCTGCTCGGCCGTCGGCTCCACCACCAGACTGCCGACCTCGTACCGGGCGCCGCGTGTGGTCTGGCCGTCGTCGCCGACGAGGGTGCGCCCCTCGGGTTCGTACCGCCAGTGGCCGTCGACGTCCACCTCGCTCGCCGGGTAGGGGAGCGGCAGATACGTCTGCTGGTACGACGGTGACGCGGAGATGTTCGTCCGGATCTCGGTGACGGCGACATCCGGGCCCAGACCGGCCGGCTGCGGCAACCTGTCCGGCACGTCCTTCAGCCGGCGCGTCGAGGGGCGCCACTCGCTCCCGCTGAACTGGTCCAGGGCGAGGATGCGCAGATAGAAGTCCTGCGGACTGCCGGAGTTGGTGCGGTACGACAGCACCTCCCGGTTCTCCGGCTGGTTCAGATTGTTCTGCAGAGACACCAGCGGATTGACCGCGGAGATCGTGCCTCCGCCGCTTCCCTTGCCCGTGCCGCCGCCCCGGCCGCCCAGCAGCCCGCCGTCCAGAGCGGGCAGCACAGCGGGGATCACCAGCGCGATCCCCAGCGTCACGGCGCCGATACGCCGCCCCGTGCGGACCGGGGCCCGGGACGCCGCGGACGGTCCTTCCAGACCGGAGGCCAGGCCCCCCGACGACCGGGAGACCCCGCTGAAGACCTTCCCCCACGCCGCCAGCCGGTCCCGGCTCTCGGCCAGCAGGAGGAGCAGGTAACCGCCCGCCGCGAGCAGGAACCAGAGCCAGCCGGCCCCGCCGTCGGAGAGTCCGGCCGCGACCGAGTAGAGCGCGAGCAGCGGCAGACCCGCCGGCGCCGCCGTACGGAAGGTCACCGCGAGGGCGTCCACCGCGAGTCCTATCAGCAGCACCCCGCCGATCAGCATCAGCTGGATGCCGTCCGTCGCCGGTGCGGGAGTGGCGTACCGGCTGACGTCGTCGGTGCCCGCAGTGAGCAGCTCCGCGAGCCGCTGGACCGCCTGCGGGCCCGGCACCACACCGAACAGAGCGTGTTCCCTGGCGAACGCCGCGGTCAGCAGCAGCAGGGTGACCAGCACCTGCAGGCAGATGACGAGCATCCGCGCCAACGGCACCCGGCGGGCCAGCGCGCCGACGCCGCTCTGGATCGCCAGGAGGAAAGCCGCCTGCAGAATCCACTTCGACGTGTCGACCAGCGGCGTCAGGGACGCCGCCGCCGTCATCGTCGCCGCGAAGGCGCACAGCGCCAGCCGAACACGCCCGTTCATGACCATCCCCCGGAGAACCCTGTCGTCGCACCGGCCGTGCCGGGCTGTGGGCCGGAGGGCTCCTGACCCGCCTGCCGCCACAGCCGGGCGAGCTCCACCCCGGGCGGCACGGCCACCGCCGTCCAGCCGGCTTCGCGCAGGAGCCACAACCGGTCGGCGGCCGGCGCGGCTGCCGCCGCGTCGCTGCCGCGCAGCCAGTCGGAGCTGTTCAGCACGAACGCGACGGCGGCACCGCTGCGTTGCCGCATCCGGGCCACCACTGCCGTCTGCTCCTCGTCCAGGTCGCCGAGGAACGCGACCAGCAGCCCTTCGGCGTTCCCGCGCAGCACGTCGTACGCACGGGAGAGGCCGCCGCCGTCGGAGTGGTCGACCACCGCGAGGGTGTCCATCATGAGGCCCGCCGCCTCGGCCGACTCCTGGCTCGACCCCGCGAAGCCGTCGGAGCTCTCGTTCGGCACGGCCCGTCCGTCGTCCGTCAGCAGACGCACGGCGAATCCACGCTCCAGCATGTGCACCAGTGCGGACGCGGCGCCCGACACCGCCCACTCGAAGCCGGAGTCCGGCCCGGCGTCCTGATAGGCGATCCGCCGGGTGTCCAGCAGCACCGTGCACCTGGCCCGCTGCGGCTGCTCCTCGCGGCGCACCATCAGTTCGCCGTAGCGCGCGGTGGAGCGCCAGTGCACCCGCCGCAGGTCGTCGCCGTGGCGGTAGCCGCGCGGAATGATGTCGTCCTCGCCGGCCAGGGCGAGCGAACGCTGCCGGCCGTCACCGTATCCGGACGACTCACCGGCCAGCCTCAGCGGCGGAAGGGGCTCCGTGCGGGGGATGACGACGAGCGTGTCGTGCGCGCCGAAGGAGCGGGTCAGTTCGCACATGCCGAACGGATCGCTCAGCCGCAGCTGCAGGGGCCCGAGCGGATAGCGCCCGCGCAGATCGGAGCGGACCCGGTAGGAGACCTCGCGCCTGCCGCCCGCCTCCACCCGGTCCAGCACGAACCGGGGCCGGGGGCCCAGCACGTACGGCACCCGGTCCTGGAGCATCAGCAGTCCCGTGGGCAGCCTGGACACGTTGTCCATCCGCAGGTGCACCCGCGCCTCCGATCCCGCCGCCACCCGGGACGGCGACAGCCGGCGGCTGCCCGCGACGCGGTAGCGGGTGCGGTGGAGCACGACCACACAGACCAGGGGCAGCACCGCCAGCAGCAGCCCGACCCGCAACAGGTCGCCCTGGCCCAGCACGTAGGCACAGACCGCTGCGGCCACACCGGCGGCGAAGAACGACCGTCCCCGTGTCGTCAGGCCGTGCAGGGCAGAGCGGAGACCGCCTTTCGCGTCGCCGCTGTCCACGGGGCCGGGCACACCGGCCGCCATCACAGCCTCCGGGCGCCGGGCTGCCGGCCGTACACCGGGCCGCCGGGACCGTGCTGCGGCTGCGCCGGGGCGGCAGCCGCGGCACCGGACGTCGGCACGGGCGTGCGCTGCAGGATGTCCAGCACGACCTGCTCGGCGGTACGGCGGTTGAGCTGGGCCTGCGCCGTCGGCAGCAGGCGGTGGGCGAGAACCGCCACCGCGAGTGCCTGCACGTCGTCCGGCAGGGCGTAGTCACGCCCGCTGAGGGCGGCCGACGCCTTCGCGGCACGCAGCAGGTGCAGGGTCGCGCGCGGCGAGGCCCCCAGCCTGAGATCCGGGTGGTGGCGGGTGGCACCGACCAGTTCCACCGCGTACCGCCGCACGGATTCGGCGACGTGGACCGTGCGCACCGCGTCGATCAGCTTGACGATGTCGTGGGCGTGCGCCACCGGCTGGAGGTCGTCGAGAGGAGAGACGCCACCGTGCACGTCGAGCATCTGGAGCTCGGCCTCCGCACTGGGGTAGCCGATCGACACTCGGGCCATGAACCGGTCGCGCTGCGCCTCGGGCAGCGGGTAGGTGCCCTCCATCTCCACCGGGTTCTGGGTGGCCACGACCATGAAGGGATCGGGCAGCTCGTAGGTATGGCCGTCGATGGTGACCTGGCGTTCCTCCATCGACTCCAGCAGCGCCGACTGGGTCTTGGGCGACGCCCGGTTGATCTCGTCGCCGATGACGATCTGGGCGAAGATCGCACCGGGCTTGAACTCGAAGTCCCGGCGCTGCTGGTCGAAGATCGACACGCCCGTGATGTCGGAGGGCAGCAGATCCGGTGTGAACTGGATGCGCCGCACCGAACAGTCGATGGACCGCGCCAGCGCCTTGGCCAGCATCGTCTTGCCGACCCCCGGCACATCCTCGATGAGGAGGTGCCCCTCGGCGAGCAGAACGGTCAGCGAAAGCCGTACGACCTCGGGCTTGCCCTCGATCACACTCTCCACCGACCTGCGCACCCGCTCCACCGTGGTGGTCAGATCTGTGAGGCTCGCTCGATCGTCATAGGTCGTCACCCGGCCCTCCTCGGCCCCTTGTGCACGGGCCGACGCACGAAACTGCCCGCCCGCCCCGAAATACGGACACTCGCCGGAGGACCCGGAGAGGTGTCACACCCGCATTCTCGTTGCCGTTACCGCTTCGTGTCACTCGCCTGTGGACAAGTAGGGGCGATATGCCGGGTGTGGGTCGTATGTCGGTGCGGGCGGGGGCCCTGGCCTCAGGAAGCGGGGAGGATTTCGCGCAGCTGGCCGGACGTCACGTCGAAGACGAAGCCGCGCACGTCGTCCGTGTGCAGGAGGAACGGCGAGGTCCGCACGCGCTGCATCGACTGCCGGACGTCCTGGTCGGCGTCCGTGTACGCCTCCACCGCCCAGACCGGACGCTGTCCGACCTCCTGCTCCAGCTCCTGGCGGAACTCCTCGGTGATGCTTTCGAGGCCGCATTTGGTGTGGTGGATGAGTACGACGCTGCGGGTGCCGAGCGCCCGCTGGCTGATGGTCAGCGACCGGATGACATCGTCGGTGACCACGCCGCCCGCGTTGCGGATGGTGTGACAGTCGCCGAGCTCCAGGCCGAGCGCGGCGTGGAGGTCGAGGCGGGCGTCCATACAGGCCACCACGGCGACGCCGAGCACCGGGCGGGCGTCCATGCCGGGATCGCTGAACCGGGCTGCGTAACGGGCGTTCGCCTCGACGAGCCGGTCGGTGGCCGTCCCGCCGGAACGGGCGGCGGAAGAGGTATCGGTTTCGGCGGAGGACTGCGCGGAAGTCGACATGGATAAGACGTTAACGCGCACGACCGTTCCTGGCGTGCTGTGGAAAGGGACAAAGAACGTCAACGAGACGTGTTGTGAGGTAAACCACAAGCCTCACTGTCCTGCACCCGGCCGAGTGAGTGCCCGGGTCCGCCGCGGCGGGGCGACGCGCTGCCCGCTTCGTTGATCGGGAATCGATCGAATGGCAGGGTGGACTAAAGTGACGCGAAGTTACCGACACGCCTGCACATTCTGCATATTTTTGCATGTTTCGAATTCCCCGTGATGTGCGGCGCACCTGCGGCCCGGCCCTCTCCCGCTCGCCGGTCGGCCGACGCCCCTTCCCCGGCGCCGGCGGGCCTCCCCTTCCGAGCGGGCGGGGACCGGACCGCAGGTGCGGCCGGCACGGGACTGAGCCTGAGAGGGCGCATTGAGCCAGACCCGACACGTCCCGGTGATGCTCCAGCGATGCCTGGACCTGTTGGCCCCGGCTCTGGAGGCATCAGGACCGCAGCCGCCCGTGGTCGTGGACTGCACCCTCGGACTCGGTGGCCACAGCGAGGCGCTCCTCGCCGCCTTCCCCACGGCGCGGCTGGTCGCGCTGGACCGTGACAAGGAGGCGCTGCGGCTCTCGGGTGAGCGCCTCGCGCCGTACGGGGACCGGGCCACCCTGGTGCACGCCGTCTACGACGAGCTGCCCGAGGTGCTGGACCGGCTCGGGATCCCCAAGGTGCAAGGGGTCCTGTTCGACCTCGGCGTCTCCTCCATGCAGCTGGACGAGGCGGACCGCGGCTTCGCCTACGCCCAGGACGCCCCGCTCGACATGCGCATGGACCAGACGACCGGCATCGGCGCCGCCGAGGTGCTCAACACCTACCCACCGGGCGAGCTCGTGCGGATCCTGCGTGCGTACGGCGAGGAGAAGCAGGCCAAGCGGATCGTCTCCGCGGTCGTGCGTGAACGCGAGAAAGAGCCCTTCAGCAACAGCGCCCGGCTCGTCGAGCTGATCCGGGACTCCCTGCCACAGGCCGCCAAGCGCACCGGTGGCAATCCGGCCAAGCGCACCTTCCAGGCCTTGCGCATCGAGGTCAACGGTGAACTCACCGTCCTGGAGCGGGCCGTTCCGGCCGCGGTGCAGAGCCTGGCCGTCGGCGGCCGGATCGCCGTCCTCTCGTACCACTCGCTCGAGGACCGGCTGGTCAAGCAGGTCTTCGCGGCCGGGGCGGCCAACACGGCACCGCCCGGACTGCCCGTCGTCCCCGAGCGCTACCAGCCCCGGCTGAAACTGCTGACCCGCGGCGCGGAACTGCCCACCGAGGAGGAGGTCGCCGAGAACCGGCGGGCCGCCCCCGCCCGGTTGCGCGGCGCCCAGCGGATTCGCGAGGAGGAGCGGTGAGCGCGCCCCGCCGGGCCGTCCGTACTCCGGCGAAGGCGGGGGCGCGGAGGTGACCGGAGCGGCCGAGCAGATGAAGGGGCGGGCCGGCCGGCTCGCCCGGCTGATGCCGTCGGGGCCGAGCACCGCGGCGCGTACCCCCTTCGTCCTGCTGGTCGTGCTGCTCCTCGCGGGTGGCCTGATCTCGCTCCTGCTGCTGAACTCCGCCCTGAACGAGGGATCGTTCAGGCTGAGCCGGATGAAGAAGCAGACCACCGAACTCACCGACGAGCAGCAGGCCCTGCAGCGCGACGTGGACAGCTACTCCCAGCCGGACGCCCTGGAGCGGCGTGCCCGCGAGCTCGGCATGGTCCCGGGTGGCAGTCCCGCCTTCCTGGATCCGGACGGCACCGTCAGGGGAGTGCCCGAGCGGGCCACCGCCGCACCGTCCCCCGTGGCCACGCCCTCACCGGCGGCGGGTCCGGCGGGCGGCCCGGCCGAGCCTTCCGGGGCCGCTTCATCCGGCGCCCCCGAGTCCCCCGCGCCTTCTCCGGCCGATTCCGCACCCGGGCCGGCCACGACCTCCCCCACTGTGCCCCCGACGAGCTCCGGCAGGTGACGAAGTGCCGTCCAAGGAACCGCCGCGCCGCCGCGTGCCCGGCCCCGCGCACCCCCGCAACGCGGCAGGCGGACCCGGACGTCCCCGGACCGCCTCCCGCCCCGAGGCGCGGCGGCCGTCCCGCCCGGCGACGAGGCGGCCTCGGGCCGGGGCGGCGCGCGGCGGGCCCCGGCGGGCTCTCCGGCTGGGCAACCCGCGTCCGAGGCTGCGCCTGATCAGCCTGTGTCTGACCCTCGTCATGCTGGCGTTCGTCGTCCGGCTCCTCCAGGTCCAGGCCGTCGACGCCAGCGCGTACGCGGCCAAGGCCGACAAGAACCGCTACCTCGAGTACACGATCGCCGCCGAGCGCGGTGAGATCACCGACCGGAGCGGCATCGCCCTGGCCACCAGCGTCGACGCCCACGACATCACGGCCGACCCGAAGCTGTTCACGCCCGAGGAGAGCAAGGCGCCGGACGCCCCGCGGCAGGCGGCGGCCCTCCTGGCGCCGATCCTCAAAAGGGACGCGGGGGAGCTGGAGAAGAAGCTCTCGACGCCCGGGAGCCGGTACACGGTGCTGGCCAGGCGGCAGACCCCGCAGGTCTGGAAGCAGATCAAGGACCTCAAGTCCGTCTTCGCGGAGAAGGCGGAGGAGGACCAGGCCGACGGCGGCCCGGGAGCCAATGTGCTGGCCGGGGTCCTGCAGGAGCCCACCACCAAGCGCGTCTACCCGAACGGCGACCTCGCCGCCGGAATACTGGGATTCGTCAACGCCGACGGCAAGGGCGGCGGTGGTCTGGAGGCCCAGCTGAACGACCGGCTCGAGGGCGAGGACGGCAAGATCCGGTACGCCCAGGCCGGCGGCCGCCCCGTGCCGACCGCCGGCTCCAAGGAGGTCCCGGCCGTCGCCGGCACCGACGTCGAGCTGACCATCGACCGTGACATCCAGTGGGCGGCCCAGCGGGCCATCGCCGACCAGGTGAAGACGTCCGCGGCGGACCGCGGTTACGTGATCGTCCAGAACGCCAGGACCGGCGAGGTGCTGGCCATGGCCAACGCCCCCGGCTACGACCCGAACGACCTCTCGCAGGTGGACGGGGCGGCCCTCGGCAACGCGGCGCTCCAGGACGTGTACGAACCGGGCTCCACCAGCAAGGTCATGTCGATGGCGGCCGTGCTGGAGGAGGGGGTCGCGACGCCCGGGACACATGTGACCGTCCCCAACCGGCTGCACCGCGGCGACCGCCTGTTCAGGGACGACATCGACCACCCCACCTGGTACCTCACGCTCAACGGCGTACTCGCCAAGTCCAGCAACATCGGCACCATCCTCGCCACCGGGCAGCTCGGCAAGAACCAGGCGGAGGCCAACAAGGTCCTCCACTCCTACCTGCGCAAGTTCGGCATCGGCAGCGCCACGGGGCTCGGCTCCCCGGGGGAGTCGCCCGGCATCCTCGCCGCGCCGCAGGACTGGTCGACCTCCCAGCAGTACACGATCCCGTTCGGCCAGGGGCTCTCGCTCAACGCCATGCAGGCCGCGTCGGTGTACCAGACCATCGCCAACGGCGGCGTCCGGATCGAGCCGACCCTCGTGCGCGGCACCAAGGACGGGGAGGGCCGCTACACGGCGGCCGAAACCCCCCAGAAGACCCGGGTGGTCAGCGAGAAGACAGCCAAGACCCTGGCGAAGATGCTGGAGTCGGTGGTGGACGACCAGGAGGGCACCGGGGCCAAGGCGCACATCGACGGCTACCGGGTCGCCGGCAAGACCGGGACCGCCAACCGCGTCGACCCCGTACGCGGTGTCTACAAGGGCTACACCGCCTCCTTCGCCGGCTTCGCGCCCGCGGACGACCCGCAGATCACCGTCTACTGCGCGATCCAGAATCCCACCAGGGGCAGCTACTTCGGCGGCCAGATCTGCGGGCCGATCTACAAGCAGGTCATGGAGTTCGCCCTGAAGACCCTCCAGACCGCCCCGTCCGGCACCGCTCCCGCGCGGCTGCCGGTGTCCTTCAAGCCCGGCGAGTGACTCGGAAGATCCTCAGTGACGACCATCACCCCCGATCCCGGGAACCGGAATGGGAAGTACCGCAACCCCGGCCCCTCGCTTCGCGAGAGGCCGGGTCCGCCCGGTACGCTCACCGCCGTGCCCCACGCTGATCAGTTCCAAACCACTCAGAAGGACGCGCCTGTGACCTACCCGGGAGCGCCCCGACCGGACCGGCTCCGGCCGACTTCCCTCGGAGAGCTGGCAGCCCGGCTGGGCGCCGGACCGCAGGCCTCCGGCGAGGTCACCGGGATCACCCACGACTCCCGGGCCGTGCGCCCGGGGGACGTGTACGCGGCCCTGCCCGGTGCCCGGCTGCACGGTGCGGACTTCGCCGCCCAGGCCGCAGGCCTCGGCGCGGCGGCGATCCTCACCGACCCGGCGGGCGCCGAACGCGCCGCCGCCACCGGTCTCCCGGTCCTGGTCGCCGACAACCCGCGAGGCCGGATGGGGGACATCGCCGCCGAGATCTACGGACGCCCGGGAGCGGACCTCCTGCAGATCGGCATCACCGGAACGTCCGGCAAGACCACCACGGCCTACCTCGTCGAGGGCGGCCTGCGCGGTGCCGGACGGAGCACCGGACTGATCGGCACCGTCGAGATGCGGATCGGCGACGAGCGCATCAAGTCGGAGCGCACCACACCGGAAGCGACCGACCTCCAGGCCCTGTTCGCCGTCATGCGCGAACGCGGCGTCGAGGCGGTCGCCATGGAGGTCTCCAGCCACGCACTCGTGCTGGGCCGGGTCGACGGCTGCGTCTTCGACGTGGCGGTCTTCAACAACCTCAGCCCGGAGCACATGGAGTTCCACTCCGGGATGGAGGACTATTTCCAGGCCAAGGCGCAGCTGTTCACCCCGCGGCGGAGCAGGCTCGGCGTGGTCAACTTCGACGACGAGTACGGCCGCAGGCTGGTCACGGAGGCGTCCGTCCCGGTCGTCACCTTCTCCGCCGAAGGCCACCCGGACGCCGACTGGCGGGCCGAGGACGTCGAAGTGGGCCCGCAGGACAGCACCTTCACCGTGGTCGGCCCCGCGGGCGAGCGGATCGCCGCCAGGGCGCCGCTGCCCGGCCCCTTCAACGTCGCCAACACCCTCGCCGCGATCGTCACGCTGGCCGCCGCGGGCGTCGCCCCGCAGATCGCCGCCGACGGCGTCGCCGCCGTCCCGGGGGTGCCCGGCCGGCTGGAACGCGTCGACGCCGGACAGCCGTACCTCGCCGTCGTCGACTACGCGCACAAGACCGACGCCGTCGAATCCGTCCTGCGCTCCCTGCGGAAGGTCACCGAGGGCAGGGTGCACATCGTGCTCGGCTGCGGTGGCGACCGCGACACGACGAAGCGCGGCCCGATGGGCGCCGCCGCAGCCCGCCTCGCGGACACCGCGGTACTGACCTCGGACAACCCCCGCTCGGAGGACCCCCTGGCGATCCTCTCCGCCATGCTGTCGGGCGCCGCCGAAGTGCCCGTCCACGAGCGCGGAGACGTGCTCGTCGACGCGGACCGGGCGGCGGCCATCGCCGCGGCGGTCGCCCGCGCCGAGCCCGGCGACACCGTGCTGGTGGCCGGGAAGGGCCATGAGCAGGGCCAGGACATCCACGGAGTGGTACGCCCCTTCGACGACCGCAAGGTCCTGCGCGAGGCCATCGAGCGTGCCTCGGGGCGCACGAACGCCGTGCACGCCCCCGCCGACCGCGCACTCACCCACGAGAACAACAGTCAGGGATGACCAAGTGATCGCCCTTTCCCTCGCCGAGATCGCCGAAATCGTCGGCGGGCAGCCGCACGACACTCCGGACCTGTCCGCCCTCGTCACCGGGCCCGTCGTCATCGACTCCCGGGAGGTGCGCCAGGGCGCCCTGTTCGCCGCGTTCGCGGGCGAGCGGGTCGACGGCCACGACTACGCCCGTCGCGCCGTCGAGGAGGGCGCGGTAGCAGTGCTCGCCGCCCGCCCCGTCGGTGTGCCGGCGATCGTCGTCGACGACGTCGTGGCGGCGCTCGGCACCCTCGCCCGAACCGTCGTCGAGCGCCTCGGCACGACCGTCGTCGCGCTCACCGGTTCGGCGGGCAAGACCTCCACCAAGGACCTGATCGCCCAGCTGCTGGAGCGCAAGGCCCCCACGGTGTGGACCCCGGGGTCCTTCAACAACGAGATCGGTCTGCCACTCACCGCGCTGAGTGCCACGGCGGAGACCCGTCACCTCGTGCTCGAGATGGGCGCGCGGGGCATCGGCCACATCCACTACCTCGCCGAGCTCACCCCGCCGCGGATCGGACTGGTCCTCAACGTGGGCAGCGCCCACATCGGCGAGTTCGGCAGCCGGGAGGCGATCGCGCAGGCCAAGGGCGAGCTCGTGGAGGTTCTTCCCGAGGACGGTGTCGCCGTGCTCAACGCCGACGACCCGCTCGTGCGGGCGATGGCGTCCCGCACAAAAGCCCGGGTGCTCCTCTTCGGGGAGGCCCCGGATGCGGACGTACGGGGAGAGAACGTCCGGCTCACGGACGACGGCCGCCCCGCTTTCGCGCTCCGCACACCCACCGGGTGCAGCGACGTGACCTTGCGCCTGTACGGTGAGCACCACGTGTCGAACGCGCTCGCCGCGGCCGCCGTCGCCCATGAGTTGGGCATGTCCGTGACCGAGATCGCCGATGCGCTCTCCGGGGCGGGCTCCCTCTCCCGCTGGCGCATGGAGGTCACCGAGCGTCCGGACGGTGTGACGGTCGTCAATGACGCCTACAACGCGAACCCCGAATCCATGCGAGCCGCGCTGCGTGCGCTGGCCGCCATGGGCAAGGCCTCACGGGCAGGGGGGGGACGCACGTGGGCGGTGCTCGGTCAGATGGCCGAGCTCGGCGACGCGTCGCTCGCCGAGCACGACGCGGTCGGACGGCTCGCCGTCCGGCTCAACGTCAGCAAGCTCGTCGCTGTCGGAGGAAGAGAAGCCTCCTGGCTGCAACTGGGCGCATATAACGAGGGTTCGTGGGGTGAGGAGTCGGTGCACGTGTCCGACGCACAGGCGGCCGTCGACCTGTTGCGCAGTGAACTGCGCCCGGGAGACGTCGTGCTGGTGAAGGCGTCCCGGTCGGTCGGCCTGGAGAAGGTCGCCCTGGCACTGCTGGATAACGCGACCGAGGGCGAGGTCGCCGTCCGATGAGGCAGATCCTCTTCGCGGGAGCCATAGGGCTCTTCCTGACCCTGGTCGGGACTCCGCTGCTGATCAAACTTCTGGCCCGCAAGGGCTACGGGCAGTTCATCCGGGACGACGGCCCGCGTACCCACGGCAGTAAGCAGGGCACGCCCACCATGGGTGGTATCGCCTTCATCCTGGCCACGATCATCGCGTACGTCCTGGCGAAGGTGATCACCGGCGAGGAGATGCGCTTCTCCGGTGTCCTCGTCCTGTTCCTCATGGCGGGAATGGGCCTCGTCGGCTTCCTCGACGACTACATCAAGATCGTCAAGCAGCGGTCGCTGGGCCTGAGGGCGAAGGCCAAGATGGCCGGCCAGCTGATCGTCGGCATCGCGTTCGCGGTGCTCTCACTGCAGTTCGCGGACGCCCGGGGCAACACACCGGCCTCCACCCGGCTGTCCTTCGTCGAGGACTTCGGCTGGTCGATCGGCCCGGTGCTGTTCTGCGTCTGGGCCCTGTTCATGATTCTCGCCATGTCCAACGGCGTGAACCTGACGGACGGTCTGGACGGCCTCGCCACCGGTGCGTCGGTCATGGTCTTCGGCGCCTACACCTTCATCGGGCTGTGGCAGTTCCAGGAGTCCTGCGCCAACGCGACCACGCTGACCAACCCACAGGCCTGCTTCGAGGTACGTGACCCACTCGACCTCGCGGTCGTGGCCTCGGCGCTGATGGGCGCCTGCTTCGGCTTCCTCTGGTGGAACACCTCGCCCGCGAAGATCTTCATGGGTGACACCGGCTCCCTCGCCCTCGGCGGCGCGCTCGCCGGTCTGGCGATCTGCTCCCGCACGGAGTTCCTGCTCGCCCTCCTCGGCGGCCTCTTCGTGATGATCACGATGTCCGTGGTCATCCAGGTCGGATCGTTCAAGATGACCGGCAAGCGGGTCTTCCGGATGGCGCCGCTCCAGCACCACTTCGAGCTCAAGGGGTGGTCCGAAGTCCTTGTGGTGGTCCGCTTCTGGATCATCCAGGGCATGTGCGTCATCGTCGGCCTCGGTCTCTTCTACGCGGGATGGGCAGCCAAGAAGTGAGCACCATGGACTGGCAGGGCAAGCACGTCACGGTCGCCGGGCTCGGCGTCAGCGGTATTCCCGCCGCCCGGGCCCTGCACGAGCGCGGGGCCCTCGTCACGGTCGTCGACGACGGCGACGACGAGCGCTCCCGCGCCCAGGCCGGCGAACTGGAGGCGCTCGGCATCACCGTGCGCCTCGGCGACGGTGCGACCCTGCCCGAGTCCACCGAGCTCGTCGTCACGGCCCCCGGCTGGAAGCCGGACAAGCCGCTCTTCCTCGCAGCCGCCGAGGCGGACGTCCCCGTCTGGGGCGACGTCGAACTCGCCTGGCGGCTGCGAGGCCCCGATGCCGCACCCTGGCTCGCGGTCACCGGCACCAACGGCAAGACCACGACCGTGCGGATGCTCGCCTCGATCCTCGAGGCGGCCGGTCTGCGCACGGCCGCGGTCGGCAACATCGGGGTCTCCCTGCTGGACGCGGTGCTCGGTGACGAGCCCTACGACGTGCTCGTCGTCGAGCTCTCCAGCTACCAGCTGCACTGGGCGCCCTCGCTGCGCGCCCATTCCGCGGCCGTGCTGAACCTCGCCCCGGACCACCTCGACTGGCACGGCTCCATGGCCGGTTACGCCGCCGACAAGGGCCGGATCTACGAGGGCAACAGCATCGCCTGCGTCTACAACGCCCAGGACGGGGCGACGGAGGACCTCGTGCGCGAGGCCGACGTCGAGGAGGGCTGCCGGGCGATCGGCTTCACCCTCGGTCCGCCCGGGCCCTCGCAGCTCGGCGTGGTCGACGGCATCCTCGTCGACCGGGCGTTCGTGGCCAACCGCCAGAAGCAGGCCCAGGAACTCGCCGAGGTCGGCGACGTCAATCCGCCGGCCCCGCACAACATCGCCAACGCCCTGGCCGCCGCGGCGCTCGCCCGCGCCTTCGGCGTGAAGCCGGCGGCCGTACGCGACGGGCTGCGGGCCTTCCGCCCCGACGCCCACCGCATCGAACACGTCGCCGACGTCGGCGGAGTCACGTACATCGACGACTCAAAGGCCACCAACACCCACGCCGCCGAGGCGTCCCTGGCGGCCTACGAGCCGATCGTCTGGATCGCCGGTGGCCTCGCCAAGGGCGCCACCTTCGACGAGCTCGTGACCGGGGCGGCGAAGCGGCTGCGAGGCGTCGTGCTGATCGGCGCCGACCGGGCGCTGATCCGCGAAGCCCTGGCGCGACACGCCCCCGAGGTACCGGTGGTCGACCTCGACCGGACCGACACTGGGGCGATGTCCGTGGCGGTCCGGGAAGCGGCAGGGCTCGCCCGGCCGGGCGACACCGTACTGCTGGCACCGGCCTGCGCCTCGATGGACATGTTCGTCAACTACAACAAGCGGGGCGAGGCGTTCGCGGACGCGGTGCGCCGGCTGGCCGACGCGAGCGCCTGACGGGCCGGGCGGCGGCGCCGTACTCTCCCGGAGGACCGGGGCACCGGCGCACCGCCGCGAGCCGTTCCGGGACCGCGGGTGACAGCCCCGGGCACGAGCAGTGGAGGGGACAGCGACAATGGCGGCCGACGAGAGCCCATCCGCACGCGGAGCGGCGCCCTCGCGGGCGACCGCGGCGATCAGCAGGGCGTTCACCCCGGGCCGGCTCGCCGGTGCGCTCCCCGCGGGCCCCGGACTGCCCGCGGGCGCCGCCCTGCGGAGCCGGCCCGCCACCGGCGCCCGGCGGCCCGCCGCGTCACGCGGCGGCGGCCACGGCCCGGCCCCGGCGCCCCGGCCGCCGCGGGGCGCGGGGGTGCGGCGGATGTACGAGCAGGCGCGACGGGCCTGGGACCGCCCTCTGACGGCGTACTACCTGATCCTCGGCTCCAGCCTCCTGATCACCGTGCTCGGCCTCGTGATGGTCTATTCCGCCTCGATGATCAAGGCCCTGGAGCTCGCCAAGCCCGGTACGTACTTCTTCCGCAAGCAGTTCCTCGCCGCCGTCATCGGTGCCGCGCTGATGCTGCTGGCCTCCAGGATGCCCGTCAAGCTCCACCGGGCGCTGGCCTATCCGCTGCTCATGGGCACGGTCTTCCTCATGGTCCTGGTGCAGGTGCCGGGGATAGGGATGTCGGTCAACGGCAACCAGAAC
The DNA here is from genome assembly GCF_030816615.1 of Streptomyces sp. B1I3. Taxonomy (NCBI): domain Bacteria; kingdom Bacillati; phylum Actinomycetota; class Actinomycetes; order Kitasatosporales; family Streptomycetaceae; genus Streptomyces; species Streptomyces sp. B1I3. The sequence continues at coordinate 5,911,695 of NZ_JAUSYD010000001.1, forward strand.
TGGATCTACCTCGGCGGCCCGTTCCAGCTCCAGCCCAGCGAGTTCGGCAAACTCGCCCTCATCCTCTGGGGCGCCGACCTGCTCGCCCGCAAGCAGCACAAGCGGCTGCTGACCCAGTGGAAGCACATGCTCGTGCCGCTGGTCCCCGTCACCTTCATGCTGCTCGGGCTCATCATGCTCGGTGGCGACATGGGTACGGCGATCATCCTCACCGCCATCCTGTTCGGCCTGCTCTGGCTGGTGGGGGCGCCCACCCGGCTCTTCGCCGGCGTGCTCTCCGTCGCCGGCCTGCTGGCGTTCCTGCTGATCAAGACCAGCCCGAACCGGATGTCCCGGCTGAGCTGCATGGGAGTCAGCGAGCCCGGCCCCGACGGCTCCTGCTGGCAGGCCGTGCACGGCATCTACGCTCTGGCCTCGGGCGGATGGTTCGGTTCCGGGCTGGGTGCGAGTGTGGAAAAATGGGGTCAACTCCCTGAACCGCACACCGACTTCATCTTCGCCATCACCGGGGAGGAACTGGGTCTGGCGGGGACGCTGTCGGTACTCGCCCTGTTCGCGGCTCTAGGCTATGCGGGTATCCGCGTGGCCGGACGCACGGAGGACCCCTTCGTGAGGTACGCAGCGGGAGGCGTGACCACCTGGATCACGGCCCAGGCCGTGATCAACATCGGTGCGGTGCTCGGCCTGTTGCCGATCGCCGGGGTCCCGCTGCCGCTGTTCTCCTACGGAGGTTCGGCCCTGCTGCCGACCATGTTCGCTGTCGGGCTCATGATCGCCTTCGCGCGAGACGATCCTGCGGCGAAAGCGGCCCTGGCCATGCGGAGGCCCGGGGTCAGATGGAAGACGATGAGACGGCGCGTCACGAAGCGTCCGTCCGGAGAGCGGTGAATTTCGGTGCATGTCGTACTCGCCGGTGGGGGGACCGCCGGCCACATCGAGCCCGCGCTTGCCCTCGCAGACGCCCTGCGCAGGCAGGACCCGGCCGTGGGAATCACTGCCCTCGGCACGGAACGCGGACTCGAGACCAGGCTCGTACCCGAGCGGGGGTACGAGCTGGCACTGATCCCTGCCGTGCCGCTGCCGCGCAAGCCCACCCCTGAGCTGATCACCGTCCCGGGGCGGCTGCGCGGCACCATCAAGGCCGCCGAGCAGATCCTGGAACGCACCAGGGCGGACTGCGTGGTCGGCTTCGGCGGCTACGTCGCCCTGCCCGGCTACCTGGCCGCCAAGCGGGCGGGTGTCCCGATCGTCGTCCACGAGGCGAACGCCCGGCCGGGTCTCGCCAACAAGATCGGCTCGCGGTACGCCCACGGGGTCGCCGTCTCCACCCCGGACAGCAAGCTGCGCGGCGCCCGCTACATCGGCATCCCGCTGCGCCGGACCATCGCCACCCTCGACCGGGCCCGGGTCCGCCCGGAGGCGCGCGCCGCCTTCGGCCTCGACCCCAACCTGCCGACGCTGCTGGTATCCGGCGGATCGCAGGGCGCCCGGCACCTCAACGAGGTCGTGCAGCGGGTCGCGCCGCTGCTGCAGCGCTCCGGGATCCAGATCCTCCACGTGGTCGGTCCCAAGAACGAATTGCCGCGCATCGACAACATGCCCGGGATGCCGCCCTACATCCCGGTACCGTACGTGGACCGGATGGACCTCGCGTACGCGGCGGCCGACATGATGCTCTGCCGTGCGGGTGCGATGACCGTCGCCGAGCTCTCCGCCGTCGGGCTGCCCGCCGCCTACGTCCCGTTGCCGATCGGCAACGGGGAACAGCGGCTCAACGCCCAGCCGGTGGTCAACGCGGGCGGCGGCCTGCTGGTGGACGACGCGGCGCTCACCCCCGAGTGGGTGCAGGGCAACGTCCTCCCGGTGCTGTCGGATCCGCACCGGCTGTACGAAATGTCCCGGGCCGCGGCCGAGTTCGGGCGACGGGACGCCGACGACCTGCTCGTCGGCATGGTGTACGAGGCGATTGCCGCACGCCGCCAGGCGTGAGGCGGTGCGGGCCCGGGGCGTGCGTCCCGGGCCCGGCGAAGGAGCGAGCGTGGCCGGACCGACGACCGCCCAGCGCGGTGAAGCCAAGCGGGCCGACACCCCGGCCCGTCCGCCGCACATCGGCCCCCGGGGGCGCCGGCTGACCGGCCGGGTGCGACTGGTCCTGGCCGCCGTTGTCGTGGCGCTGGTCGCCGCGGGAACGGTCTGGGTGCTCTACGGCTCCTCCTGGCTACGGGTCGAGCGGGTGACGACCACGGGCACCGACGTGCTGACGCCGGCGGAGGTGAAGGCGGTGGCGGCGGTTCCGGTCGGATCCCCGCTGGTCTCCGTGGACCTCGACGCCATGGAGGCCAGGTTGCGCAAGAAGCTTCCCCGCATCGACTCGGTCGAGGTCGTGCGGTCATGGCCGCACGGAATCGATCTGGAAGTGACCGAACGCAAGCCGGTCCTGCTGGTCGAAAAGGGCGGAAAGTTCATTGAAGTGGACGCCAAGGGCGTGCACTTCGCCACCGTCGGCAAGGCGCCGGGGCACGTGCCCCTGCTCGAACTGTCGCCGGATCAGCCGGCCAGTCTGCGCCGCTTCGGCAGTGACCGTCTGTTGCGTGAGGCGGTGAGGGTCGCGGGAGACCTGCCGGGAAAGCTGGCCGCGGAGACCGATGTCGTGCAGATCACCTCGTACGATGCCGTTGTTCTCCGGTTGACCCGGGATCGCGCCGTTATGTGGGGCAGTAGTGAAGAAGGGCCCGTCAAGGCGCGCGTTCTGACCGCTCTCATGAAAGCGTCTCCCAAAGCGGGGCACTTCGACGTGAGCGCGCCCAGCGCGCCCGCCGCGTCGGAGAGTTGACGCACGTTTGGCCTGGCCAGCACCCTGGTTGGTCAGCGCTACGGGTGATCACATAGGGTGAAAAGAAAAACGGGAGGTTCGGCGTGTTCGTTGAACGTGCGCCACTTGTCGACTTAGTGTCCTGTTCGGAAGAGTCCAAGAAGCGGACACACTGGTAACCCTGAACTTCAACGTTAGGGTTCGGGCCGGCGTTCGGACCGTCCCAATCGGCATCCGTCGTCGCGGCGGGACTACCGCGAAGCGACGACACGTAACTCGAGGCGAGAGGCCTTCGACGTGGCAGCACCGCAGAACTACCTCGCAGTCATCAAGGTCATCGGTGTCGGCGGCGGTGGTGTCAATGCCATCAACCGAATGATCGAGGTCGGTCTCAAGGGCGTCGAGTTCATCGCGATCAACACCGATGCGCAAGCACTGTTGATGAGCGACGCCGACGTCAAGCTCGACGTCGGCCGTGAACTCACCCGTGGCCTCGGCGCCGGGGCGAACCCGGCCGTCGGTCGTAAGGCGGCAGAGGACCACCGTGAGGAGATCGAGGAGGTCCTCAAGGGGGCCGACATGGTCTTCGTCACCGCCGGAGAAGGCGGCGGCACCGGCACCGGCGGCGCGCCCGTCGTGGCCAACATCGCGCGCTCGCTCGGCGCTCTGACGATCGGCGTGGTCACCCGCCCGTTCACCTTCGAGGGCCGGCGGCGTGCGAACCAGGCGGAGGACGGCATCGCCGAGCTCCGCGAAGAGGTCGACACCCTCATCGTCATCCCCAACGACCGGCTGCTGTCCATCTCGGACCGTCAGGTCAGCGTGCTCGACGCCTTCAAGTCGGCCGACCAGGTGCTGCTCTCGGGTGTCCAGGGCATCACCGACCTCATCACGACCCCGGGTCTGATCAACCTCGACTTCGCCGACGTCAAGTCGGTCATGTCCGAGGCCGGATCGGCGCTCATGGGTATCGGGTCGGCGCGTGGTGACGACCGTGCGGTGGCGGCCGCGGAGATGGCGATCTCCTCGCCGCTCCTCGAGGCGTCCATCGACGGCGCCCGGGGCGTCCTCCTCTCCATCTCCGGCGGCAGCGACCTCGGTCTCTTCGAGATCAACGAGGCGGCTCAGCTGGTGAGCGAGGCGGCACACCCGGAGGCCAACATCATCTTCGGCGCGGTCATCGACGACGCGCTGGGCGACGAGGTCCGGGTCACCGTCATCGCCGCGGGCTTCGACGGCGGACAGCCGCCGGCCCGTCGCGAGACCGTGCTCGGAGCGAGCGCGGGCAAGCGTGAGGAGCCGGCGCCGCCGGCCCGGACCGCCGAGCCGGTGCGTCAGACGAGCACGCTGGGCTCCGTGCCCCCGCGCGAGGAGACCCAGGCGGCCTCCGAGCCGGCACCGGCCGCGAACGAGAGCTCGCTGCCGCCGGTCTCGCCCCCGCACGTCCCGACGGCCCGTCCCTACCAGGACAGCCAGGCCGAAGAGCTGGACGTACCGGATTTCTTGAAGTGATAGATCCGCAGCACGCGGTGAAGGCCGCGGTGGCTTCGGCGGACGGCGCCCATTTCGCTTTCACCGACAGGTGGGGCGGAGTGAGCGCCGTTCCGTACGAGGAGCTCAACCTCGGCGGCGCGGTCGGCGACGACCCCGCCGCCGTCGGCGCGAACCGGGAGCGAGCGGCCCGTTCGCTCGGCCTCGACCCGGCGGCGGTCGTCTGGATGAACCAGGTGCACGGGCGCGAGGTGGCGGTGGTCGACGGGCCCTGGGGCGACCTCGCGGAGATCCCGGCCGTGGACGCGGTGGTGACGGCCCGGCGAGGTCTCCCGCTGGCGGTACTCACCGCCGACTGCACGCCCGTCCTGCTCGCCGACCCCGTTGCCGGTGTCGTCGGGGCGGCCCACGCGGGCAGGCCCGGCCTGGTCGCGGGCGTCGTGCCGGCCGCCGTCGAGGCCATGATCACGCTCGGTGCCGAACCGTCACGGATCGTCGCCCGCACCGGACCCGCCGTCTGCGGCAGGTGTTACGAGGTGCCGGAGGCGATGCGCGCCGAGGTCGCCCAGGCCGTTCCGGCCTCCTGGTCGCAGACCTCCTGGGGGACCCCGGCCGTGGACGTCACCGCCGGAGTCCACGCCCAGCTCGACGCGCTCGGTGTGAGCGACCGGAGCCGTTCGCCGTTCTGCACCCTCGAATCGGGCGACCACTTCTCGTACCGCCGCGACCGCACCACGGGGCGGCTCGCCGGATATGTCTGGTTGGACAGGTAGGACATGACGGATCGTAAGGACCAACTCGCGGCGAACCTCGCACAGGTGGAGGAACGTATCGCCTCCGCCTGCGCCGCGGCGGGCCGCGAGCGGGAAGAAGTGACCCTCGTCGTGGTCACCAAGACCTACCCCGCGAGCGACGTGCGCATCCTGCACGAACTCGGTGTGCGCCATGTCGCCGAGAACCGGGACCAGGACGCGGCGCCCAAAGCCGCCGCATGTGCGGATCTGTCGCTCACCTGGCACTTCGTCGGACAGTTGCAGACGAACAAGGTCCGTTCTGTGACCGGATATGCCGATGTGGTGCAATCGGTGGACCGGGTCAAGCTCGTCACCGCGTTGTCCGCGGCGGCTGTGAAGGGCGGGCGGGAACTCGGCTGCCTCATCCAGGTCGCCCTCGACGCGGAGACCGGCGAGCGCGGTGACCGGGGAGGTGTCGCGCCGGACGCGATCGAGGAGTTGGCCGCGGCGGTGGAAACGGCGCCGGGGCTCAGGCTCGGTGGTCTGATGACCGTCGCCCCGCTCGCCGGGCCTTATGCGGGCCGGCAACGGGCCGCGTTCGACCGGCTGATGGAATTCTCATCCCGCCTGCGCGGGAACCATCCGGCTGCGAACATGGTCTCCGCAGGGATGAGTGCGGATCTCGAGGACGCGGTGGCGGCCGGAGCGACACATGTACGCGTCGGTACGGCGGTACTCGGAGTCCGACCCCGGCTCGGGTAACGTCGCGAAGCAAGTCGGACCACAGCAGAAAATATGGTCATTCCCGCTGATAGCGGGCAGGCCGGAGTGGATCTCGGGCACTTGGTGACACGAATGCCGATCCACCACAGAGCGGAGGACTCGGAGCATGGCCGGCGCGATGCGCAAGATGGCGGTCTACCTCGGCCTCGTGGAGGACGATGGGTACGACGGCCCGGGGTTCGACCCCGACGACGAATTCGAACCCGAGCCGGAGCCCGAGCGGGACCGGCGGCGGCACCAGCCCCCGCATCAGGTGGAGCGGGAGCGGGACGAACCGGTGCGAGTGGTGCAGCCACCCGCGCAGCGTGAGCCGGTTCAGCTCCCGGCGGAAGGCGGACGACCCGCCCGAATCGCCCCCGTGGCATCCATCACACCTGACCGCCCGAACATGGAGAAGAACGCACCGGTGATCATGCCCAAGGTCGTGTCCGAGCGGGAGCCCTACCGCATCACCACGCTGCACCCCAGGACCTACAACGAGGCCCGTACCATCGGGGAACACTTCCGTGAGGGCACTCCGGTGATCATGAACTTGACGGAGATGGACGACACGGATGCGAAGCGACTTGTCGACTTTGCCGCAGGACTCGTCTTCGGTCTCCATGGCAGCATTGAGCGCGTGACACAGAAGGTGTTCCTGTTGTCGCCTGCTAACGTCGATGTCACGGCGGAGGACAAGGCCCGCATCGCAGAGGGCGGATTCTTCAACCAGAGCTGAGAACACGACACCGGGAACGACCCGGCCGCGAGGCCGGAGCTACGACGAAAGCCAGGGGAGAGGGAAGCGCGGAACATGGGCGTCGCACTGGATGTGGTCTATATCGCGCTGATGTGTTTCCTCATCGTGCTGATCTTCCGGCTGATCATCGACTATGTCTTCCAGTTCGCACGTTCCTGGCAGCCAGGCAAGGCGATGGTGGTCGTTCTCGAGGGCACTTACACTGTCACCGATCCACCGCTGAAGCTTCTGCGGCGGTTCATACCGCCGTTGCGTCTCGGGGGCGTGGCACTTGACCTGTCCTTCTTCGTTCTGATGATCATCGTCTACATTCTGCTCAACATCGTGGGCAAGCTAGCGAGCAGCGTGTGAACGATACGGTCTTGCCGACTGCCGACGACTACGTAGAGGTGAAGAAGAGATGCCGCTGACCCCCGAGGACGTGCGGAACAAGCAGTTCACGACCGTCCGCCTCCGAGAAGGCTATGACGAGGACGAGGTCGATGCCTTCCTCGACGAGGTCGAATCGGAGCTGACCCGCCTGCTTCGTGAGAACGAGGACCTGCGCGCCAAGCTGGCAGCTGCGACGCGCGCGGCCGCGCAGAACCAGCAGCAGCAACAGCAGCAACAGCAGCAGGGTATGCGTAAACCGCCGGAGCCGCAGGACCGGCCCGGTGCCCCCGTACCCGCCGCCATATCGGGTCCGCCGGTGCAGCAGCAGCCCCCGCAGATGGGTCCCCCCCAGCTGTCCGGTGGCGCTCCGCAGCTGCCTGCCGGTCCCAGCGGCCATGGCCCCCAGGGCCACGGTCCCGGTCCGCAGGGCCCGCACGGCCCCGGCCCGATGCAGGGCGGTCCCATGGGTGGCCCGATGGGCGGCCCCATGGGCGGTCACGCCCAGCAGCAGCAGCAGATGCAGCAGATGCAGCAGCCGCAGATGCAGCAGCCGAGTCAGGGTCCCGGTGGCGACAGTGCCGCCCGTGTCCTCTCCCTCGCGCAGCAGACCGCCGACCAGGCGATCGCGGAGGCCCGTTCCGAGGCCAACAAGATCGTCGGCGAGGCGCGCAGCCGTGCCGAGGGCCTCGAGCGCGACGCGCGTGCCAAGGCGGACGCGCTGGAGCGGGACGCGCAGGAGAAGCACCGCGTGGCGATGGGCTCGCTGGAGTCGGCCCGCGCGACGCTGGAGCGCAAGGTCGAGGACCTGCGAGGCTTCGAGCGTGAGTACCGGACCCGTCTGAAGTCCTACCTGGAGAGCCAGCTGCGTCAGCTGGAGACCCAGGCCGACGACTCGCTGGCTCCGCCGCGGACCCCGGCTGCCGCGTCCCTGCCGCCGTCCCCCTCGCTGGCTCCGGCCGGTGCGGGTGCGATGGGGCACACCATGGGCGGCAACCACGGTGGCCACGGCAACCAGCAGATGGGTGGCGGCAACCAGTCGATGGGCGGCGCCCCGTCCTACGGCGGGCAGCAGCAGATGTCGCCCGCGATGACGCAGCCGATGGCACCGGTGCGGCCGCAGGCGCCGCAGCCGATGCAGCAGGCGCCTTCGCCGATGCGCGGGTTCCTGATCGACGAGGACGACAACTGAGCGGTGCGCGCTCGCTGAGCGCGTAGCCGTCGGCAGGCTGAGGGCCGGGCCCCGGGATTTCCCGGGGCCCGGCCCTTTTGCGTGTCGCCGGCGGGTGGGTGGTGCGGGTGCGGGTGGGGTGTCGGGCGTGGGCGTGGGGTGTCGGTGCTCGGGGTGACGGTGCGGGTCCGGTGCGGGTGGGCCGCCGCGTGGGGCTCCCCCTGCCCGCGCCTTCCCGCACCGGGACGACGGGCCATGACGCGGCGCGGGCCCGGCGGGGAGCGGTGCGCCGCGCGACCGGCCCGGGCCTGGGGTGCTGGGTCGTGCGGCCGGTGCGGCCGGGAGTGGGGCCTGGGGTGGAGGGCCGTGCGGCCGGCGGCGGCCAGGTGGGTACGGGGTGCGGCCGGACATGCCGAGGGCCCGGCCGGAGGTTCCGGCCGGGCCCTCGGTGCGCCGCGGGTTACCGCTCCGACTTGCGCAGACGGAACGTGAGGGCCAGGCCCTCGTCCTCGAAGGGCGTGCCGTACGTGTCGTCCGCCTCGCCCTGCGCGTAGTCCACGGCCAGGACCTCGTCCGTGATGAGGGACGCGTGCGCGGTCAGGGCCTCGGCCGTCGCGGCGGAGGCCGAGGTCCAGCGGACGGCGATGCGGTCCGCCACGTCCAGGCCGCTGTTCTTGCGGGCCTCCTGGATCAGCCGGATCGCGTCACGGGCCAGGCCCGCCGTCCGCAGCTCCGGGGTGAGCTCCAGGTCCAGAGCGACCGTCGCGCCCGAGTCGGACGCGACCGACCAGCCCTCGCGCGGGGTCTCCGTGATGATGACCTCGTCGGGGGCGAGAGCGATCCGCTCGCCGTCGACCTCGACCGACGCCGTGCCCTCGCGCAGCGCCAGGGAGAGCGCTGCGGCGTCCGCGTCCGCCACGGCCTTGGCCACTGCCTGGACGCCCTTGCCGAAGCGCTTGCCCAGCGCGCGGAAGTTCGCCTTGGCGGTGGTGTCGACCAGCGAGCCGCCGACCTCCGAGAGCGAGGCCAGGGAGGCGACGTTCAGCTCCTCCGTGATCTGGGCCCGCAGTTCGGGCGAGAGCGACTCGAAGCCCGAGGCCGCGACCAGGGCCCGTGACAGGGGCTGGCGGGTCTTGACGCCCGACTCGGCGCGGGTGGCCCGGCCGAGCTCGACCAGGCGGCGCACCAGCGCCATCTGCGTGGACAGCGCCGGGTCGACGGACGCCGGGTCCGCCTTCGGCCAGGAGGAGAGGTGGACCGACTCCGGGGCGTCCGGAGTGACCGGGACGATCAGGTCCTGCCAGACCCGCTCGGTGATGAACGGCGTCAGCGGGGCCATCAGGCGGGTGACGGTCTCCACGACCTCGTGCAGGGTGCGCAGCGCCGCCTTGTCGCCCTGCCAGAAGCGGCGGCGGGAGCGGCGTACGTACCAGTTGGACAGATCGTCGACGAACGCCGAGAGCAGCTTGCCTGCGCGCTGCGTGTCGTATCCCTCCAGCGCCTGGGTGACCTGGTCCACCAGGGTGCCCAGCTCGCCGAGCAGCCAGCGGTCCAGGACCGTGCGCTCCGCCGGCGCCGGGTCGGCCGCGGACGGCGCCCACTGCGACGTGCGGGCGTACAGGGCCTGGAAGGCGACCGTGTTCCAGTACGTCAGCAGGGTCTTGCGGACGACCTCCTGGATCGTGCCGTGACCCACGCGGCGCGCCGCCCAGGGGGAGCCGCCCGCCGCCATGAACCAGCGGACCGCGTCGGCGCCGTGCTGGTCCATCAGCGGGATCGGCTGGAGGATGTTGCCCAGGTGCTTGGACATCTTCCGGCCGTCCTCGGCGAGGATGTGGCCCAGGCACACGACGTTCTCGTAGCTCGACTTGTCGAAGACGAGTGTGCCCACGGCCATCAGCGTGTAGAACCAGCCGCGGGTCTGGTCGATGGCCTCCGAGATGAACTGCGCCGGGTAGCGGCTCTCGAAGATCTCCTTGTTCTTGTACGGGTAGCCCCACTGCGCGAACGGCATCGAACCCGAGTCGTACCAGGCGTCGATGACCTCGGGGACGCGGTACGCCTCCAGCTGGCAGTTCTCCTGGGTGCAGGTGAACGTGATCTCGTCGATGAAGGGGCGGTGCGGGTCCAGCTCCGACTGGTCGGTGCCGGTGAGCTCGGAGAGTTCGGCGCGGGAGCCGACGCAGGTGAGGTGGTCGTCCTCGCAGCGCCAGATGGGCAGCGGGGTGCCCCAGTAGCGGTTGCGGGACAGCGCCCAGTCGACGTTGTTGTTCAGCCAGTCGCCGAAACGGCCGTTCTTGACCGAGTCCGGGAACCAGTTGGTCTTCTCGTTCTCCTGGAGCATCCGGTCCTTGACGGCGGTCGTACGGATGTACCAGGACGGCTGGGCGTAGTACAGAAGCGCGGTGTGGCAGCGCCAGCAGTGCGGGTAGCTGTGCTCGTACGGGACGTGCCGGAAGAGCTTGCCGCGCGCGTCCAGGTCCTCGGTGAGGGCCTCGTCGGCCTTCTTGAAGAAGACGCCGCCGACCAGCGGGAGGTCCTCCTCGAAGGTGCCGTCGGGGCGGACCGGGTTCACGACCGGGAGGCCGTAGGAGCGGCAGACGAGGAGGTCGTCGGCGCCGAAGGCGGGGGACTGGTGGACCAGGCCCGTACCGTCCTCGGTCGTGACGTACTCGGCGTTGACGACGTAGTGCGCCTCGGCGGGGAACTCCACGAGCTGGAACGGGCGCTCGTACGTCCAGCGCTCCATCTCCCGGCCGGTGAAGGTCCGGCCGGTGGGCTCCCAGCCCTCGCCGAGCGCCTTCCCGAGCAGGGGCTGGGCCACGACGAGCTTCTCCTCGCCGTTCGACGCCACGACGTAGGTGACGTCCGGGTGCGCCGCGACGGCCGTGTTGGAGACCAGGGTCCACGGCGTCGTCGTCCAGACGAGCAGCGCGGCCTCGCCGGCCAGCGGGCCGCTCGTCAGGGGGAAGCGGACGAAGACGGAGGGGTCGACGACCGTCTCGTAGCCCTGGGCCAGCTCGTGGTCCGAGAGGCCGGTGCCGCATCGGGGGCACCAGGGGGCGACGCGGTGGTCCTGGACCAGCAGGTCCTTGTTGAAGATCTCCTTCAGGGACCACCACACGGAGTCGACGTACTCCGGGTCCATCGTGCGGTAGGCGTCGTCGAGGTCGACCCAGTAGCCCATGCGGGTCGTGAGCTCGGCGAACGCGTCGGTGTGGCGGGTCACGGACTCACGGCACTTGGCGTTGAACTCCGCGATGCCGTACGCCTCGATGTCCTTCTTGCCGTTGAAGCCCAGCTCCTTCTCCACCGCGAGCTCGACCGGCAGGCCGTGGCAGTCCCAGCCGGCCTTGCGGCCGACGTGGTAGCCCTGCATCGTGCGGAAGCGCGGGAAGACGTCCTTGAAGACGCGGGCCTCGATGTGATGTGCCCCGGGCATGCCGTTGGCGGTGGGCGGGCCCTCGTAGAAGACCCATTCGGGGCGCCCCTCGGACTGCTGGAGGCTCTTGCCGAAGACCTTGCTGTCACGCCAGAAGTCGAGCACGGCGTGCTCGAGGGCGGGCAGGTCGACCTGGGCGGGTACCTGGCGGTACTGCGGCGATGTCATGTGCGGGCTTCCTCCGGCGGACGTCTTCCACTTCCGTCGGAGGGACGAGAACCGTCACCGGCTCCCGCGGTACCACCCTCCTTGGCCCCGGGCGCGTGCCCGTGGCCCCCTCATTGGGGTCGCGATGCCGGTTCTACTGGCCTTGCGGCGTTCTTCCGGCGGCTCCGGGGTGATCTTCACGGCGCGCTCGCCCCCGGGCTCCCACCGTCCCCGGGTCGCTCCTGGCTGCGTACGACGCTACTCGTCCCATCGATGCCTCTCGCTGCGGCCAGTGTACGGGCCCGTACGGGCGACGGCCGACCGGTTGATCCGCAGGGCGTCGAGTGACCCGAATGGCCAGGCGGGACCGACGGACTTCCGCAGGGCGGGCGGGAGCGGATTACCGCGCCGCGAGCTGGGCACAACGCTTGGAGGTGCGCCGATGTCCGGCCACGGGGAGGGGCGAACCGGCGGCGTGCCCCGTTGCCGCGGAGCTGAGGTCGATTTATCGTCCCAGCACGATTCGCGTGCAAGATCACAATATGTGAAGGGGCCGCGGCCATGGTGGCGAAGAAGACCGCCGTATCGAGAACGGCGTCCGCGAGATCCACGGTTGCGGCGGCCGGGGAGATGCCCGGGGAAGCGGGAAGGGAGGCCGTCACGGCTCCCCCCGGGGAGGCGGGCACGGAGAAGCCGGGCAGGGCGGCGACGGGGACGGCCGCGGAGGACACGGCGGGACATCCGCCGCACGAGCGGGAACCGGCCGAACAGGAACCGGCCGAACAGGAACCGGCCGAACAGGAACCGGCCGAACAGGAACCGGCCGAACAGGAACCGGCCGAACAGGAACCGGCCGAACAGGAACCGGCGCACCACGCGCCGGCGAGGAAGAGCACGGCGAAGAAGAGCGCAGCCAGGAAGAAGCCGGTCAAGAAGGCTTCGAAGAAGGCCACGGGGGCGGCTCAGGCCGCCGAGCAGACAGGAGCCCACACGGTGGCAGCCAAGAAGAGTGCCGGCCGGACCACGACCGTCCCGGAGGACGGCGCGAGCGCGGTGCCGACGGCCCGCGCCGTCGCGACGCCTCCCGGGGAGCTGGCGGTCAGGCCGGGGGAGGACCCCTGGACTTCCGCGGAGGTCGCCGAGGCCCGCACGGAGCTGACCGGCGAGGTCGCACGCCTGCGCAGCGAGCTGGAGGCGTCCGGCGCGGCGCTGGCCGGGCTGATGCGGGACTCCGGCGACGGGGCAGGTGACGACGAGGCGGACACAGGCACGAAGAACATCACCCGCGAGCACGAGCTGTCCCTGGCGGCCCACGCCCAGGAGACTCTGGAACAGACCGAGCGTGCCCTGGCGAGGCTCGAGGCCGGGACCTACGGACTGTGCGAGGTCTGCGGCAAGCCGATCGGCAAGGCCCGTATGCAGGCGTTCCCCCGGGCCACGCTCTGCGTGGAGGACAAGCAGAAGCAGGAGCGGCGGAGCTGACCCACCGGGTGTGTCGTACCCTCGTCCTCAGTCAGGCACCTAGGTTGAGGGACTCACGTGGCAGAGGCGGAGCGCATCATCGGTACGCCGGACATCCCCGATGCCGAGGGGGCTGACGGGGCGGAGTCCCAGCAGTCCTCCCAGGACACGGACCGGGCCGACGGCACAGGTGGTGGCCGGGGCAGGAAGAAGATCCTCGTCCTCCTGGTCGTGGCCGTCCTGGCCTACCTCCTGGACCTGGTCAGCAAGATGGTCGTGGTCGCGAAGCTGGAGCACGAGGAGCCCATCGAGATCTTCGGCGACTGGCTGAAGCTCGACGCCATCCGTAACGCGGGTGCCGCGTTCGGGTTCGGCGAGGCGTTCACGGTGATCTTCACGGTCATCGCAGCCGGCGTGATCGTCGTCATCGCGCGGCTCGCCCGCAAGCTCTACAGCCTGCCCTGGGCCATCGCCCTCGGCCTGCTGCTCGGAGGGGCGCTCGGCAACCTCACCGACCGCATCTTCCGCGCGCCCGGAGTGTTCGAAGGCGCGGTGGTGGACTTCATCGCCCCCGCGCACTTCGCCGTCTTCAATCTCGCCGACTCCGCGATCGTCTGCGGGGGGATCCTCATCGTGATCCTCTCCTTCAAGGGCCTGGACCCCGACGGCACCGTGCACAAGGATTAGCGGCCGCAAGGCATACTCGACAGGTGAGTACGTATCCCGAGGTCCGCACCCTGCCCGTTCCCGACGGCCTGGAGGGCGAGCGCGTCGACGCCGCCATCTCCCGGATGTTCGGTTTCTCCCGCACCAAGGCCGCCGAGCTGGCGGCTGCCGGGAAGGTCCAGGTGGACGGTGCGGTGGCCGGGAAGTCGGAGCGGGTGCACGGCGGTGCCTGGATGGAAGTGGAGATGCCGCAGGCACCCGCTCCTGTCCAGATCGTCGCCGAGCCCGTCGAGGGCATGGAGATCGTGCACGACGACGACGACATCGTCGTCATCATGAAGCCGGTCGGCGTCGCCGCCCACCCCAGCCCGGGATGGTCCGGGACCACCGTCATCGGCGGCCTCGCGGCGGCCGGCTACCGGATCTCGACCTCGGGCGCAGCGGAGCGCCAGGGCATCGTGCACCGGCTGGACGTCGGCACCTCCGGCCTGATGGTCGTCGCCAAGTCCGAGCGGGCCTACACGCTGCTCAAGGCCCAGTTCCGGGACCGCGTGGTCGAGAAGAAGTACCACGCGCTGGTCCAGGGCCACCCGGACCCGATGAGCGGCACCATCGACGCCCCCATCGGGCGCCACCCCCAGCACGACTACAAGTGGGCCGTCACCGCCGAGGGCAAGCCCTCCGTGACGCACTACGACCTCATCGAGGCCTACCGTGCGGCCAGCCTGCTCGACATCAAACTGGAGACGGGCCGCACTCACCAGATCCGGGTGCACATGGCCGCCCACCGTCACCCCTGCGCGGGCGACCTGACCTACGGCGCGGACCCGACGATGGCCAAGCGCCTCGGCCTGACCAGGCAGTGGCTGCACGCGGTCCGCCTCGGCTTCGAGCACCCCGCGGACGGTGGCTGGGTAGAGTTCTCCAGCACCTACCCCGAGGACCTCCAGCACGCCCTCGACACCATCGCGGCCGAGAGCGAATGACCTCCGGTCCGGCCCCGTACAGCACGCGCCGGGCTGTCGGCGACAGCGATCTCGCGGCCTGCTTCCAGGTCCGCAAGGACGTCTTCGTCGGCGAACAGCAGGTGCCCGAGGAGATCGAGTACGACGCCCACGACGCCTCGGCCGTGCACGTCCTGGCCGTCGCCGCGGACGGCTCCGCGCTCGGCACGGGGCGGCTGCTGCACGGTGCGGCGGCGGCGGACAGGACCGGCGATGACCTCACCGTCGGCTCGCTCGGCAGGCTGGCCGTGATCTCCGGGGCCCGCGGCCTCGGAGTCGGGGCCGCGCTCGTCCGCGCCATCGAGCAGGAGGCGCGCGCACTGGGTCTGGCCGGCGTCGACCTGCACGCCCAGACACACGCACTCGGCTTCTACGAGCGGCTCGGCTACGTGGCGTACGGCCCCGAGCTGCTGGACGCCGGGATGCCGCACCGGGCCATGCGCCGCGCACTGTGAGCGTGCGTCGCACCGGGGGTCGTGCGGTCGGCGGACCCCGGCATGGCACGCTTGAGGGCCTGATCGGCTGATCACCGGGCCCCCCGGGTCCGGGCGCGCTGCGGAAGGCACATCGTGGACCAACTGGCACTGCTGCTCCTGCTCCTGCTCGGAGCGGTGGTCACGGTGCCACTGGGGGAGCGCCTGGGCCTGCCCGCCCCGGTCCTGATGACGCTCGCCGGTATCGGCATGGCGTTCGCCAGCTTCGTCCCCGACGTGGACATCCCGCCGGAGATCATCCTCCCCGCCCTGCTGCCCCCGCTCCTGTACGCCTCCGTGCAACGCACCTCGTGGAGGCAGTTCGCGGCCAACAGACGGCCCATCTTCCTGCTGGCGGTCGCCCTCGTCTTCGTCACGACAGCGGCCGTCGCCGCGGTCGCCGACGCGATCGTTCCCGGGCTGCCGATCGCCGCGGCCGTGGCCCTGGGCGCGCTCGTGGCCCCGCCCGACCCGGTCGCCGCGACGGCCGTGGCGGGCTCCGTCGGACTGCCGCGCAGGCTCGTGTCGATCCTGGAGGGCGAAGGGCTGTTCAACGACGTCACGGCCATCGTGCTCTACCACGTGGCGATCGCCGCCGCGGTGAGCGGGTCCTTCTCGCTGCCTGCCGCGTTCGGCCTGCTCATCCTGTCCGCCGTCGTCGCCGTGGTGGTGGGCCTGGTGCTCGGCTGGCTCACCATCAAACTGATGGGCCTCCTGGGTGACGCCACGCTCCAGGTCGGCCTGACGCTGCTCGTGCCGTTCGTGAGCTACGTGCTGGCCGAGGAGCTGATGGGATCGGGCGTGCTCGCCGTCCTCACCACGGCGCTCTTCCTCGCCGAGCACACGGCGGACGCCGACGACGTCCTCGGCCGCCTCACCGGCCGGTCCTTCTGGGAGATCGTCGACACGCTCGTCACCGGTGTGGCCTTCGGACTGATCGGCCTCGAACTCCACAGCGTCTTCGGCACCGCCGACGGACGCGAACTCCAGCTGCTCGGCTGGGGCCTCGCGATCGTCGTGGTCGTCGTCGGCGTGCGGCTCCTGTGGCTGCTTCCCGCGACCTGGCTGGCCAAGCGGCTGCACAACCGCCGCGACTACAGCGAGGAGATCCCCACCAGCTGGCGGGAGACCGTCGTCATGTGGTGGGCCGGGATGCGCGGGGTGGCCTCGGTCGCGCTGGCCCTCGCCATCCCGCTGGAGACGGACGACGGCAAGCCGTTCCCCGGCCGGGACGAGATCGTCTTCATCGCCTTCGCCGTCATCATGGCCACCCTCGTCCTCCAGGGCCTGACCCTGCCGTGGCTCGTGCGCACTCTGGGGGTCCGGGCGGACACGCAGGCCGAACAGGCGCTGGAGCGCGATCTCGCGGTCCGGGCGGCCAAGGCGGCCAAGCAGCGGCTCAAGGAGGTCCAGGACAGCGAGGACTTCCCCGAGGAGGTGCTGGAGCGGCTGCAGCGCGCGGCGTACGACATCGGGGCGCGGATCAGCCCCGACATGGTCGACGAGGAACGGCGCGAGGCCTACGCGAAGCGCGCCGAGCGGTTCAGGGCGGTCAGCCGGGTCCAGCGCGAGATGCTGTCGGCCGCCCGGCACGAGGTCCTGGCCGCACGCAACGAGCCGGGATCGGACCCCGAGGTGGTGGACAGGGTCCTGCGGTACCTGGACGTGCGCAGCCTGCGCTGAGCCGCCCGCGCCGCGGTGTCAGCCGCGGCCCGTGCGGGGAGCGGCCGCGCTGCCGGGAGCGGGTACCCGGTTGGTCTCCGAGCCGTCGAGTCCCGGCCACCGGTCGCTCGGTGGAACCGCCGCCTGGGCCGTCACGATGCGCGGCAGGGCGTACGGGTGGTGGTCGCGGAGCCAGCTGATCAGCTGCTCCCGCACGGCGCATCGCACCGTCCAGATGTCGTCGGCGTCCTTGGCCGTGACCACCGCCCGCACCTCGATCGTCGACGGGGTGGTGTCCGTCACGGCCAGGGACCAGTCGCGGCCGTCCCAGGCGGCGCACTCGCCGAGGATGTCGCGCAGCCGGTCGCGCATCGCGGCGACGGGCGCGGAGTGGTCGAGCTGGAAGAAGACCGTGCCGGTCATCTGCGCCCCGCCCCGCGACCAGTTCTCGAAGGGCTGGCTGGTGAAGTACGACACGGGCATCGTGATCCGCCGCTCGTCCCAGGTGCGAACCGTCAGGAAGGTCAGCGTGATCTCGTCCACGGTGCCCCATTCACCGTCCACGACGACCGTGTCGCCGAGGCGGACCATGTCGCCGAAGGCGATCTGGAATCCGGCGAAGAGGTTGCCCAGCGTCGACTGGGCGGCCACACCGGCGACGATTCCGAGCACACCGGCCGACGCGAGCACCGACGTGCCGACCGTGCGCATCGCGGGGAAGGTCAGCAGCATCGCGGCGACCGCGACCGTCGTGACCACGGCCGTGACCACGCGCTGGATGAGCGTCACCTGCGTACGGACCCGGCGCACCCGGGCCGGGTCGCGCGTGGCCGCCGCGTAGCGGGCGTACGTGGACTCCACGATGGTGGCCGCGACCCGCACCACGAGCCACGCGGAGGCCGCGATCAGGACCAGGGTCAGGACCTGACCGACCGCGCCACGGTGGTCCCGCACCAGAGCGAGCCGTACCTGGCCGAAGCTGGCCCGCAGGAGCGCCGTGCAGAGGACCACCTGCAAGGGTGGCCGGCAGCGCCGCAGCAGCCCCCACAGGGGTGTGTCGTGGTGCCGGCTGTCGGCTCTGCGGAGCAGCAGGTCCACCAGCCACCCCAGCAGCAGGGTGATCGTCAGCGATCCGCCCACCACGAGCAGCGGTCGCAACACGTTCTCCATTCCGTCGTCCTCCAAGCGTCGGGAGCACAGCTGGCACCATGGGACGCATGAACATCATGCTTTTCCACTCGACCTATGGTCTGCGGCCCGCTGTGCACGCGGCTGCCGACCGGCTGCGTGCGGCCGGGCACGAGGTGCGCGTGCCCGATCTTTTCGAGGGGCACACCTTCGACACGGTCGAGGAGGCCATGGCCTTCCGGGATCAGGTGGGCAAGGACGAGCTGCTCAAACGCGCCGTACTGGCCGCCGCCCCCTACTCCGACCAGGGCCTCGTGTACGCGGGATTCTCGTTCGGCGCGTCGGTGGCGCAGACCCTGGCGCTCGGTGACGCGAAGGCGCGCGGGCTGCTGCTGCTCCACGGCACCTCGGACATCGCGGAGAGCGCCTCCGTCGACGAGCTGCCCGTGCAGTTGCACGTGGCCGACCCCGATCCGTTCGAGTCGGCCGACTGGCTGAACAGCTGGTACCTCCAGATGCAGCGCACCGGCGCGGACGTCGAGGTGTACCGCTACCGGGGGGCCGGCCACCTGTTCACCGATCCCGAGCTGCCCGACCACGACGAGGCCTCGGCCGAACTGACCTGGAAGGTCGCGCTCGGGTTCCTCGCCACGCTGTAGCCGCGCGGGGCCCCGCACCACCGGTGCGGGGCCCCGTCCGGTCAGCGCACCGGGGTGCCGGCCCTTTCGATCTTCTGTGTGCCGCTGCGCGTGCGGTAGGAGCGGACCCAGGACGCCGTCGCGTCCTTCCGGGTCCTGTCGGAGACCACGTAGTAGTCCATCTGCGACCTCTCGGCGGTCACGTCGAGGACGCCGTAGCCGTGCGAGTCCATGTCGACCCACTTCACATGGCGGTTGGCCGCCTTCACGGCCGCGGCGGCGACCACCGAGACCGTCTGCGGGGCGACCCGCAGGATGTCGTCCAGGTTGTCCGACGTCACCGACGTCACCACGAACTCGGTGGCCGCGGAGGCCGACAGAGGGTACGTCGCCGCCTTCACGGGCACGTCGTTGGCCCAGGCCATGTGGATGTCGCCGGTCAGGAAGACGGTGTTCGTGACCGACCGGTCCCGCAGATGCGAGATCAGCTCCTTGCGGTCGTCCGTGTAGCCGTCCCACTGGTCGACGTTGACCGCGAGCCCCTCCGCGGGAAGGCCCAGCAGCTGGGCGAGCGGCGCCAGCAGATGGGCCGGCAGCGCGCCGAAGGCGACCGGCGAGATCATCACCGAGGTACCGACCAGCTTCCAGGTGGCGTCCGATCCCGCCAGGCCGGCCTTCAGCCAGTCCAGCTGCGCCCGCCCGGTGATCGAGCGCTCCGGGTCGTCGACCGCGCCGTCGCCCGTGGAGGCCTGCTCGGATCGGAAGCTGCGCAGGTCCAGCAGGTGCAGCTCGGCCAGGTTCCCGAAGCTCAGGCGCCGGTAGACGGTGCCCTCGGTGGAGGCGCGGACCGGCATCCACTCGAAGTACGCCTGCTTCGCCGCGGCCACCCGGGCCGCCCAGGCCCCCTCCGCACCCGGGGTGTGGTTCTCGGCCCCGCCCGACCACGCGTCGTTGGCGAACTCGTGGTCGTCCCAGATCGCGATCACGGGGTGGGCGGCGTGCAGCGCCTGGAGGTCGGTGTCCGTCTTGTACGTGCCGTGCCGGGTGCGGTAGTCGGCGAGGGTGAGGATCTCGTGGAGCGGGGCGTGGGGGCGTACGACGGTGTCCCCGGCCGGGTAACTCCCCGACGCGTACTCGTAGACGTAGTCGCCCAGATGCAGGACGGCGTCCAGGTCGGGGCGGGCCGCGAGATGGCGGTACGGGGAGAACCAGCCGGCCTCCCAGTTCGCGCAGGAGACCACGCCGAAGCGGATCCCGGGGACGGCCGCCCCGGTGGCGGGCGCCGTGCGGGTGCGGCCGACAGGGGACACGACTCCCTGCCCGCCCTCCGTCCCGCCGGGTGCGGCCGCGAAGCGGAACCAGTAGGCGGTCGCCGGCCGCAGCCCCCGCACATCGACCTTGACGGTGTGGTCGGAGCCGGCCCGCGCGACTGCCGTGCCCCGGGCGGCGACCCGGGAGAAGGCCTTGTCCTCGGCGATCTCCCAGACCATCGGCGTGTCGGCGCCGAGGCCGGAGCCGGGCACGGCGTCCGGGGCGGGGGTGACGCGGGTCCACAGGAGTATGCCGTCGGGCAGGGGGTCACCGGAGGCGACGCCGTGCAGGAAGGCCGGGCCGTCGGCGGCGCGGGCGCTGGTGGTGGCGGCGAGCACGGGGGCGGCGACCGCGGTGGCGGCGGCGGCCTTGACGACCGTGCGGCGGCTGGGTGCGGAGAGGTGTCGTCTGGTCACGGAGCATCACCCTACTGGCGGGTAGAGCGAACAGGCGGGCGAACAGAGGAAGTTCGCCCGCCTGCCGGGTCCCGGCCGCCCGGAGTTGTGCCACGGGGCCCGCGGCGCCGTGGTTCCTCCCGTCAGCCCTTGAGGGCCTTCGTGATCGCCGCGTTGAAGTCGGCCACCGTCATCGGGGCGTTCTTGCTGCCCTCGGCGGTGAGGGTCTTGCCGTCCATCTTCAGCGTCGGTGTGCCCTGGACGCCGCTCTTGTCGAAGGCCTTGGACATCTTCATGGCCCAGGCGTCGTACGTACCGTCCTCGACGTTCTTCTTGAACGCGGCGTTGCCCTTCAGCGCGTCCACGGAGTCCGCCACCTCGATCAGGTAGTCGTCCTTGGCGAACTTGTCGCTCGTCTCCTCGGGGTGGTACTTCGCGGAGTACAGCGCGGCCTTGTAGTCCAGGAAGGCCTCGGGGCTCACGTCGAGCGCCGCGCCCAGGGCGCTCAGGGCGTTCTTGGAGCCCTCGCCGCTGTCGGAGTTGTCGATGAAGGTCGCGCCGACGTACTTGATCTTGTACTTGCCGGCCTCGACGTCCTTGCCCACCGTCTCGCCGACGGTCTGCTCGAACGTGGCACAGATCGGGCAGCGGGAGTCCTCGTACAGCTCCAGGGTCTTCTTGGCGCTCGCCTTGCCGATCACGACGGTCGTGCCGTCGTCACCCGAGGTGTTCTTGGGGGCGGTGACGTTCTTCGCGTCCGCGGCGGCCTCCCAGGCGGAGGGCTTGTTCAGCTGCATCACGCCGTAGCTGACCCCGCCCGCGATCGCCAGGACGGCGACGATCGAGACACCGACGACGATCTGCTTGCGTACCTTGTCCTTCTTGGCCTGCCGCTCGCGCTCCTCGCGCAGCCGCTCGCGGGCGGCGGACTTGTTGGCCTGGCTGTTGCGCTTGCTCATGGGAATACTCCGTGATGTGGGGTGGCTCGGGGGATCTACCGGTGCTCAGGCGGTGGTACACGCCGGGCCCGGGGGTCCTCTCCGTCCCACACAGTGCACGAGGAGCCGGGCCGGGAAGAGCGGGAGGGGGCGCCCCACGCGCCGGGCGCCGCGCCCTGCCCGGAAGCGGGTGGTGCCCACCACGGCGACCGCGGTCAGCAGCGGCCGGAACGCGACGGCGGCCGCCGCGCACAGCAGCCCCGCCAGCGCCGACTCGCCGTGCCGCAACCAGGCCGCGGCCAGCAGGCCCACCGTCACGTGCGTGGCCAGGAGCAGCCACGGCACGGCGGGGCCCGGGGAAGCCAGCAGGGCGGCCGCACGGTCACCGGCCCCGGTCACTCCGGCCAGCGGGGTCCCTACGGCGGTCACCCCGGCGAGCCCGTCGGGGCCCGCGCCGGCCTCACCGCCGCAGAGCACGTCCACGCCCACGGAACGCAGCGGGCCGGCGATCGGGCCGCCCGCCGCTCCGTAACAGAGGTGCTGCCCCGTGGTGAACACCGTGTCCGCGGCCAGTTCCAGCGGGACCAGCAGGCCGGCGATCGCTCCGAAACCACGCTCCCGGCCGGCCAGGGCGAACGCCGCGGCGAAGACGGCACCGGCCAGCAGCACGATCGCCGTCAGCGGCAGCGGGATTCGGGAGAGGAGTACATGGGATGCCGAGGAGAGCGTGACGACGAGGGCGGTGAACACCGCCGCGCGTACCGCTCTGATCTGCGTCCCTGATACGTCCATCGCCGGAGAGTGTGCCACGGCTTCCTGTAGGCGAGCCCTGAGGTGCGGGCCGCACCGTCCTACAGGCCCGGGATACGGCCGTTGCGGAAGAGGTCCACGAAGATCTGGTGGTCCGCGCGGGCCCGGGCGCCGTAGGTGTGGGCGAAGTCGGTCAGCAGCTCGGCGAAGCCCTGCTCGTCCGCCGCGATCGCGGCGTCGATGGCGCGTTCCGTGGAGAACGGCACCAGCGAGTGCCCGCTCTCGTCGTCGGCCGCCGAGTGCATCGTGGCCGTCGCCCGGCCCAGGTCGGCCACGACCGCCGCGATCTCCTCCGGCTCGTCGATGTCGGACCAGTCCAGGTCCACCGCGTACGGCGAGACCTCCGCGACCAGCTGGCCCGCGCCGTTCAGCTCCGTCCACCCGAGCCACGGGTCGGCGTGCGCCTGCAGCGCGCGCTGGGAGATGACCGTGCGGTGGCCCTCGTGCTGGAAGTAGTCCCGGACGGCCGCGTCGGTGATGTGCCGGGACACCGCCGGGGTCTGCGCCTGCTTGAGGTAGATCACCACATCGTTCTCCAGGGCGTCGCTGTTGCCCTCCAGGAGGATGTTGTACGAGGGCAGGCCCGCCGAGCCGATCCCGATCCCGCGGCGGCCGACGACGTCCTTCACCCGGTACGAGTCGGGCCGGGTCAGACTCGACTCCGGCAGCGTCTCCAGGTAGCCGTCGAAGGCGGCGAGCACCTTGTAGCGGGTCGCGGCGTCCAGGTCGATCGCACCGCCATCGGCGGCGAACCTTCGCTCGAAGTCCCGGATCTCCGTCATCGAGTCCAGCAGCCCGAAGCGGGTCAGCGACCGTGCGACGCGCAGCGCGCCGAGCAGCGGTCCCTGGGCGGTGTCCAGGGTGAAGGGCGGCACCTCGTCGTTCTTCGCGCCCGTCGCCAGCGCGTGGATGCGCTCGCGGTACGCCGCGGCGTAGACCCCGACCAGCTCGGTGATCTGGTCGTCGCTCAGCGCCTTCGCGTAACCGATCAGGGCGACGGAGGCCGCGAAGCGCTTGAGGTCCCAGGTGAACGGTCCGACGTAGGCCTCGTCGAAGTCGTTGACGTTGAAGACCAGGCGGCCGTTGGCGTCCATGTACGTGCCGAAGTTCTCGGCGTGCAGGTCGCCGTGGATCCACACCCGGCTCGTGCGCTCGTCCAGATACGGGCCACCGCTCTGCTCACGCTCGAGATCGGCGTAGAACAGCCCGGCGGAGCCGCGGTAGAACGCGAAGGCGGAACCCGCCATCTTGCGGAACTTGACCCGGAAGGCAGCGGGATCGGCGGCCAGGAGCTCCCCGAAAGCGGTGTCGAAAACGGCGAGAATCTGCTCCCCGCGCTCCTGCGCGCGAGTCTGCGTGTCCGACATCGCTGGGTGCCTCCTGCTACATGGCGTTCATGACAAATGGGACGGGCGTCCCGGACCTTCCAACGCGTGACCGTACCCCGGAGTGCCCGTCGCCGGTGACGTCCACGACGTAGACTTCCACGCTGTCCCCCCAAGCCGTCACCCCCACCCGTCGCCCGGCCGCCACCCCCTCGGCGCGGCGCTGCGGGTCACCCCGTTCATCTCTACGCCCCCGGAGGCACAGCGCCGTGAGCAAGCCGCCTTTCACGCACCTGCACGTCCACACCCAGTACTCGCTGCTGGACGGTGCCGCGCGGCTGAAGGACATGTTCGAGGCGTGCAACGACATGGGCATGTCGCACATCGCGATGACCGACCACGGCAACCTCCACGGGGCGTACGACTTCTTCCACTCGGCCAAGAAGGCCGGGGTGACGCCGATCATCGGGATCGAGGCCTACGTCGCCCCCGAGTCGCGCAAGCACAAGCGCAAGATCCAGTGGGGGCAGCCGCACCAGAAGCGCGACGACGTCTCGGGTTCCGGCGGTTACACCCACAAGACGATCTGGGCGGCCGACAGCACCGGCCTGCACAACCTCTTCCGGCTCTCCTCGGACGCGTACGCCGAGGGCTGGCTGCAGAAGTGGCCGCGCATGGACAAGGAGACCATCTCCCAGTGGTCCGAGGGTCTCATCGCGTCCACCGGCTGCCCCTCCGGCGAGGTGCAGACCCGGCTGCGGCTCGGACAGTTCGACGAGGCGGTCAAGGCGGCTTCGGACTACAAGGACATCTTCGGTGAGGGCCGGTACTTCCTCGAGCTCATGGACCACGGCATCGAGATCGAGCGCCGGGTCCGCGACGGGCTCCTGGAGATCGGCAGGAAGCTGAACATCCCGCCGCTCGTGACGAACGACTCGCACTACACCTACGCCCACGAGGCGACGGCCCACGACGCCCTGCTCTGCATCCAGACCGGCAAGAACCTCTCCGACCCGGACCGCTTCCGCTTCGACGGCACCGGCTACTACCTCAAGACGGCGGACGAGATGTACGCCGTCGACTCCTCGGACGCCTGGCAGGAGGGCTGCGCCAACACCCTCCTGGTCGCCGAGCAGATCGACACCACGGGCATGTTCGAGAAGCGCGACCTGATGCCGAAGTTCGACATCCCGGAGGGGTACACCGAGATCACCTGGTTCCAGGAGGAGGTCCGGGCCGGCATGGAACGCCGTTACCCGGGTGGTGTCCCCGAGGACCGGCAGAAGCAGGCCGAGTACGAGATGGACATCATCATCCAGATGGGGTTCCCGGGATACTTCCTCGTCGTCGCCGACTTCATCATGTGGGCCAAGAACAACGGCATCGCGGTGGGCCCCGGCCGTGGCTCGGCCGCCGGTTCGATCGTCGCGTACGCCATGGGCATCACCGACCTCGACCCGATCACCCACGGGCTGATCTTCGAGCGGTTCCTCAACCCCGAGCGCGTCTCCATGCCCGACGTCGACATCGACTTCGACGAGCGCCGGCGCGTCGAAGTGATCCGGTACGTGACCGAGAAGTACGGCGCCGACAAGGTCGCCATGATCGGCACCTACGGCAAGATCAAGGCCAAGAACGCGATCAAGGACTCCGCGCGCGTCCTGGGCTACCCGTACGCCATGGGCGACCGCCTCACCAAGGCCATGCCGGCCGACGTCCTCGGCAAGGGCATCGACCTCAGCGGCATCACCGACCCGAAGCACCCGCGCTACAGCGAGGCCGGCGAGATCCGGGGGATGTACGAGAACGAACCCGACGTCCAGAAGGTCATCGACACCGCGAAGGGCGTCGAGGGCCTGGTCCGGCAGATGGGTGTGCACGCGGCAGGCGTGATCATGTCCAGCGAGCCCATCGTCGACCACGCCCCGGTCTGGGTCCGGCACACCGACGGCGTGACCATCACGCAGTGGGACTACCCCCAGTGCGAGTCGCTCGGCCTGCTCAAGATGGACTTCCTGGGCCTGCGCAACCTGACGATCATGGACGACGCCATCAAGATGGTGAAGGCCAACAAGGGCGTCGACCTGGAGATGCTCTCCCTCCCGCTGGACGACCCCAAGACCTACGAGCTGCTCTGCCGCGGTGACACGCTCGGGGTCTTCCAGTTCGACGGCGGGCCGATGCGCTCGCTGCTGCGCCAGATGCAGCCCGACAACTTCGAGGACATCTCCGCCGTCTCGGCCCTCTACCGGCCGGGCCCGATGGGCATGAACTCGCACACGAACTACGCCGAGCGCAAGAACGGCCGCCAGGAGATCACCCCGATCCACCCGGAGCTGGAGGAGCCCCTCAAGGAGGTCCTCGGCCTCACCTACGGCCTGATCGTGTACCAGGAGCAGGTGCAGAAGGCCGCCCAGATCGTCGCCGGCTACTCGCTCGGCGAGGCCGACATCCTGCGCCGCGTCATGGGCAAGAAGAAGGCCGACGAGCTGGCGAAGAACTTCGTCCTCTTCGAGGCCGGCGCCAAGAAGAACGGCTTCTCCGACGCGGCGATCAAGGCCCTGTGGGACGTCCTGGTGCCCTTCGCCGGATACGCGTTCAACAAGGCGCACTCCTCCGCGTACGGCCTGGTCACCTACTGGACCGCCTACCTCAAGGCCAACTACCCCGCCGAGTACATGGCGGCCCTGCTGACCTCCGTCAAGGACGACAAGGACAAGTCGGCGGTCTACCTCAACGAGTGCCGCCGCATGGGCATCAAGGTGCTTCCGCCGAACGTCAACGAGTCCGAGTCGAACTTCGCGGCCCAGGGCGACGACGTGATCCTCTTCGGCCTGACCGCGGTCCGCAACGTCGGGCAGAACGTCGTCGACTCGATCATCCGGTCCCGCAAGGCGAAGGGGAAGTACTCCTCGTTCCCCGACTTCCTGGACAAGGTCGAGGCGGTCGTCTGCAACAAGCGCACCATCGAATCGCTCATCAAGGCCGGCGCCTTCGACGAGATGGGCCACACCCGCAAGGGCCTCGTCGCGCACCACGAGCCGATGATCGACAACGTCGTGCAGGTCAAGCGCAAGGAGGCCGAGGGGCAGTTCGACCTCTTCGGCGGCATGGGGGACCCGGACGACGGGGCCTCCGAGCCGGGCTTCGGGCTGGACGTGGAGTTCTCCGACGTCGAGTGGGAGAAGTCCTACCTGCTGGCGCAGGAGCGCGAGATGCTCGGCCTGTACGTCTCCGACCACCCGCTCTTCGGCCTGGAGCACGTGCTGTCCGACAAGTCGGACG
Organism: Streptomyces sp. B1I3; assembly: GCF_030816615.1. Classification (NCBI taxonomy): domain Bacteria; kingdom Bacillati; phylum Actinomycetota; class Actinomycetes; order Kitasatosporales; family Streptomycetaceae; genus Streptomyces; species Streptomyces sp. B1I3. The sequence goes on from NZ_JAUSYD010000001.1 coordinate 5,938,479, forward strand.
CGGCGATCTCCCAGCTCACCGGCGGCGAGCACGCCGACGGGGCCATCGTCACCGTCGGCGGCATCATCTCCGGCCTCCAGCGCAAGATGACCAAGCAGGGCAACGCCTGGGCCATCGCCACCGTCGAGGACCTGGCCGGCTCCATCGAGTGCATGTTCTTCCCGGCGACCTACCAGCTGGTCTCCACCCAGCTCGTCGAGGACACCGTCGTCTTCGTCAAGGGCCGCCTCGACAAGCGGGAGGACATCCCCCGCCTGGTCGCCATGGAGATGCAGGTTCCCGACATCTCGTCGGCCGGCACCAACGCCCCCGTCGTCCTCACCATCCCCACGGTCAAGATCACCCCGCCCATGGTCAGCCGCCTCGGGGAGGTCCTCAGCAACCACCGGGGCGACACCGAGGTGCGGATCAAGCTGCAGGGCCCCCGCAAGACCACCGTGCTCCGGCTCGACCGGCACCGGGTCAAGCCCGACCCGGCCCTCTTCGGCGACCTGAAGGTGCTGCTCGGCCCGTCCTGCCTCGCCGGCTGACGCGCGTCCCCGGCACAGCGAGAGGGGCGCCCCGCCATCGGCGGGGCGCCCCTCTCGGCCTTTTCGGCCCGGCGAACCGGTCAGTTGTGGCCGAAGCGCCGCTGGTGCTTGCGGGCCACGTCCGACGGGCTGCCCTGCGACTGCGGCTGGGTCTGCGACTCGTACGCCGTCGACCTGGTCTCCTCCGCACCACGCTCCGAGGCGGACGCGCGGTCGTGCTGGCTGCCCTGCTTACGGTTCTTGTTCTTGGCCATGGTGATGCCTCCTGTGGGGAATCTCGGGGCCAGGACCGCTGTCAGACTCACATAGCACCAGAAAAGCCGCATGTTGGATCATTACCCAGCGTAGTAGACGGGGTATCATGCGCCGTTTTCCGGATCCGCCACGCCGATGATCGAGTTCCGGACCTTAACGCCGGTGCCGTCGGGCAGACTCGAAGGAAACCCTGAGTGAGCGAACCCCGAGTAAGCGGCCCCACCCCCCTACGACCGGGCCCGCCGATCAGCTCCCGATTCCTGGAAGAGGGTGGAACGCGTGGACCGTTGCGTCGTCCTGGTGGACGCCGGCTACTTGCTGGGTGCAGCCGCGAGTCTGCTGGCCGGGGAGCCCGCCCGTTCCCGCATCACCGTCGACCACGCGGCCCTCATCCAGGGCCTGCGCGAACGCGCCGAAGCCGACACGGAACAACCTCTGCTCCGCATCTACTGGTTCGACGGCGCCCCGGACCGCGTTCCGCAGCCCGAACACCGCCGGCTGCGGGTGATGCCCCGGGTGACGGTGCGACTGGGGGCCCTCACCCGCAGTGACGGGCGGTGGGCGCAGAAGGGCGTCGACGCGGCCATGCACGCCGAACTCACCGAACTGGCCAGGAACCGCGCCTGCTCCGATGTGGTCCTCGTCACCGGTGACGGGGACCTGCTGCCCGGACTGATGTCGGCCAAGGAACACGGAGTCGCCGTCCACCTCTGGGCCGTCCAGGCCGGCGACGGCGACTACAACCAGTCCGAGGACCTGGTCGCCGAGGCCGACGAGCGGCGCGTGCTCGACCGGGCCTGGATCACCAAGGCGGTCCGGGCCAAGGACACCGGCGGCGTCTGCGCCCCGCCGCCCGTCCCGCGCCCCGAGATCGCCGCCATCCTCTCCGCACCGCTGCCCGAGGCCGCCCTCGCCGCCTCGGCCGAGCGGGCCTCCGAGGCGCAGGCCGCCGCCCGCAACGGCTCCACCGCTCCGGCCCACGAGACCGCCGCGCCCGCCCAGCCCGCCCCCGGCCACAGAAGCGTCCCCACCCCCAAGGACCTGGCGAGCCTGCGCGCCCCCGGCCCCCCGGCGGCCCCGAACCCCGCACAGTCCCCGGCCCCCAACGCCACGCTGCGCTGGTCGTCCGACAAGGGCTGGGTCGAGCGCGGCGGCCCCCTCGGCGAACCGGCCGAGACCGCGTCCCTGCCGACGCTGGCCCAGCTCACCAGCGCGGAACAGCGCTGGGCCGACCGGGAGGAGGACATCACCACCGTCGGCGGCGACCCCTTCGAGGTGGGCCAGGTCTTCGCCCGCCGCTGGATGGAACGGCTGCCGGAGACCGTCCACCTGCAGAAGCTGTCCACCATGTACCCGCGCATCCCGCACCGCATCGACGGCGAACTGCTGCGGTACGCGGCACGCTTCGGGCTGCTCGCGCACAAGGACGACCAGATCGACGAGCACGACCGTTACGCCATCCGGGCGGGCTTCTGGCGCGAGATCGACGTGCGGGCAGCCGCCGAGCACGTCCCCGTGGGGGAGTAGCCGGGGCGGCACTGCGCTGCCCCGGGAGTCATACGGGGCATCCGACCCCGTACTCTCGTACCTCGTGAGTACGGGCACAGCACAGGCACAGACCGGGACCGGGACCGTGTGCGCGGTGCGTGATCTGGTCAGGACCTATCCCGCCGTCCGCGGCCGACGCGGCCGCGTCGCCACCCCCGAGGTGCGCGCCACCGACGGGATCAGCCTCGACGTCCGGCGGGGAGAGATCTTCGGACTGCTCGGCCCCAACGGCGCCGGCAAGTCCACGCTCGTACGCCAGCTCACCGGGCTCATGCGTCCCGACTCCGGCAGCGTCGAGGTGCTGGGACACGACCTCGTGCGCCATCCCGAACGGGCCTCACGGCTCATCGGCTACCTCGGCCAGGAATCGACCGCCCTCGACGAGCTGACCGTGTCCCTCGCCGCCGAGACCACCGGCAGGCTCAGGGGACTGGCGCTGCGCGAGGCACGGGCCGCGCGCGACGCCGTACTGGAGGAGCTGGGACTCACCGAGATCGCCGGACGGCCCCTGAAGAAGCTGTCGGGCGGTCAGCGGCGGCTCGCCTGCTTCGCCGCCACGCTCGTCGGGGAGCGCCCCGTCCTGGTGCTGGACGAGCCGACGACCGGTATGGACCCGGTCGCCCGGCGTGCGGTGTGGTCGGCCGTCGACCGGCGGCGGGCCGAGCACGGCGTGACCGTCCTGCTGGTGACCCACAACGTGATCGAGGCCGAGACGGTCCTGGACCGGGTCGCCGTCATGGAACGCGGCAAGGTCATCGCCTGCGACACCCCCGGCGGGCTCAAGGAACAGGTGGCCGGTGAGGTCAGGGTGGAACTGGTGTGGCGCGAGCGGGCGCCGCTGGACGTCCCCGAGGTGGCCGCGCTGCGCGCCTCGGCGCAGGAGTCGGGGCGCCGGTGGGTACTGCGGCTCGGCCCCGACGAGGCACGGGCGGCGGTCGCCGCGGTGACGGGCGGGGCGGCGTTCTCGTCGCTGGACGACTTCACGCTGGCCACACCCAGCCTCGAGGACGTCTACCTGGCGCTCGGCGGGGACGCCGTCAGGGCGACCGAAGGGCTGGTGAAGGCGTGATCACGCAGGTGTCGAAGCCGAAGGGGAGCAGCGCCAGGTGACGAGCATCGTTCCCGTCGAGCCCGCGGAGAAGGTGGCCGGGCCACAGGCCCGGACCGCCCCGGCCCCGGCCGGCCGGCCGTTCCGTACGACGCCGGCGCCCCTCGCGCCACGGGCCGGGCTGCTGCCCGCGCTGGCCGCCGTCTACCGGGCGCAGCTGTCGCGGGCGAGGGTCGCGCGGATCCCGTTGTTGTTCGTCGCCACCTTCCAGTCCGTCGGGATCATGGTCCTGATGCGCGGGGTCGTCGACGGGGGCGCCGAGGCGCGGGCCGTCGTCGCCGGGTCGAGCGTGCTGGTCGTGGCGTTCGTCGCGCTCAACATGCTCGCCCAGTACTTCGGCCAGTTGCGGGCCGGCGGCGGACTCGACCACTACGCCACCCTGCCGGTGCCGGCGGCCGCGGTGGTCCTGGGGGCGGCGGGGGCGTACGCCTCGTTCACCGTGCCCGGCACGGTCGTCACGGCGGTGGCGGGAAGCGTGCTGTTCGGACTGCCCCTGACACACCTGTGGGTACTCGTCGCCGTCATCCCGCTGGCCGGGGCGGCCCTCTCCGGACTCGGCGCCGCCCTCGGCCTGCTGGCCCCCCGCCAGGAACTGGCCACGCTGCTGGGGCAGCTGGGGATGTCCGCCGCGCTGCTGCTCGGCGTGCTGCCCGCCGAGCGACTGCCCGAGCCGGTCGGCTGGGCGCGCGATCTGCTGCCGTCGACGTACGGGGTCGAGGCGCTCGCCCGGTCGTTCGACGCCCACCCGGACTGGGCGGTCGTCGTCCTCGACCTCGCGGTGTGCGCGGTGGTCGGGGTGGCGTCGCTGGCCGTCGCGACGTGGGCGTACCGGCGGGCGGCGGTGCGCTGACGGCCGAGTCGGGAGCGCCGCGGGCCGGGCGCCCCCAGTGGTTCCCGGCCGGTCCGGTGGGGCGGTCCGCCGGGCCACCTGGCACGATGGCAGCGTGACCGCACCGTTGACGCCGCCGCATCAGCCCGAGCCCCACAACCCCTGGCAGGCCCCGCCGTCGGGGTCCCACGCCGTGCCGGCCGGAAAGGATCCGGCCGACGCGCCGGCCCTCCGCAGGGAGCTGTTGCAGGGCACCGTGATCACGGTCCTGCTGACGGCCGCGGGCCTCGCCCTCGGTCTGCTGTGGCTGGGGCTGGCGCCCCGGGTGCCCCTGATCTCCGACGACACCGCGGTGTTCCTCAAGAACAGCGAGGGCGAGGAGGCCATCGGGGCCGACGGCACGTTCGTGCTGCTCGCGCTGGCGTTCGGCCTCGTGTCGGCCGCCGCGGTCTTCTTCTTCCGCCGGCGCGGGGGCATCCCGCTGGTGGTGGGGCTGGCCCTGGGCGGGCTGCTCGGATCCCTGCTCGCGTGGGGGATCGGCACGTGGTTCGGGCCGACCTCGGACGTGGTGGCCCACGCCAAGGAGGTCGGCAAGGGCGTCACCTTCGACGCGCCGCTGAAGCTGCACGCGGTGGGAGCGGCGATGCTGGCCTGGCCCGTCGCGGCGATGCTCGTGCATCTGGGGCTGACGGCCGCGTTCGGGCCGCGGGACCCTGAGCCGGAGTGGGGGGTTCCTTACGGGGCGGGGTACGGGGGCGGTGTTGGTGCGGGGGATGCGGAGGCGGCGTTCGGGCCCGCGCACGGCTCTGCGCCTGCCGAGCCCGGTGGCGGCGCCGGCGGTGCGGGCGCCGAGCCGGGTCCGGGCGCCGAGGGCGGTGCGGAGGGGCCGGGGCGGAGGTAGCGGTGCGGGCGGGGCGCCTGCGGCGTGCCTCGTCCCCTACCCGTCCCTTCCCGGAACCGGGGCTCCGCCACGGACCCCCGTCCTCAATCGCCGGACGGGCTCGCGTGGCCCATCCCCGAGAGCCGGGGCGGACTTGATCGGGTCGGGGCCGGGCCAAGGGCTCGGCCCCCGAGCCTCGGTCCTGACGCGCCGGGCGGGCTGCGTCCTACGCGCGGCCGATCGGGGCCAGTACCGCGGCCGTCAGGGCGGCCAGGTCGCCAGGGGCGAGTTCGACCTCCAGGCCGCGGCGGCCCGCCGAGACGCAGATCGTGAGGTGGGCGTCCGCCGACGCGTCGAGGACCGTACGCAGGCGCTTGCGCTGCCCCAGGGGGGAGATACCGCCCCGTACGTAACCCGTGGTGCGCTCCGCGGCGGCCGGGTCCGCCATGGCCGCCCGTTTGCCGCCCACGGCCGATGCCAGCGCCTTGAGGTCGAGTGACCCGGCGACCGGCACGACCGCGACGACCAGCTCGCCGTCGACGTCCGCGACCAGGGTCTTGAACACCCGCTCGGGGGCGGTCCCGAGCGCCTCGGCGGCCTCCTCGCCGTAGGACGGGGAAGACGGGTCGTGGTCGTAGGAGTGGACCGTGAACGCGGTGCCGGCCGCGGTCAGGGCGACCGTGGCGGGGGTGCCGCCGGACTGCTGCTTCTTCGTCTTCTTGGCCACCGTGCCGGGTCCTCGCGTCAGTTGGGGTGCGTGGGGGCGCGGGTCAGGTCGAGCGCCGGCAGGGACGGCAGATGCCGGATGACGGCGGTCTCCTTGCGCAGGAGCGTCAGCTCCTCGCGCAGCCGGGTCGCGGTGTCGGGAGCCTGGAGCAGCCGCTGCTTCGTCGGGACGTCGAGTACGGCGGCTGCGGCCACCAGGTACGAGACCACGGACGGGTCGTCCGGCAGGTCGGCACCGGTCGTCAGGGAGCGCTCGTCGGCACCGGCGAGCCGTTTCTGGTAGCTGCGGAAGGCCCGTAGGACGCCTTCGGCGAGGGCTCCCGCCTCGTCGCTCCCGGGGGGCGTGTCGTCGCCCTCGCCGTCCGGGTCCTCCGGCAGCTCCTCGACCTCGGCCACCAGGTACGGGCCGCTCGCGTCGACGGACAGCAGCCTGACCCGGGTGGTGCCGGTCGCCAGGACCTCGAAGCTGCCGTCGGCGCGCTCGCGGATCTTCGCGGCGTCCGCGACGCAGCCCACCCGGTGGAAGGTCTGGATCGGGTCGGGGCCGAAGCCGTCGGCCGGCGCGCGCTCGACCGGTCCCGCGGCGGCGACCGCGTCCGGCATCCCGGTGGCCGTAGGGGCGATCTCGCGGCCGTCGCGGATGGCGACCACGACGAAGCGGCGCGGTTCGTCCTCGTCGATCTCGAGCAGCCCGCGCATCATGGCGCGATAACGCTCCTCGAAGACGTTGAGCGGCAGCACGAGGCCGGGGAACAGCACCGCGTTCAGCGGGAAGAGGGGCAGGCGAGCGGTGGTCACAACGGACAAGCCTAATGGCCGCGGGCCCCGCCGTGTCCTGGCCGTCCGCGCGAGGGCGCGGAAGAGGCCGCCCGGAGCCGCACACCGGCGCGCGTGTCGAGGAACCCGCCGAGCGCGTCCTCGGACACGCGCGCCCACGGGAACGACGTGGCGTAGGGCCCGATCAGCCTGAACTGTTCCAGTGCCTCAACGGCGCGGCCCCGTGCCGCCAGGACGTACGCGAGCAGGTTGCGGGCCTCGGCCGGCCAGGGGTCGCCCGCGGGAAACAGGGCGGAGAACCGGATCGCGAGGTCGGCGGCGGCGTCGATACGGTCCTCCTGCACGGAGGTCCTGCGTCCGGCGGCCCGCTCGTCGCACAGCAGCTCGAAGGCCGCCCGTACGGGGAGCGCCTGCACCAGGGAGTCCGCGGCGGCGTCCTCGGCCGCCCGTTCGGCGAAGTCGAGGCACTCGCGGTGCGAGCCGTACCAGGAGGCCGAGAGGTACTCGAGCGCGGCGAGGTGGCAGCCGTGGTGGTGCGGGGAGCGGCGGACTGCCTGTTCCCACAGCGCACCGAAGACCGTGTGGGTGGCGTGCGTGCCCCGGGCGTGGTCGAGTGCCAGCCGCCAGGGCACCGGGTCCCGGGGATCGGCCTCGGCCGCCGCCGTGATCAGC